>CAYODS010000058.1:0-17635 GCA_964402765.1 uncultured Halobacteriales archaeon
ACGCAGGCGTCGGTGACCGCCGCGCGGTCGCCCTCCACCCGGACCGGGCGGGCGCCCGTCCGCTGGATCGCCATCAGTTTCGACCCGGAGACGTCCGCCGGGACGTAGATGTCGGCGTCCAGTCCGGCCCGCGCTGCGTACGTCGCGACCGCCGCGCCGGCGTTGCCGGAGGAGTCCTCAAGCACGCGGTCGACGCCCAGCTCCAGCGCCCGCGAGACGATCGTCGCCGCGCCACGGTCCTTGAACGACCCCGTCGGGGAGACGTACTCCAGTTTGAACTGGGCGTCCCAGTCGGGCGCCTCGACGAGCGGGGTGAACCCCTCGCCAAGTGTCACCTGCGGCGAGACCGCGAGGAACTCCTCGAACGCCCACGGGCCGCGACGGGAGTCCAGACGGGCGTACGGCACCGGGTCGACGCTCTCGGGGAGGTCGGCCACGGGGTCCGCCGCCAGTTCCAGCGGGTGCCCACAGTCACAGCGGTACGGTTCGTCGGGGCCGGCGTCGTACGTCGCCCCACAGTCGGGGCAGCGAAGCCCCGGGACCCCCGCCATCAGTAGCGGTCCACGTCCGTGCCCACCGAACAGACGTACTCCCCGGTGGCGACCTGTGGCAGACGGCGGCTCCGCCACAGCACTCCCGAGGTGTCCGCGGTCACCTCCGCGCGGCGCTCGCCGAAGGCGTCCGTCACCTCGAATAGCACGTCACCCGGCGAGACGCGCTCGCCCAGCTCGTGCCGGAGTTCCACGAGCCCACCCACGGGCGAGCCGTACTGCTCGAAGCCGCTTGCACGGGTCTGTCGCTCCATCGGCGCCTGGCCGTCGAGGAAGTCGTAATGGGCGAGTACGTTGAACACTCCCTCGACGCCGCGGCGGACGGAGTCGGCGTCCCATCCGACCGAGCCGCCGAGTTCCGGGTCCACCGTCGGGATGCCCTCGTCGGGAGCGGCGCGAGCGAGTTGGCCGTCGGGGCCCTTCTGATCGAGGACGTACCCGCAGTTGAACGCCTTCGCCAGTTCGAGACACTCGTCGTGGATGCGGTGACGGGGGCCACAGCGCACCCGCACCTCGTCTATCATGTTGCTCGTCGACCCCTGGTGCAGGTCCAGCACGAGGTCCGCTCGGGTCGCCGCCTCGAAGGTGGCGGCGGCGATGCGCTCGCTGGAGGTGCCGTTCTCGTCACCCGGATAGGTGCGGTTCATCTTCGTGTCGTCGATCGGGTTGCGGTGCTCGGCGACCTGGAAGCCGTGGTAGTTGACGATCCCCACGACGAGGATCGTCCCCGCCAGTTCCGTGGGGTCGAGTCGGGGCACCACCTCGCGCACCACACCCACCCCGTTGAGTTCGTCGCCGTCGCTCGCGGCCTGCACGTACAGCGTCCGACCCTCCTCGGCACCGTTGACGACCGCCACCGGGAGGCCGACGGTGGTGCCGTCACGGGTCTCCCCGACCTCCAGACGACCGGTGTCGACCTCGCCGGGGTCGGCGCTCGCTGATCCCAGCGTCGTCATTGAGAGTATCGTGGCCGGTCGGGGGTATATGTGTTCGGGAACATCCCGCCGATCGACGGGACAGGAGGCGCCCGGATCCGACGGTCATTTGTTCGTCACGCGTCCAGTCTGACCGTGACGGCGGACGGACGCCCCGGCGGCGGTCCCGGCCCGGACACCTCCCCGCGGCCCCTGTTCGAGGCGCTTGAGGTGCGCCGTAACGCGCGGATCGGTGCCGTCGTCGGGATCGCGCTCGGGGTCGCCGCCTACTTGATGTTCGTCGTGCTCCAGGGGCGACCGCTCCGTCTCGCTGCCCTCTACGTGGTCAGCGTGGTCGTCGTCGCGACCGCGACCGCCGTGCTGGTCACCGTCGCGCTAGTCGTCCGGCGGCTGTTCCGGGCGACCGTCGACGCCCGCAAGTGGGTCCGCAGGGGGGGAACCGCCGCCCTCTGTGCGGGCGCGCTGCTGGCCGCCCTCGCCCTCGTCGGTCCGCTCCTCGGGTACGTCGGCGCACCCTCGGGCGTCGTCACTGTGTACGGCTGGGCGCTGCCGGCCTGTGCGGTCGGCGTGCTGTCCGGCACCTGGGCCGTCCACGCCGCGCACCGCTCGCAGCCCGGGTACGGCCGCCTGGGCCTCGTCGGCGCCGTCGTGGCCGGAGGGGCCGTCCTGCTGACGTGGTGGGTCCTCGCCATCGAGAGCACCGTCTTCCTCGCCCGGCCCCTGTCGCAGGTGTCCGCCACCGCCCTCACCGGCGTCCTGGTCGCTCTGGGGGCGGGTACCAGTCTCCTCGGGGCGGCGACGCTCCGGGCGGCGGCGATGCCACGACGTGGCCCCCTTCTCGCGCTGTTCACTCTCCCGCTCGCGCTGGCGGGACTGACCGTCGCCGTCTCGGTCGCGCCCGGCGGTCTCGCGGACGCCTACCTCGACCCACCGGCGCCGCCCACGGCCGCTCTCGCCACTCCCGTCGGGGTCGCCTGGGCACTGCTGGGCGCCGACCTCCGTGCGGGACGGGGAGTCCCGCCCGCCGCGGCGTTCGGCATCGACCTCGTCGCGGCGGCCACCAGCGGCGACCGCGACTCACCCGCGGAGCCGTCCGCGCCGCCCGACGAGCGTCGCGGGTGAGCCGTTCGCACTCCGTCGCCGCCGCCGGGCAGTCCCGCCGACCTGGTCGCCGTTCGCACTTACGACCCGGCGGTAGCTCCCTCCCCGGGGACCACCTCGGTCACCCCGACGGGGCCGGACGGGTGTCGAAAGCGTTCGGTGGGCTGACGACTGACGGGGACGATCGGCGGTGTTTTTTCAGCCTTCACCCCCAACTCCGGGGCTATGGAGGACCAGCTCCACAAGGGCCTGGAGGGGATCGTCGTCACGGAGTCCGACCTGAGTTACATCGACGGCTCCGAGGGACGGCTCGTCTACCGGGGGTACGACATCGACGACCTCGCCAGGGAGGCCTGCTACGAGGAGGTGTTGCACCTGCTGTGGCACGGCCACCTGCCCGACGCCGAGGAACTCGCGACGTTCAAGCGCCGGATGGCCGCCGAGCGCGCCGTTAACGGGGAGGTGATCGACACGGTCAGGGCACTCGCCGACGTCGAGGAGAGCCCGATGGCCGTCCTCCGGACCGTCGCCTCCCAGTTGTCGGCCTACGACGACGACGCCGACGACGACGTCGACCCGACCGACGTCGAGGCGAACGTCCGGAAGGGCCGCCGGATCACGGCCAAACTCCCCACCGTCGTGGCGGCGTTCGCCCGGCTCCGGAACGGCCACGAGCCGGTCGAACCGGACGACGACCTCGGCCACGCCGCCGACTTCCTCCGGATGCTCAACGACGAGCGCCCGGAAGACGTGCTCGCTGAGACCTTCGACATGGCGCTCGTCCTTCACGCGGACCACGGGATCAACGCCTCGACCTTTTCGGCGATGGTGACCGCCTCGACGCTCGCGGACCTCCACAGCGCCGTCACCTCAGCGATCGGCACGCTCGGCGGTGGTCTCCACGGCGGCGCCAACCAGAACGTCATGCGGATGCTCCAGGAGGTCGACGAGAGCGACCGCGACCCGACCGAGTGGGCCCGGCGTGCCCTGAAGGAGGGTCGCCGTATCCCGGGGTTCGGCCACCGGGTGTACGACGTGAAGGACCCCCGGGCGCGGATCCTCGGCGAACAGACCGAGCGCCTCGGCGAGGCCGCCGGCGACCGCCGCTGGTACGAGTACAGCGTCGCCCTCGAGGAGTTCATGACCGAGCAGAAGGGTCTGGCACCCAACGTCGACTTCTACTCCGCGTCGACCTACTACCAGATGGGGATCCCCGTCGACGTGTACACGCCCATCTTCGCGATATCCCGGGTCGGCGGCTGGATCGCACACGTCCTCGAACAGTACGACGACAACCGCCTCATCCGGCCCCGAGCGCGCTACACCGGCCCCAAGACCCGCGAGTTCACGCCACTCGAGGAGCGATAGCAGGCTGGCAGACGACGCGTGGGGAGAGAGTCGCCACGGGACTGGAGGGAGTCGCCACGGGACTCCACAGAGCCGTGAACTGCGGGCCACTCGCTCAGGGGACGGCGCGTCGTACACCCGCCTGGACCGCCCCCGTGCAGTTCGTCAGGTCACGGCGGGTCTGGTCCTGCCATTACACTTCAACCGGAGGGTCAGACCAGCACCCGCTCCAGGTCGACGACGACTCCCTCCTCGGCGTCAGGGTCACCGAGCAGTCGACCCAGACACACCGCCGACCCGTCGGGCGTGTAGCAGGCGACGAGCGCGTCCCGGTCGGCGGCATCGGCGTCGAGGACGCCCGGCGCGTACACCGGGGCACCCGTCGCGACGTTCTCGGCGGCCGAGCGCGCGATAGTCACCGCGGGCATGTGGGCGAGCGCCCGCTCCGCCGGGTCGACCACGCCCGACAGCGCCGTCTCGTCGCCCTCCTCCAGGAAGGCGAGGGCGTCGACGAAGTCGTGCAGCGTGACGAGGTCGGTGTCGTCGAACGGCTCGGCGGCGGTCCGCCGCAGGTCGCCCATGTGGGCGCCGGTCCCAAGCGCCAGTCCGAGGTCGTGACACAGTTTGCGGACGTAGGTGCCGCTCTCGCAGCCCACCCGCAGCAGCAGTCGGCGGTCCTCGCGCTCGAGGACGGTCAACTCGTGGACGCGACGGACCCGTGGAGACCGCTCGACGGCGCTCTTCCTGGGAGGTCGCTGGACGAGTGGGCCCTCGAACTCGGCGACAACCCGGTCGAGGTCCGACGGCGTGGGCCCGTGGAGTTCGAGGACGGCGACGTACTCCTTCGGGCCGACCAGCGCCCGCGCGACCCGGGTGGCGTCGCCGGTGAGCACCGGCAGACAGCCGGTCACCTTCGGGTCGAGCGTCCCGGCGTGGGCCGCCCGCTGCACCCCGGCGAGGTCGCGCACCCACGCCGACACCTGGTGGGCGGAGGGCCCGGGCGGCTTGTCGAGGTTGATCACTCCGAACGCGAGCACCTCGCGAGGTGTGCGCTCGTCCGGCGGCGGGCGCAGCGGTGACGGCACGCTCACTCGAACGGGAACTCGACCGTCACGGGCTGGCGCCCCTCGTCGTCGACCGGGTCGTAGCGCTCGATGGCCCCTCGCGGGATCGCGACCATGTCCTCCTCGCTCCAGCGGGCGGTGTTCAGCGCCAGATCGTAGATGGACAGGTCCGCGATGTCGATGCCGTAGTACTCCCGGTAACGTCGCGCCTCGCTCTCCTGGCGCTGTCGCTCCTCCTCGCGGGTCGTCTCGATCGGGCGGTCCTCGCGGCTGGCGATCCGCTCGGCCCGGACCCGCTCGGGGGCGTCCAGCCACAGGCGGAAGTCGGCGTGGTCGCCGGCGAGCCACCCCGCCAGCCGGGACTCCAGCACGAGGTCGTCCCGCTCCGTGGCGATGTCGCGGAGACGCCGGTCGAGGTCGAGGTCGATCGACTCGTCCTCCTCGGCGAGTCTGTTGAACTCGACGAGTGTCATGTCCCGCTCGGCGGCCAGGTCCCGGAAGATGTCGCCGCCGGAGACGTGCTCCAGTCCGAAGGCGGTCGCCAGCCCACTCGCCGCCGTCGACTTGCCCGCGCCGGGCGGCCCGGACACCGTGATCAACATATCGTCACTGTGCCGGGCGGGGTGATAGTGATTGTGAATCGTTCGACGGTGACGGGAGTCGGTCGCCGCCGAGGGCGGCCTGACGCCGGTCAGTTCGCGGTGATCTGGACGTTGATCGCCTTCCGGATGACCTGCCCGAAGGCGATCGAACAGAGGATGTACCAGAGGATCCACGTCCGCAGCGGGCCGAGGATCCCGCTGTTCCACTCGACGGCGCCAGCAAGCGGCACGACCATGTCGGCGCCCTGGTCGGGGAGTGGCTCACCGCCGAGGAACCCACCGCCGCTCACTGCCGACAGCATCCACAGGAAGGCGGGGATGGTGAACAGCATGATCCACACCGTCGGCTTGAACTGCTCTTTGAACATCCCCAGTTGGTCGCCCATCATCTCCATCTGCTTCTCTTGAAGCTTCTCTTGGGCGGCGTCGTCGTCCATCTCCTTTGCCTTCTCGCGTTTCTCCTGCATGGCCTTCATCCGCTTTTGCTGGTACTGGATCACGTCGGTGTTCATCAGGTTTGCCTGCAGCAGCGTCGAGTAGGTGGCCGTCACCAGCGCGACACACATTATCACCGCGTAGAACGGCAGTACCGCGTCGAGGGGGTTCAGTACGGGGTTGACGATCGCCTCGACGACGCTTCGGACCGGGCCGAACGCGTACCCCGTCATGATGACGACGGCGACGACTGCGGCCCCGATCGTCGCCTGGGACCACCCCTCGGCCTCGGGCTCCTCCATGTCGACCTCGATCTCCAGGTCGAGGTCGGTGTCGGGTTCGACGTCGGTCTCGTCGGAGAGCACCGCCTCGACCGCCGCCGGGTCGGCGAGTTCGAACGCCCCGTCGCCGTCGTCCTCCAGCAGTTCGTCGACGATCCGCCCCCACTGACCACTGGTGATCTCGTCGCTGACGTCGCTCCACTCGACGGTGCCGCCGTCCTCCTCGGCGACGCGTTTCACCGTCGAGACGGCCTCGGCCATCTCCTCGTCGTCCTCGACGAGAGCGGCCGTGCGGCGCTCGATGCGCGACATTCACCCGACGTAGTGAGCGAGCGGTTATGAACTCTTTCGTCTGCCCGGCGTCAGGCGTGGTCGTCGATCGCCTGGCTGACCGCCGTCCACACCTCGTCGGGCGACCCCTCGCCGTCGACCCGCACGAGCAGGTCCTCGTCGTCGTAGTGGTCGACGACCGGCGCCGTCTTCTGCTCGTACTCCTCGATGCGGGTGGTGACGACCTCCTCGCGGTCGTCCTCACGCTGGACCAGCGAGCCGCCACAGTCGTCACACACCCCCGCTTCAACCGGCGGGTCGAAGTCAACGTGGAAGGTTGCCCCACAGTCCTCACAGACGCGACGACCAGTGAGTCGCTCCACGAGCGTCTCCCGGGAGACGTCGAGGTACAGCGCCACGTCCAACTCGGCGATCGTGTCGAGGTACTCCGCCTGGGAGATCGTCCGCGGGTAGCCGTCGAGAACGTACCCCGCCACGTCGTCCTCGCCGTCGATCTCCGCGAGGGCCTTGCTCACGATCTCGTTCACGACGGAGTCGGGGACGAGTTCGCCCGCCTCCATGTACTCCCGGGGCGTGCCGTACTCCGTCTGCATGTCCTTGTTGTCCCGCAACACGCCGCCGGTGGTGACGTGTTCTAGCTCGAACGCGGAGGCGATCCGCTCGGACTGGGTTCCCTTGCCGGCACCTGGCGGCCCCATGATGACGACCTCGTACTCGGCCATGCCCCGCGTTCGAGTGGCCCGTATAAAATCCGGGCGATCGCAGGCGGTGGCCCCGGGCGCGTGCCGGCCCCCGGCGTCAGGCGGTCGCCCGCTCCAGGTTCGCCATCGCCTCCTCGACTTTCACGCCGGTGTCCTCGACGATCCCGGCCCACGTCTCGTCGTCCGGCGCGACCCCAGCCAGGCGGGCCAGCTTCATGATCGACAGGTGGTACACCTCCTGGACGCCCGGCTCCACCTGCCGGACGATCACGTTACAGGGGAACAGCCCACCGATGTCCGGGGTCGCGTCGAGCGCGCGGTCGGCCATCTCGGGGTTACAGGCGCCGAGCACGTAGTACGGGTCGCGGTCGGCGTCGATCTTCTCGTTGAGCAGTTCCGATGGGGAGAACTCGACCGGCACACCGAACCCCGCCGCGGTGAACGCCTCACGGACCGTCTCGATAGCCGTCTCGTGGTCTGCCTCGATCCGCACGCGCCGCTCACCCAGGTCCGCCGGGTCGATCGCCGTCGGGTCGACTGGAAGCATACCCGTTCGACGGGGGCGACGGGCAAGTCCCCCACGGTTCCGGTGGTCCCCGAACGGGGACCCGCTCAGCCGTTCAGTTCGCCGTCGTTGCGTGCCACGGCGTCGAGGATGCTGCCCGTCTGTCCCGCGCCGACCAGCGCGATCCCAAGGAGTGTCACCCGACCGGCTTCGAAGCCGGCGATCCCACCGGTGAGCGCCGCGGCCACGACGACCGCCGCCCCGAGGACGGAGAGGGCGGCGAAGGCGACGTACCGCGTCGCCGCCCCGACGGCTCGGCCCGTTCGCACGAGCGCGGGCACGGGCAGCACCATCCACCCGTAAGCGGCGACCGGGACGAGTCGGCCGTCTGAGAGCACGAGCAGGTCCGCGAGCGCGACGAGGTTGACCACCAGCCCACCCAGGATCACCAGCCGCCAGTTTGCGAGGACACCCTCCCGCATGGCGGATTGCGCTGCGAACACCGCGAACAGCACCGTCATCACGCCCAGGCCGATCGTCAGGGGCCGCTCGTCGACCGCGCCGGCGGCGACGGCGGCGGTGAACCCCCATGCCAGCGGTACGAGACCGGCGGGCAGCACCGCGAGGACGCGATCCAGTGTCGACACGGACGCCGTTCGGCTGGCTCATCAAAAAGCCCGACGGACCCGGGCGTCAGATTCAAATCGGCCGCTGAGCTACCGCGTGTCACGTGACCGCATACCCCGTGGATCGCGACCAGTGGATCGCCCTGTTCGCCCACGCCGTGCTGTCGTATACGCTGCTGGCTGCCCCGCTGGTCGCCGCCGTCACCACCGCCGGTCCGCGAGAGCCGCTGTTCGGCGGGCCACTCGGTCTCGTCGCGCCGCTGTACTACCTCGTGGCGGCCGGGGTCGCCGCCTCGCCCGCCGTCCTGTCGGAGTGGGGCGACGGGCCGTCGACCGGCGAGGAGGAGGGCCCGGTGGCCGACCTCAAGCGCCGCTACGTCGCCGACGACCTCACCGAGGCGGAGCTGGAGCGGCGCCTGGAGGACGAACTCGACGACTGAGTCAGGGCGCCCGGCGACGGTCGGGCGGGACGTTCGTCGCGATTATCTCCTCGACCTCGCCGCGGGCGGTCGCGTCGCTGTTGATCGAGCGTGTCGCCCCCTCGCGGTCGACCTCAAAGCCCGCCTCGGCGTAGGCGTCGTACGTCATCCCGCTGTTGCTCAACACGAAGTCGACCCCCCGATCGTCCAGGCGCTCGACGGCGTCGAGGAGGCGACGCTGGTCCTCGCGGTCGAACCCCTCGGCGGCGTACTCCGCGAAGTCCGCCGTCGCCGACATCGGCTCGTACGGCGGGTCCAGGTACACCAGGTCGCCCGGGTCGGCCGCCGTCAGCACCTCGGTGAAGTCCTCGTTCCGGACCGTGGCGTCCGCGAGGACCCGACTCGCCGCCCTGAGCCGGTCGGCCATCACCCAGTCCGGGTCGGTGTACCGCCCGACGGGGACGTTGAACCCGCCGTCGCCGTTCTCGCGGTACAGGCCGTTGTAGCAGGTGCGGTTGAGGTACAGCAACAGGGCCGCCTCCTCCAGGCGCTCGTCGGGGTCGGCGGGCCAGTCGCCGTCGCCGTAGGCGCGGCGGTTGAACCGCGCGCGCTGCTGGTAGTAGTACGTCTCCACCGGGTCGCCACCCCAGTCGGTGTCGGCGAACGCCTGTCCCGGGTCCGGAGGCGCCTCGGGGTCCTCGAACTGCCGCAGGCGGTCGACCAGCGCCTCGGGCCGCTCGCGCACCACGCGGTAGAAGTTCACGAGACGGGCGTTCGTGTCGTTGACCGTCGCCGCCGCGGGCGCCAGGTCGAAGAAGACCGCCCCGCCACCGAGAAACGGCTCGTGGTAGCGGTCGAACGACGCCGGGAAGCGGGCGTACAGCTCCTCGAGCAGCTGGCGCTTGCCGCCGGCCCACTTCAGCACCGGGTCAGCCATCGTCGGGTGGGCGACCGCCGGCGGTAAGTCGTTGTCGTGTCCGGACCGCGAGACCGGGACACCTCGCTCCGCCGGTCCGTCGCTCCGGCCGACTGCCCCGGTCAGGCCGACAGACGGCCCGCGGGACCCCCGTCGCGGCGACCGTCAGTCGATCCGCACCCGGGGGTCGAGGTAGCCGTACACCAGGTCCTTCAGGAGGTTCCCGGCGATGCCGATCAGCGCGACCACGAGCGTGGTCCAGATGACGAGGGCGACGTCGCTCTCGCGGACCGCCCGCAGACTCGCGGTCGCGAGGCCGTCGATCGGCATCACCTCCTCGACGATGTACACCGTCAGCACCATCACCGACAGCAGGTCGCTGATCGACATCGAGATCACCTGCAGCGAGGCGTTGCGCAGCACGTGTCGACCCAGACGGAGCCGCGTCGCACCCTTTGCCCGCAGGGTCTTCACGAACGCCTGGCCGGTCTGTTCGAGTGCCGCCGTCCGGGCGAACCGCAACTGCCCGGCGAGGACGGCGGCGGCGACGACCAGCGAGGCGACCACCCAGGTGTCGGTCGTCCCGGGTTCGAGCGTCACGGGACCGAAGAAACCGATGTACAGCACGAGCATGAACGTCGGCACGCCGAGCAGGGCGTACGCGCCCAGTCGGGCCGTCCAGTCCAGCACGCCGTCCCGGCGCAGCGCGACGAACACGCCCAGTCCGACGCCGAGGACGACACCCAGCGCGACCCCCGGGATGACGTACCCGAGCGTCGTCTGGACCCGCCCGTCGAGGACGCTGACGACCGACTGGCGGTAGATGAACGAGTCACCCCACTGGAGGGTGGTGACCTCCACTAGCCAGTCGGCGTACCGCTCGTACAGCGGCCGATCGAGACCGCGCTGGGCGAGCAGTCGCTCCCTGAGTCGAGCGATCGCCTCCTCGCTCGCCCCGTTGAACCGCGCCAGCGCGAGGCGCTCGCGGATCCGGAACCGGGCGCCGGCGGTCACCGCGAAAAACAGCACCGACACGACCGCGTACACCGACAGGACGGCGAAGGCGACCCGCTCGGCCACGTACCGGAGGTAACTCACCGCGGGCACCTCCGTCGACGGCGTCGCCGGCGCCGGCCCGCGGCGGACAGTCGTAGCGCCGGAGTCATGCTGTTCGCGGTCGATACCTCACGCCCGCTGTTAAGTTTTCCTAAGCGTATCGGGACAGAGAGATCGAGAAAGTCTCTTATAATCTGCCGGAGCGACCTAATGCCAGTGGCGCGACAAGAGGGAGACACCGCGCTGTTCACCACCGTCGACTGGGAGTCTCACGGGCGGCGGCTGCGCCCCGGCCCGAGGACGCTCGTGTTGCTCGTCGGCGCGGCGGTGCTCGCGGTCTCGTACGTCCACGACTACCTCGTCAAGCCCGACCGGCCACTGGTGTTCTCGCTCATCGGCTGGGACCTCTCCCGGCTGGACTGGCTCGTCGTGGTCGCCATGCTCGTCGTCCTCCGCTACGGGGTGGTGCCCGCCGCGGCGAACCCCGAGGTGACTGCTGACCGGCTGCGGGCGCTCGCCCGCCGTCCTGCGGGGGTGGTGAGTCTCGCCGCCATCCTGGTGCTCGTCGCCCTCGCCGTCGTCGGGCCGGAGCAGTTCGGCCAGCTGTACCCCAGACTGGAGGAGCGACTCCAGCCCCCGGTGTACGCGAGCACGCCCGCCGACCTGGAGGTCAACTACGCCTGTGCCGGCGAGGTGTCGAACGGCCGGTGTCAGGGCAGTTGGAAGTACCCGCTCGGGACGAACCGCATCGGCGAGGACGTCGCCACGCTGGTCAGCGAGGGGCTCCGCGTCGCCCTGAAACTTGGGTTCGCCGCCGGCGTGTTGATGAGCGTCGTCGGTGTGACCGTCGGCGCCACCGCCGGCTACGTCGGCGGGCGCGTCGACGACGTCCTGATGCGGTACGTCGACGTCCAGCAGACCGTCCCCGCGGTGATCGTGTACATCTTCCTGGCGAGTCTGTTCCTCGGCCGGTACGGCGGCATCCCCGACGGTGGGCTGTTCACGCTGGCGGTCGTGTTCGGGCTGCTGGACTGGGGCGGTATCGCCCGGCTGGTCCGCAGCGAGACGCTCAGTATGCGCTCGGCCGGCTACGTCGACGCCGCGAAGGTCGCCGGCGCGAGCGACCTCCACGTGCTGCGGCGCCACGTCGTCCCGAACACCACCTCGACGGCGCTGACGGCGGTCACGCGCCGTATCCCGCTCATCGTCCTCGCGCAGGTGGCGCTGTCGTACCTCGAACTGAACCAGGTGAGCCAGTCGCTGGGCCGGGTGCTCCGTGCTGGGATCACCCACGACCAGCCCTGGCACGTGAAGTGGTGGGTGACCGCGTTCCCGGTGCTCGCGCTGGTCGTGCTGACGGTGGCGTTCAACGTGTTCGGCGACGTGCTCCGGGACGTGCTCGACCCCCAGACGGAGGTGGAGTGATGACGCTTCTGTCGGTCGAGGACCTCCAAACCCGCTTTGGCACCGGTGAGGACGCGGTGCGGGCGGTCGACGGGGTGAGTTTCCAGGTGGACGCCGGCGAGACCGTCGCGCTCGTGGGCGAGTCGGGGTCGGGCAAGACCGTCGCCTGCGAGTCACTCACCGGCCTGGTCGGATCCGCGGCGCGGATCGACGGTACCGTCGAGTTCGACGGCACCGACCTCACCGACCTCTCGGACGCCAAGCTGCGTCGCTACCGCGGCGGCCGGATCGGCCACGTGTTCCAGAACCCCCAGGCGTCGCTGGACCCGGTGTACTCCGTCGGCGACCAGGTCGTCGAGGCGATACGACTCCACCGCGACCTCCCCGCCGAGCAGGCCCGCGAGCGTGCCGTGGCCCTGCTGGACCGGGTCGGCATCGGCGACGCCGAACAGCGGTACCACGACTACCCGCAGGAACTCTCCGGCGGGCAGAAACAGCGGGTCGTCATCGCGATGGCACTCGCGGCGGACCCCGACCTGCTGGTCGCCGACGAGCCGACGACCGCACTCGACGTGACCGTCCAGGCACAGGTACTGCGGCTGCTGGCCGACCTCCAGTCCGAGCGCGACATGGGCCTGCTGTTCGTCACCCACGACCTCGGCGTGGTCGCCGCCGTCGCCGACCGCGTGGTCGTGATGTACGCCGGGAAGGTGATGGAGCGTGCCCCTGTCGACGAGCTGTTCGAGCGGCCCGCACACCCCTACACCAGGGCGCTGCTCGACTGCCTGCCCGGCCGGGGCCGGAGCCGGGACGCCATCGGCGGGCGACTGCCGGACCCAACCGACCCGCCGGACGGCTGTCGGTTCCAGCCCCGCTGTGAGTACGCCGTCGAGGACTGCCGCAGGGGCGACCAGCCCCCGCTCCGGGCCGCGGCCGGCGGAGCCGAGAGCGCAGCGACGAGTGCGCCCGCGACCGACGACCCGGCGAGCCAGCGCGTCTCCTGTGTCCTGTACGGCCCCGACCACCGCGTCCCGCCGGCCCTGTGGGGTGAGGACGATGACTGAGGAGGACCCACTGCTCGCGGTGCGAGACCTGGAGAAACACTACCCGATCCGGTCGGGACTGCTCCGGCGGGTCAGCGGCCACGTCAGGGCGGTCGACGGCGTGAGCTTCGACGTCCACGAGGGCGAGATACTGGGACTGGTCGGCGAGTCCGGCTGTGGCAAGTCCACGACTGCACGGACGATCGTCGATCTAGAGGAGGCCACGGGCGGCGAGGTGCGCTTCGACGGCGTCCCCGTGAGCGATCTGGACGGCGACCGGCGCGAGGCCTTCCGCCGGCGCGTCCAGATGGTGTTCCAGGACCCCACCACGGCGTTCGACCCGCGGATGACCGTCGGGGAGTCCGTCGCCGAGCCGCTGCGCATCCACGGCGTCCACGGCGAGTACGCCCGCGACATCGTCGAGGACCTCCTCGAACGGGTCGGCATGTCGGCGGCCGACGCCGACGACTACCCGGACGCCTTCTCCGGCGGCGAGCGACAGCGGATCGCCCTCGCCCGGGCGCTCACGCTCGACCCCGACCTGCTCGTGCTGGACGAGCCGGTCAGCGCCCTGGACGCCAGTGTCCAGGCGGAGATCCTCTCGCTCGTGGAGGACCTGCAGGCCACCTACGAACTGTCAGTGCTTTTTATTAGCCACGACCTCGGCGTGGTGCGGGAGGTGTGTGACCGCGTTGCCGTCATGTACCTCGGGGAGATCGTCGAGGTCGGCCCCACGGAGACGCTGTTCGAGCGCCCACAGCACCCCTACACCGAGGCGCTGCTGTCCTCGATCCCCCGACCCGAGCCGGGTGCCTCGCTCCCCGAGGGCCTCGACGGCGACGTGCCCGACCCCTCGACGCCACCCGGCGGCTGCTCGTTCCACCCGCGCTGTCCCCGGGTGATCCCCCCCGACGACACCGGGCTCTCGCCCGCGACGACGCGGGCACTCGCCGATCTGCGCCGGGGCCTGGCCGAGGACGCGGTCGAGGCGTCGACCCCCGCCGACCTGCGGGCCGCCCACGACCTCCCCGAGCAACTCCCCGACGAGCGCACCGAGCGCGCACTCGCCGACGCCCTCGGGACCGCCGTCGAGGGCGACACCGCGGCGGCCGCCGAGCGACTGTCCGACGTCGAGAGCGTCTGCCAGCGGTCCGACCCCGCGCTGCAGGACGTGGGCGACGACCGCCAGGCAGCCTGTCACCACCACGACCGGGAGACCGAGTGGCCCCCGGGGTAGGTCACCACCGACCCGCCGACTCAGTCCGCCTCTTCCACGGCGCCCCGGGTGGCCCGCTCGGTGATCTCTTCGTCCATGTCCCGCATGAACTCGTCGACGGTGTTGCCCATCAACAGGACCGGGTACTCCTCCGCCAGCATCTCGTCCAGCACCCTCCCAGCGTCCTCGTCGCGGTCGTGTGTCGTGACGGGTACCTCGACGTGGTCGGCGAACACGTCGGTGAAGGCCCCGCCCGCTCGCGCCTGCCGGATCAGGTCGCGGTCGGCCAGCGTGTTCAGGTAGTTCGCGAACGACGCGGTGCGGCTCCGCCTGTCCGACCGCAGGTAGACGAACGGCAGCACGTAGTTGTCGTCCGCGAGCGCCTCTCGGATCGCCTCCGTGCTCTCGATGTCGTTGATCTCGGCCCCGTTGAACACCCGCCCGCCGGGCACGCGCACCCACCGGGGCTGGATCGCGTCGAGGTAGGCCGTCAACTGCTCCTCGGGGATCGGGTCCATCTCGAGCAGGCGGAGCACGTCGTTCGTCGCGTAGACGGTCTCGGCACCGATGCGGCCCTCCTGGTCCTCGGGGATCGACACTTGGGTCACCTCGCCGCCCTGTTGTTCGATCTCCTCGCGCATGTACTTCGCGAGTAACGGGTTCTGTTCGCCGTTGACCACCGTCGTTCCCGGCGGGATCGTCCTGGCGAACGCCCGGGCGATGTCTCGCAGGCTCTTGCCGAGCGTGTCCTGGTGGTCCTGGCGGACGTTCGCCAGGACGACGACGTGGGGCTTGACGAACCGGCGGTTGATGAGGCGGGTGGTGTACTCGGTGATCCCCTGGTTCTCGAAGATTGCCACGTCCTCGGGCGTGAACTCGCTCAACTGCGGGCCGAACTCTCGCAGCACCCGGACGTTCTCATACAGCGTCGTGTACGGACCGGTCCGGTCGATTGGGATCACGTCGCCGTTGCGGATGAGATGTGGCTCGTTGCCGGTGATCTTCGTCAGCACGTCGTACCCCCGGCGGTTGAACACGTCGTCCAGTCGCCGCACGGTCGAGGACTTGCCCCGGATGCCCGAGACGACGATCCGCGTGTCGATGTCCTCGAGGAACTGCCGGTGTCGGCGGCCCCGTCTCAGCAGGGCGCCAAGCGCGCCACGCACCGCAGAGCCGCCGACCTCGAAGGCCTCTTGATCGACTGACTCCACCGCGCCGGTGAGGTACACCGGCAACGCCCCGCCCGCGAGGGCGACGAACCGCCGCGCGGCGTCGAGTGCCATCGCCCGCTCCGTGTAGGTGAACCGCGGGACTGCGAGCACGTCGCCGTCGGAGAGTAGCGCCCACTCGTACACCTCGGTGGCCTCGTCACCGTGGACGCTGACCGCCGGAGCGCCCCGGTCGACAGCGTCCGCGTCGCTCACGTACCGGTCTGCCTGGGCGACCTGGACGGCGGCGTCCCGGACCCTGTCAATCGCACTCCGGGCGGCACGGGCGGAGTAGACCGGCTCCGGAGCCATCGCGAGACACACCTCGGCGTCGATCAGTCGCCACCGCCACCCCGCGTCGGTCCGCACCACCTCGTACGACCCCTGATCGATCACCGGCGCTCGCCCCCCGAGAGGATCGACGCGTCGAACACCGCCGCCGTGCTCGGGCGGTCGACGGTGCGGTACTCCGCGTACCCCAGGCAGACGCCGACCACGACGAGCCCCACCAGCACCTGCGGGAGACCGAGTTCCTGTGGGACCCCGCGAGGCAGCACCCGCCCGGTGGCACGGGCGACCAGCAACAGGGCCGTGAACGTCCCGACCTGCAGCGGGAGGAACAGCCGCCGCTGGAGCGGCGCGGAGGTGTGCCAGTTGTAGGCGTTGATACCGGCCAGGATGGCGACGAAGTACGCCGACAGGCCGCGCGTGACTGGCAGCGTCACCGCCAGTGGGAGCACCGCGACCAGGGTGAACGCCGTCGTGATCGATATGAGCACCCGCCCGTACAGCATCGTCACGTAGTGAACGGTCCACAGGAACGCGTAGGCGACGACCAGCGCGAGCAGGTACAACACGAGCAGCCACGCACTCGCCAGCGCGTACACCGCCAGAAGCGCCACCGAGATGAGTCCGATACGGACGCCGTACCGGTCACGGACTCGCTCGGAGACGACCAGTCCGACCAGAAAGATCGCGACGGCGGTCTGTCGAGCCAGGATCGTCGGTTCGAGGTCGGTCGCGAGCGCGGCTCCCCTGTAGCGGGCGACGTCGGTCGTCTCGGTGTACAGCGCCGGCGGCGTCAGCGTCCCCAGCACCGGCGCCAGGTCCGGCGTGATCAGGAGCCAGCCCAGGCCGAACAGCCCGGCGAACAGGCCCGTCGCCGTCAGGGCGTCCCGCCAGCGGTACTCGGGTTTCACCTGATGGTAGTTGAACGCCGCCAACCCCGGTAGGATGCTGCCGATGAACACCACCGACCGCAGCGACTCCGGGATCAGGCTCCCCAGCGTGAGGAAGATCACCACCGGCACGCCGCTCCCGACGGCCATCGCGACCAGCAGTTCGTCGCGCCCGTACACGAGCGTCCGATGTTTCGCGACGTACAGTCCGAGGTAGGCGAGAGCGGTGCTGAGGATGAAAATTGGGAGCATGAAGACGTTCTTCAGCGTGTACACCGCCAGTACGGGGATGCCGATCGTGCCACCGAGCCGGTAGCCGTACAGTTGCGTGATCGTCCCGACGAGCAACAGTCCCAGCGCCGTCACCGCCGCTGCGACTATCATCGGTTCCGTACTCACACGCCACGTCCCGCGAACAAAAGCGAACCGAATAGCCGCCGGAGCGTCGCGTCACTCAGGGACTGCCGACCTCCGTGTGGTGGTCCGGACACAGTTTGTGTGCCGTCCACTCGCCGTCGTGGTCGAACTCGACCTCGACCTCGTAGACGGCGGACGTCCGAACGCGGGCCAGTCACGGCGGTCGTGCAGCTCCGGCCGGCAGACACGGAGTACGTCGGCGTCGGCCCAGTCCGGACGAGCGGTCATCGGCCACGAGAGGAGAGCGAGAGCGAAGTTGCCGGTGGCGTCAGCCGAACATCTGCCGCATCATCGGGTGCATCTCCATGAGCTGCTCCTCTGCGATCTCCTCGTAGATCT
>CAYODS010000059.1:0-850 GCA_964402765.1 uncultured Halobacteriales archaeon
CTCCCCAGCCTCCTCACTCGCTCCCGATGGTCGCTCGTTCGTCCCTCGCGCGTTGCTCGCGCGCCCTCCGACAGGAAGCGCCCGGTCGCCTACTGCGAGACTGGCGAGCGACAGCGAGCCAGTCGAGCAACCCTCGCGACCGGGCGCTTCCTGTCGGAGGGCGCGCGACCATCGGGAGCGAGTGAGGAGGCTGGGGAGGCGTGAGGTGGCGGGCGCGGCGGGCGGGACTGAAAGGGGCCGCCCCGGTGCGGGAAGCATGCCGAAGCAAGCACCGCAGCCGAGCGGAGCGAGGCGAGGAGCACAGCGAGGCGCGCGACCGCACCGGGGCGGGGGCTTTCTGGACCCTCCCAGCGGCAGCGCTGTCAACTGAGAACACCGATCCCTAGACACCCGAACACGCGGCATCGATCGAACACCGAGAACGTCCTAGTCTTCAGCCTCGTCCATCTCGTCCTCGTCGTAGGCGTCCTCGTACCGTTCGAGGGCCATCTCGTAGCCCTCGCGGGCGTAGTCGAAGGTCGCACGCAGGTCCTCGATGGGGGTCTCGGTGGCGTCGACCCGCAGGTCCTCGTAGTAGGGGTCGACCGCCCGCTGTTCGGTGCACTCGACCAGCAGGGCGGCGGACTGGACGTGCAGGTCCTCGCGCTTGTCGCCGCCGTCCTCGTGACCGGCCTCGAGGGCGTCGACCAGTCGCTCGGCGAGCGGGCGCTCGGGGTCGGCGGGGTCCTCGACGGCGTCCCACCCCGCCTCGTAGGTCTCGGCGACCCGCTCGATCACGCGCTCGCCGGTGAGGAGGTTGCCGGCGACGGTGTAGTTGTCGCCGACGCGGTCGCCGTACCAGGGCTTGCAC
>CAYODS010000059.1:860-17522 GCA_964402765.1 uncultured Halobacteriales archaeon
AACTCGCCGTCGCGACCGACGCCGTGCAGTTGACGCTGGGGAGCGCCGTCGTCGGCGTTCAGCAGCGACTGCAGCGCGTCCTCGACGGCGAGCCCGTCGTCGAGGTAGGCGACGCCCTTACGACCGAGGCGGACGTTGACGAGTGACTGGGTGGCGACGGCGCCGTTCTCGCTGGCGAACGGGCACAGCGTGCCGACGGCGGGCAGGCGGGTCGTCACCGCCACGCCGAAGCGGACGTGGTCCTCGGTGTCGGGTTCGGACTCGGGGTCGGGTTCGCTGGACTCGACGGTGTACGGTTCGCGAACGCAGATGCTGAAGGTCACGTCCGGTCACTCGGCGCGGCGGGACAAAAAGGCGAGTTCGTCGGCGGTGTCCTCAGACGCTCTTCGTCGAGGTGTCGCTGTTGCCCTTCGAGTCGGTGACGGTGACGACGCTCGTGCTGGGGGTGCCGCGGGTCTTCAGTTCGTTGCTGCCGGAGGCGGTGGAGCCGGTGACGTCGACGGTCGTGGAGTTCAGCGTGGTCCCGCTGCCGTCCTCGATGGCGACGACGACGCTGTCCAGGTCGCCGTCGGCGTCCGAGACGGCCCAGTCGGCGGTGACGCGGCTCCAGGGACCGGTGGTGCGCGTGCTGACGGCGTGGGAGTCCACCGTCGGCGCGCTGGCGGTGTTCTCGGTCTCGGTGACGCTCGTCGACCCGGTGCCGGTGTTGCCCGCGCCGTCGGTGACGGTGGCGTCGACCGTGTAGGCGTTGCCGGTGCCCTCGTCGCCCGCGGCGACGAGGCGGGTCGTCCCCGACGCCGACGAGCCGCTGACGCTGATCGAGGCGGTGTCCTCGGTGGTGCCGTCGGAGTCCTGGGTGAGGGTCAGGTCGACACTGGAGAGGTTCCCGTCGGCGTCGCTGACCTGCCAGGAGACGTCGAACTCGGCGTCCGAGTCCGAGGTCTCGACCTCGCTCGCGGACAGCGAGTCGACGGTCGGCGCGCTCTCGGTGTTGTCCGTGGTCACCGTGATCGACGACGTGGTCGTGTTGCCCGCCGAGTCGGTGACGGTCGCCTCGAAGGTGTGGTCGCCGTCGGCCAGTTGCGTGGTGTCGTAGGAGTCCTCGTAGTAGCCCGAGGTGGAGTCGTACGAGGTGGCGATCGCGGAGCCGCCGTCGACGTTGTAGGTGACCTCAAGCGTGTCGTCGGCGTCCTCGGAGTCGGCGGCGTCGATCTGTACCGTGATCGTCCCGGAGACGGTGTCACCGCCGGTGGGGGTCACCCACGACGCCGACGGCGCCGAGTCAGTCGGGCCCAGCGAGTCGACGGCGTTCTCGGCGTCGAGCAGGCCGGCACCGGACTCGTTCGAGCCGAGACCGATGTCCTCGGCGGAGTCCTTGAGTTGCTTGCGCACGTCGACGTTCGACAACGAGGAGTTGGCGACGACCTGGCCGGCACCGCCGGCGACGTGCGGTGCGGACATCGACGTCCCCGAGAACGTCTCGTACCCGTTGGCGTAGGTCGAGCCGTCGTCGCTCTCGGGCGGGATGGTCGACAGCGTGTCCACGCCGGGGGCGGCGAGTTCGACCTCCGGTCCGGTCGAGGAGAAGTCCGCCAGGGTGTCGTCGCGTGGGTCGACGGCCGAGACCGCCATCACGGTGGAGTACGCCGCCGGGAAGCCGACACAGTCCGAGCAGGGCCCGGAGTTGCCCGCCGAGGCGACGAGGACGACGCCGTTGTCGTAGGCGTACTGGCAGGCGTTCTGCAGGGTGGAGTCACCCGAGTCCCCGCCCAGGGACATGTTGATCACGTCGGCGCCGTTGTCGGCGGCGTACTTGATACCGTCCGCGATGTCGGCGTACGAGCCCGACCCACAGCCGGTGAGCACCTTCACCGGCATGATGGTCGCCTCGGTGGAGACGCCGCCGGCGACGCCCTCGCCGTTGCCGCGGACGGCGTTCGCGGTGCCGGCGACGTGGGAGCCGTGGTCGTCGTCGTCGGACCACTCGTAGTTGCAGTCGTTGCCGTTGTACCCCTCGCGCCCGAACCGACAGCCCCCGGACTCCGAACCGCACGAGGAGCCGAAGGCGGCCCCGAGTGACGGGTCGATGTTGTCCGCCAGGTCGGGGTGGTCGTCGTCGACGCCGGTGTCCAGGATGGCGATCGTCGCCCCGGAGCCGGTCGTCCCCTCCGAGTGGAGCACGTCGGCGTCCACGCGGTCGATACCGACGGGGAGTTTCTCGGTGGACTTGTACGCCGTGTAGTTGGGCTCGACGTAGTCGACGTGGGGGTTGTTCCGCAGACCGTCGAGCGCCTGCCGTGAGAACTTCCCGGTGAGGAACTTTCCGGTGCTCCCCAGGTCGACCTCCTTGCGGACGGCGTCGGCGGCCCGCTTCACCGCCGCCGTCCCCGGACCCTTCGCCCCAGGTTTGAGTCCGACGTTGAACTCCTCGACGTCTCCTGCCGACGCCGTCGAGGCCACGCCCGTCGCGGCCAGTCCGGCGCCGACACCCTTCAGCACGGACCTTCGCGATACGCTATCGTCTGCCATGAGTCCTCACCGCACGGGGTGGGTCGAGCACCGCATAAATAATTTTCCGATCAGGATATCTCAATTTAATTTATTCGCAGTCAGCGGCCATGAGCAGTTTATAACACAGCCCAGAGAGCGGTTGATTTGCGGTTTCGTCACCCGTTTGCGGGGCGAATTTTAAGAATACGAGACGGCGTCAGACGGAGCGGGTCTGGCTGGCGGTGTTGCCGCTCCCGTCGGTGACGACGACCCGGACGCTGTCGCCGTCCTCGAAGAAGCCGGGCGAGAGTCGGTAGTCGGCGCTCGCCCCTGCGCCCGAGACGCTGTCGGTGCGGCTGTCGACCACGTCACCCGAGGCGTCCCGGAGTTCGGCGGTGACCTCGGCGAGGTCGCCGTTGGGGTCACTCACGGTCCACTCGACGCCGTACCGCTCGAAGAAGAAGAAGCTCTCGTCGCCCACCTGGAGACTGTCGATCGCCGGCGGGTCGTCGCCGCCGTCGGTGTCGGTGGTGAACGACCGCGTCTCGCCGACCGAGCGCTCGCCGTCGTCCGCCTCGACGACCGCCCGGTAGTCGTACTCTGTCGCCGGGTCCAGCCCGGACGCGTCCAGCGCGAAGGTACCGGTCGCCGACAGGGTCGTCCGGCTGGTGGTCTGGGTCAGCGACCCGCTCTCGCCGTACTCGAAGAACGCCGCCGCGGAACTGGCGCCGCCGAGGTCGTCAAGCGAGCCCGCAAGCGTCGCGGAGCCGCTGCCGACGTTGGAGGCGTCGCCGGTCGACACCCGCGGGAGATCGCCCGCGGCCCGCTCGGCGTCGAGCAGGCCGGCACCCTGGTCGTTGTCCACGAGACCGATGTCCTCGGCGGTGTCTTTCAGTTCCCGGCGCACGGCCTGGTTGTCGCTGATCCCGGTCTCGGCGACCACCTGGGCGGCCGCGCCCGCGACGTGGGGCGAGGCCATCGAGGTGCCCCGCAGGGTCTCGTAGCCGTCCTCGTAGGTCGAGCCGCTGTCGCTCTCGGGCGGGATCGTCGACAGCACGCCGTCGCCCGGCGCAGCGAGGTCGACCTCGGGGCCAGTCGAGGAGAAGTTCGCCAGGTTGTCGTCGTCGTCGGTCGCGCTGACGGCGATCACGCTGTCGTACTTCGCGGGGTAGCCCACGCAGTCCGAGCAGGGACCGGAGTTGCCCGCCGCGGCGACGACCACCACGCCGTTGTCGACGGCGTACTGGCAGGCGTTCTTCAGCGTCTGGGCGCCGGAGTCACCACCGAGGGACATGTTGATCACGTCGGCACCGTTGTCGGTCGCCCAGCGGATCCCGTCGGCGATGGCGGAGTACGACCCCGACCCACAGCCGGTGAGCACCTTGCCCGCGAGGATCGACGCCTCGGTGGAGACGCCGCCGGCGACGCCCTCGCCGTTGCCCCGGACCGCCGCCGCGGTGCCGGCGACGTGGGAGCCGTGGTCGTTGTCGTCCGACCACGCGAAGTTGCAGTCGTTGCCGTTGTAGCCGTCGCCGCCGAAGAACCCACAGTCGCCCTCGGACTCCCCGCAGGCGTCGACGAAGGTCTTGCCGTCGACGACGTTGTCCGCGAGGTCGGGGTGGTCGTCGTCGACCCCGGTGTCGAGGACGGCGACCGTCGCGCCGTCACCCGTGGCACCGCTCCCGTGCAACACGTCGGCGTCGACGCGGTCGATCCCCCACGGGAGTCGCTCGTCGAACGCCCGGGCAGTGAAGTCCTCCTCGACGAACTCCACGACCGGGAAACTGCGGAGCCGGTCGGCGGCCGACTCGGGGAAGGTGCCACTGATGATCGTGCCGTGGTCCTCGAGGTAGATCGTCCGCTCGATCTCCTGGGCCGCCTCCCGGACGAAACTGGCCGACGCGCCCGGTCGGAGACCGACGTTGTACTGGACGAGGTCGACGCCCTCCTGACCGGCACCGGTGCCGGCCGCCGCCGTCGCCGCGACGCCGGCGCCGACGCCTTTCAGCACCGACCGTCGCGACAGGTCCGAACCTGACATCGTTTCACACTTCGTTCGGTAAGATAAACCACGAATAAAAGAGTTTTCACTCGGATGGCGGTTCTGTCCGGCGAACGGTGTTCGGAAAGTAACTGTACGGCGCCCGTCCCGTCGGGTCTCCGTCTCGCGTCGTATCAGCGGAGCGTGAGTCTCGGGCCGGTCTACCGGCTCTCCCGGCCGTTACCCCCAGCGTGCGGCGGGACGCCGACCGAAGTGTGTGGTATCAGACATGTGTCTGACGTAAGGGTTTTGAGGGCGGCGCCGCCTGCGTAGGCTATGGGACTGGTGAGCAAGCTCATGGGTTCGGAGCCGGGCGGACAGGCAGACGAGTACGTCGAGATGGACCTCGACGACCTGGAGACCGCCTCCGGCGGCGCCGCGATGAACGTCCACGTCGCCGAGGTGAGCGACCAGCGGGACACGATCGACATAAAGGACGCCGTCTACGACGGCGACCTCGTCATCGCGGACATCACCCGCCTCCGGACCGAGGACCGCACCGCCGAGCACATCATCGACGAGCTCCGGCAGGTCGCACAGGAGGTCGACGGCGACATCGTCCAGAAGGGCGACGACCAGCTGATCGTCACGCCAACCGGCGTCGGCATCAGTCGTCGCAAACTCGGCCAGCGCTGACTCGCGTTCACTCCTCCTCGCCGCGGACGTACCGGTACGCCCCGTAGCCCAGGCCCGCGATCGCCGCCACCACCCCGAAGCCGGGCGTCTCCTCGTCCTCCGTCTCCGTGGTCGTGGTCGGCGCGGCGGTCGTCGTCGTGGTCGTGGTCGTGGTGGTCGTCGTGGTCGCGGCGGTCGTCGACGTGGTGGTCGTCGGCTGTGTCTCGGTGATGTCGTAGATCGACAGCGGCCTGTCGGGGGTGGCGTTGTTCGTCAGGTAGACGTGGTCGCCGTCGATGTCGGCGTTGTGGATGCTGTGGGAGGTGGGCGTGAACTCCGTGATCGGCGTCGGGGCCGCCGGGTCGGAGACGTCGTACACGATGAACCCCGAGAACAGCCCCCGCTGTGCCGGGCCGGACACGAGCAGGCGGTCGCCGTCGACGGCCACGTCGAGGACGTTCGTCAGGGGGCCCCCCTCGCGGTCGGCCGCGATGTCCGTGATCTCGGTCGTGAGCGTCGGGTCCGTCGGGTCCGAGAGGTCGACGACGGCGGCGCCGTCGCCGGTCGCGACGTAGCCCGTCTCGCCCTCGACGACGACCTCGGCGGCGCCGGGAAGGTCGAGCCGTCCGAGGGGTTCGAACGGCTGGTCCGGGTTCGCAGGGCCGGTCCCGTCGCCGGTCAGCGAGGGCCGCTCGGGCTGGGTGCCCGCCCGGTCGGGGAACACGTACAGCGCCGGCTCCAGGCCGCCGTCGCCGAAGCCGGTGGCGCTTGCGACGAACGTCTCGCCGGGCGTGAGCACCTGCGCGGTCCAGAAGCGGGCCCGACCGGGGTCGAGCCACCACGCCAGCAGTTCGGGGTTCGCGGGGTCCGAGACGTCGTGGACCTTCACGCCGGCGTCGTACCAGGAGGTGTACAGCCGCCCGTCCCGCAACTCGAAGTTGTGGGCGGTCACCCAGGTGCCGCCCCGGGTCGTGTCCGGCGCCGCCTCGTGGTCGATGCGGGCCGTCTCGGCGGGGTCGGTCGCGTCCGACACGTCGTACAGCCGCACTCCGGCCGGGCCGCCGTCCTCGGTCGCCGGGTTGTCCCACGCCTCCCCGCCGACCGCCAGCAGCGAGCCGTCCTCGTTGGCCGCCGCGTAGTGGTCGTTTCCGGGCGCCTCGCGGAACAGTCGCTGGAACTCCGTGCCCTCGCCGGCCGCGAGTTGCTCGCCCAGTTCGGTCACCCTCGACAGCGAGTACTCGCCGACGTGGCCGCGGTACGTCGGCGCCGACGGGTCCGAGACGTCCACCATCCAGGTGCCGGCGTCCCAGTAGGCACAGTAGGCGACGCCGTCCTGGACGGTGACGTCGTGGATCGTCGCCGGCAGCACCCGCAGGTCGTTCCACCCCTCGACGTCGGCGTCGTACTGTAGCGGTGACCAACTCGCGACCGCGACCGGCGTGGACCGTCGGCCCGTCGTCGTCTCCGCGCCTGCGACGCCACCGGAGAGCGTGCCGCCCAGAAGCGTCGCGCCGCCGACGGCACGGAGGAGCCGTCTGCGTCGAACTCGCATACCCGCGTTCCGTGCCGCCCCGGTATAAGCCTCTCCGTCCGTCTCACGTTCGGGGACGGCCGGTCAGACGCCGCCGGTGAGCGCACTCGCAAGCGCCCCCCGGAGGACGGCGTCCTCGCCCAGCGTCGTCGGGCGCACGTCAGGGACGTTCGTGATGACCGTCTCCTGCAGGCGCTCGCGCACCGGGTCGATCACCCACTCGGGGTTGCGCAGCGCGACTGCCCCACCGACGTACACCACCAGCGGCGCGAACGAGTGGACGACGTTCGCCACGCCGACGGCGTTGTACCGGGCGACGCGGTCGAGCACCCGCTCGGCGAACGGGTCGCCGTCCTCGGCCGCCTCGAACACCGCCGGCGCCGCGAACTCCAGCGTCGCGTCCGGGTCCGAGGGGTCGAAGCCGTCCCCGCGGGCGGGGAACGGCGGCGACAGCGCCAGTGGACTCGCGGCCGCCGCGTCGGGCCACTCCGCCGCCAGTAGCCGCGCGTACCGAGGGACGTTCTCGCCCGCGCAGTACGCCTCCCAGTGGCCCGACCGGCCACAGCCACACGCGAGCCGTCCGTCGGGGTCGACAATGTAGTGTCCCACCTCGCCGGCGTTGCCGTCCCACCCGCGCAGGACGTGGCCGTCGACGGCGACGCCGGCGCCGATACCACTGGAGATCGTCAGGTACACCATGTCGTCCGGCGCCCGGTCGCTGTAGTACCGCTCGCCGATCACCCCCGCCGTCGTGTCGTTGTGGACGTACACCTCGCCGCCGACGAGTTCGGACAGCGGGCCCCGCAGCGGGATCCGCTCGACGGGGAGGTTCGGCGTGCGCTCGACGGTGCCCGCCGCCAGGTCCAGCGGCCCGATCGAACCGACCCCGACCGCCAGCAGCGCGCCGGGATCGACGCCCGCCTCGGAACACGCCGCCCGCACCGTCGACAGCACCGCCTCGGTGACGGCGATGCCGGACTCGCGGGGCGTCGACCGCTCCGCTCGCCCCACGACCGTCCCGTCGGCGTCGGCGACGACCGCCCGACACCGGGTCGCCCCGAGGTCGACGCCCGCGTACATGGACGCCCACCAGACGCGACGGCACTTAACTCGGGGGATCGCGGACGGCTCTCGGTCGCCCTGGGAGCCAGGTGACTACGGCGCGTCCCGGTCCAGGTCCTCGACGTGGGCCGCGAGGTCGGGGAACTGCTCCAGGTCGACGATCCCGTCGGTCCCGCCGCCGTGGAACCACCCCGGCAGTTCGGCGCCAGTGAGGTGGTCGTCGGCGTCGCCCTCGACGCTGACGACGTTGCCCAGCGGGAGCAGTCGCACCGCCCCGTCGCCGGCGTCGACACACACCACCACCTCGTCGCGCAGGAGGGCGGCGTCGTACTCGGTCGGTTCGTACTCCTCGACCGCGAGGACGCTCACGGACATACACCTGGATAGCGGCGCCGCGGAGAAAACGCTCTCGCCCTGGACGGCAGGACCGGGGACGGGACGACCCGGACCCGTCAGCGGCGACCCTCGTACCGCTTCATCAGTTTGACGTTCCACTTGTTCGCCTTCCAGGCGGCGTCGATCGCCCCGTCGATGAGCGGGATCGGGATGAGCCCGATCAACAGGTCGATCGTCGCCAGGACGAACATCAGCCCGGTGATATGCCAGGGGACGCGGGCGAGCACCCCCTCGACGACGATGTAGTAGCCGATGATCCCCGAGATGATGTCACCAAAGGGAAACGGGAGGTAGTTCAGCAGCGGGTCGATACCGATCTTCCACCCGATTATCGGGATCGTGATGGCCTCGTCCAGCAGTTTGGCCACCTTCTCGGCCCTGTCCACCGGCCCCAAGGCGTGCATGTGTACCACTCCCTCGCGCCTGCAACAACTTGTAAGCGACGCCGCCGGGGACGGTCGTCGTGAGGTAGGGTTACGTGGGAGGGGGCCGAAGGCCAGGTATGCGCTATCTCGTCGCGCTCGACGGCTGGGAGCAGAGCCGCCGGGCGCTCCGGTTCGCCCTCGAACAGGCCGACGGCACCGGCACGGCGATCGACGTGGTCCACGTCGTCGACGACGAACGGGAGGACCGCGACCCGGCGGCGATACAGCAGGTCGAGGACACCGTCGACGAGGTGGTCGCCGCCACCGACACCGACGTGACCGTCGAGGTACACGTCCTGGAGGCCGACAAGGACATCAAGCCGGCGACCCGCGCCGGGGTGCGAATCCTCGAGTTCGCCCACGAACACGACCACGACGCCGTCTATCTCGGCAACGAGCACACCGGCGCCGCCGAGAAGATGATCGTCGGCAGCGTCTCCGCGACGGTGATCGACGACCAGTCGGTGCCCGTCGTTCTCGTGCCCTGAGGCGCCGGCGAGGACCGGGGACTAAACCCGGGGGCGTCGAACGGCCGCCATGCCATCGGTCGTCGAGACGTACATCGAGAACCGCAAGCGCATCCAGCCAAACGACGCCAACAACGTCGACACCGCCCACGGTGGGGTCGTGATGAAGACGATGGACGAGGTGGGGGCGATGTCGGCGATGCGGTTCGCCGGCGAGACCTGCGTCACCGCCGGCGTCGAGGACCTCTCATTCCGGCGGCCGCTGCCGATCGGTGACATCGCTCGCGTGGAGTCGTGGGTGTACGACGCCGGGCGGACGAGCGTGCGGGTCCGTCTGCAGGTCGACCGCGAGGACCCCCGCACTGGCGACTGCGAGCGCACCACGGAGTCCCGGTTCACCTTCGTCGCCGTCGACGACGACGGCACCCCGATCCCCGTGCCCGACCTCTCGGTCGACTCCGAGCGCGGGCGGCGCCTCCGCCAGGAGGCGCTGGACGCCGAGGCAGCCGGCAACGGCGGGGAGTGACCCGCGGGTCCGACACGCGTCAGCCGCCCGACCGCCGGGCGTCTGACTTGAATTTTCAACCGCCCCGCTGAAACCGAAACGGAGTATTAAGCAGTTACGGCCGTTCCCGACGATCGATGACGCCCAGCACGAGTCGGGCGACCGATCGGGAGTCGGCGACGCCGTCGTTCGCCGAGGCGCTCGACGATAACGGGCCGTACGTCCTCGCGATGTACCTCATGGTGGTGGGGGTGGCGGCGCTGTTCGTCGACTACGGGGCACTGACGGAGGGACAGTTGACCTACCGGACCGTCGCCGCGGGTGGCGGCGGCGGGCCACTGCTCGCGGCGGCCGCCGGCGTGTTCGCCGTCGGGTTCGTCGTGACCACGCTCCTGACCGCCGTCCTCGCGGCGGACGTGGTCCGCCGGGAGCGCCGTCGCGACCTGGACCCGTACCAACTGGAGGAGCGCATCAGCCTCGTGGCCGTCCTGCCGGCGGTCCAGTTGCTCACCGTCGTGCTCTGTCCGGTCGTGACCGGCGTGACGATCGTCGCCGGCGTGGAGTTCCTCGTCGGACTGGCGTAGCCCGGGACGGACCCGTACGGTTTAGTGGCCGCCGGGGGTTCGGGACGCATGGACGACCGGGTACACGAGCACGCCGCCACGCTGGTGGACTGGAGCGCACGGGTCGAGGCGGGCGACGACGTGGTCGTCGCCGTCTCCGAGGGCGCACACGACCTCGCGGTCGCCGTCGCCGAGCGACTCGGCGAGGTCGGCGCCACGCCGCACTTCGCCTACAGCAGCGACGAGACGAGTCGGGCGTACCTCCAGGGGAGCGACGACGAGTTCGACGCCGCCGAGCACGAACTGGCGCTGTACGAGGCCGCCGACGTGTACCTCTCGCTGGGCGGCGGGCGCAACACCGCGGCGACGGCGGACGTGCCGGCGCCGACCCGACAGGCCTACCGCCGCGCCCGCCAGGACCTTCGGGAGGCCCGGCTCGACACGGACTGGGTGTCGACGGTCCACCCGACCCGCTCGCTCGCCCAGCAGGCCGGCATGTCGCTGCCCGCCTACGAGGAGTTCGTGTACGACGCCGTCCTGCGGGACTGGGAGGCCCTCGCGGAGGAGATGGACCGCATGAAGCGGGTGCTGGACGACGGCAGCGAGGTCCGCCTCGTGGCGGGGGAGACGGACCTGCGGATGTCGATCGAGGGCCGCACCGCGGTCAACTCCGCCGCCTCGGTGGCGTACGACTCGCACAACCTCCCCAGCGGCGAGGTGTTCACCGCCCCCTACGACACGGAGGGGGAGGTGCTGTTCGACGTGCCGATGACGGTGAACGGTCGCCGCGTGCGCGAGGTCAGGCTCACCTTCGAGGACGGCCGCGTGGTCGAGTTCGAGGCGGCCGAGAACGAGGACGTGGTGCGCGAACTGCTGGAGACCGACGAGGGGGCCCGTCGTCTCGGCGAACTCGGCGTGGGCATGAACCGCGCCATCGACCGGTTCACCGACAACATCCTGTTCGACGAGAAGATGGGTGACACCGTCCACCTCGCCGTCGGCCGGGCGTACGACGCAAACCTGCCGCCGGGCGAGTCCGGCAACGACAGCGCCGTCCACCAGGACATGATCCTCGACGTGAGCGAGGACGCCCGCCTGGAGGTCGACGGGGAAGTCGTCCAGCGCGACGGCACGTTCCGGTGGGAGGAGGGGTTCGAGGCCTGATCCCGTCTTCGCCCACGGGTCGCTCGATCGGGAGGAGCCGGTGGGAGTAGCGAGAAGAGAGAGCGTGGCGGTCTTTTCGCCCACGTTTTGCCCGAGCGAGCGCAGCGAACGAGGGCAAAAGGTGGGGGGTCCGGGGCGTAGTATTAAGTGCGGCGGCGGCCGAAGATGGGCCTGATGGACCCGGAGCCAGTCGACGAGCGGGGCATCTCGCCGGTGTACGCGCTGGCGGCGATGGCGGCCGTGGCGATCCTGATCACGTTGGTCGTCGGGGCGTTCTTTTTCGGGCTGATATAGCTCAGGCCTCTCTCTCGACACCGTCGGCGTCGAGTTCCTCGCTCAGGGCGCCGAGTTCCTCCTCCAGGTCGGCGATCTCCCGTTCGAGTCGCTGGTAGGCGTCGCTCTCTTCGAGTTCGGCCTCGGTCTTCTCGACGGTGAGGACGTTCCGGCGGACCTTCTTCGAGGAGAGCTCGCGACGTTTCTCGTCGTACTCGGCGAGTCGGATCAGTCGGTCGACGGTCTCGATCAGGTCCTCGCGGTCGATCGACTTCACGAGGTAGTCCTGGCAGGGCATGTCGACGATGTCGAAGTCGGGTTCGACGGCGGTCACCATCGCGACGCGCAGGTCGTAGTTGTGCTGTCGGAGTCGCTTGAGCACGGCGTCGCCGGAGAGACCGGGCATCCGTCGGTCGAGGAGGACCACGTCGACGTCGTCGTCGGCCGCCTCCAGGGCCGCCTCCCCGCCGTAGGCCGTCCGGGTGTCGTACTCCGCGGAGAGCCAGTGTGCGTACAGGTCCGCGAGACTGGACTCGTCGTCGACGACGAGAACCGTCGGGTCGTCGGTGTCGGTAGCCATCGACGTTACCGGACCGACGGTACCGACGCACCTGTAGTTTCGGGCTGTCTTTCACGTGCTGAAAACGCTCTCAGTCGTCCGCCCCAGCGGAGGCGTCGCCCCCCGAGAGTCGCTCGCCGTCGGTCGCCGTGTCGTAGGCGCCCGCCTCGCGGAGTCGACCGCGCTCTCGCAGGACCGACTGCGTCCGGCACACGCCCGGTTCGCCGGCCACCTGGGGCACCGTGCAGTTGTTGCAGGACGCACACAGCACCGCCGCGGAGTCGTCGCCGAGCAGTCGCGCCGGGAGTCGTGGCTCCGCGTAGAACGGCCGGGCCATCCCGACCATGTCGCACGCGCGCCCGCCAGCGGCGGGCTCGTCGACCGCCCCGTCGCCGTCGGCACCGAGGAGACGGTCGATCCGCGGTCGCTCCCGGATACCCCCCTCACACAGCACCGTGGCGTCGACCCGCTCGCGCACCCAGCGACAGAACTGGGCGTTCCAGGCGGGCTCGAACTCGAAGTCGCGGGCGTGGACCCGGTTGGCGAGTCGCACCAGGCGGGCACGCCACCGGGAGCCGAAGGCCGCCTCGTACCCCGCCTGGAGGTCGTCGTTCGACCAGGCGCGCTCGGGGTACTCGCCACGAACGATACTCTGGTCCCAGAATGTGGAGGTCTCGACGGGGACGAGCCCCTCGAAGCCCACGTCGTCAAGCAGTTCGGCGATTTGCAGGCCGTCGTGCAGCGACAGTCGCCGCCGGACAAAGGGCGGGGCGGCCGTCTCGGCGGGCACCTTCGTCACGACGGGCACGTCGGTGCGCTCGCGGATCGCCTCGTAGACGAGTTCGAGAAAGCGCACGCGGTTGCGCAGCGGGCCGCCGAACTCGTCCTCGCGGCGGTTGTAGAACGGCGAGAGGAACTGCTGGATGAGCCCCATGTTCGCGCCCGCCAGGTGGATCCCGTCGTAGCCGGCGTCTGCGGCCCACCCCGCCACCTCGCCAAAGCGGTCCGCGAGATCGTACACCTCCCCCGTCGAGAGCACGTCGGCGTCGTACGACAGCAGGCCGGCGCGGTCAGCGAGTCGCAGCGCAAGCGGCGGCTCCGAGACGGCGACCTGCTGCAGGTCGGGGTGCTCGTCGCGGTAGCCCGCGTGCCATGTCTCCATGCTCCGCAACCCGCCGTGCTCCAGCTGGAGGACGATCCGCGCACCGTGGTCGTGGACCCGGTCGGTGAGTCGCTGTAGGCGGGCGACGAACTCCGGGTCGGCGACGCGGGTCATGTTCGGCGCCGCACACCCCCCCTCGCTGGTGACGATCGTCGCCCCCTGGCACAGCAGCCCCGCGCCCGAGGCCGCAGCGGGTTCCAGGTCCCGGATCAGGTCGTCGACGGCGTCGGCACCGTTGCCGGCACACTCCAGCAGTGGCGCCCGGTAGAGCCGGTTGGGCACCCGCATGTCGCCGATCTCGACCGGGTCCTCCAGGCGTGGCATGGGACAGCGAGGGGCGGCGCCGACTAAAACGACTCGCCACCGCTCGGGCGGACGGCGACTCAGTCACCGTCCTCGAACGCCATCGGGATCCGGCGACGGTCGATCTCGCGGGTGCGGTCGCTGTCGAGGACGCACTCGACGGACCAGAACCGCACGTCGGTCGTCTCCTCGCCGGGGCGGGGTGTGCCGGTCGTCGCCGCCCGCTCGACGGTGTACGTGACCATCAGGTACGGCGTGCCGTCGTCGTCCTGGACGACGGTCAGCAGGTCGAGGTCCCCGGGGGCACAGCGCAGGCCGGTCTCCTCTTCCAGTTCGCGGGCGGCGGCGACGTCGGGTGCCTCGTCGTACTCCGGGTGGCCGCCGGGCAGCGCCCACACGCCGACCGGCGGCGTCGCCCGCTCGATGAGCAACACACGCCGGTCCTCGCGGACGATCACGCCCGCGCTCGGGACGGCGTTGCGAAAGACGGCCCGCTCGCAGTCCGGGCAGAAGGCTCGCTCGCGGTGGTGCACCTCGCGGGGGGCGAGGGCGGCGCCACAGCGCGGGCAGTAGTCCGGGCCGACGGCGACAACACCCGTCGGTCGGCACGCAGCGGCAAGTCTCCCCCGGCCCGGACCGGGCGACCACGGGTGACGCCGGCGGGGGCGAAGGGGGTCGCGATCCAAAGGACCTTCTGTCACGATTCACAACGTATGGTGAATGCCGTCGTGTGACGTCTGCGGCGAACAGGTCGACCTCCCGTACGACTGCAAGGGGTGTTCGGGGACGTTCTGCTCCGAGCACCGCCTCCCGGAGAACCACGACTGCGCCGGACTGGCCGACTGGGGCGGGTCGGGTGGGACCTTCGACAGCGGCTTCGACGATCGAGTGGTGGACGACGACGACGGACTGCTCGATCGCTTGGGGATCGACACCGGCCGCACGGGCCTGCACGGCTACGTCCGCAACAACATGACGTTCGTGTTCCTGGGGCTGATGTGGGTGACGTTCTTCGCCCAGAACGCCGTCGCCTACGTGCTGGAGCCGTTCGGGAGCATCCAGGCGACGATGCTGTTCAACCCGACCTACGAGGCGATCTTCGTGCTCACGCCCGAGCACCCGGAGTACGTCTGGACGTGGGTCACCTCGGTGTTCGCCCACGGCGGGTTCTTCCACATCGTGTTCAACAGCATCGTGATCTACTTCTTCGGCCGGATCGTCGAGCAGTACGTCGGCTCGCGGGACTACTCGCTGCTGTTTCTCGCCAGCGGGATCGTCGCCGGCCTCGGCCAGATCGCCATCATCACGCTGCAGACCTCGAACCTGGCGACAGCGCCGGGGGTCGTCGGCGCCAGCGGCGCTGGCCTCGCGCTGATGGGCGTGCTCACGATCCTCAACCCCGGGATGCGCGTGCTGCTGTACTTCGTGGTCCCGGTGCCGATCTGGGTGCTCACGCTCGGGTACGCCGGCATCAGCGTGCTGGGGCTCGCGAACCCGGTCTCCGGCGGTGGCGTCGCGGACGGCGCCCACCTCATCGGCCTGCTCATCGGACTGGCCTACGGCCTGTACGTCAAGGACGATGTCCAGACGTCGAACAGGGTCCGACTCGGCGGCGGCCCCGGACCGGGTGGCCCCGGCGGTCCCGGCGGTTCCGGCGGTCGTGGCCCCTTCTGACGTGCTCGTCCGCCCGGAGTTCCGGCCCGACCCCGCGCTCGACCGCACCGAGATGGAGCGCCTGCAACGGTCGATCGCGGACGCCGCCCGCTTCGAGGATCACCACGACCTCACGCCCGCGGCGGTGACGCTCTCGGAGTCGCTGTCGCTGCCGCTGCCGGCCGACGACGCGGTGGCCGACGCGGCCAGCGGTCCCACGGTGGTCGGCGTCGACGTGGCCTTCCGCGAGGACCGGGCGGTCGGCGCCGCGGTCGCCGTCGCTGACGGCCGGGTCGTCGGGACGGGCGCGGCAGTGGTCGACCTCGCCATACCGTACGTCCCCGGCCTGCTCGCCTTCCGCGAGGGCGAGGCCGTCCTCGCCGCCCTCGAGGACCTCGACGCGGACCCCGACCTCCTCGTCGTCGACGGCAGCGGCCGGATCCACTACCGCTGTGCCGGCCTCGCGACCCACCTCGGCGTCATGATCGACCGCCCCGCGTTCGGCGTCGCGAAGAACCTGCTGTGTGGTCGCCTGCGCGAATCGGTGTCCGGGGGGCTGCCCGAAGGTGCGCGCGTCGCCGTCGAGGCCGACGGGGAGTACGAGTACGGCGCGACGGCGGGCGCGGTCGTCGGCTACGCCGTCTCCACCCGCCAGTTCGACTCGGCCGACCGCCACGTCAACCCGCTGTACGTCAGCCCCGGCCACCGCGTCGGCGCCGGGACGGCGGCGGACCTGGTGCTCGTGCTGTCGGCGGGCTACAAATTACCGGAACCGACGCGACTCGCCGACTCGTACGCGGACACTGTTCGGGACGCGGAATGAGGGCTCGTGCTGTTTGCGGACTCTCAGGAGTGAACGGTCTCGATTGGGATGAGGAGACTTCCGAAGCCCTCGGCGCGCTCTCTGGATCGCGTGGTGTCGATCCGAAGTAGGAGACTTCCGAAGCCCTCGGCGTCGCCAGACCCATCGGGTCTGGCTGGCTCACGAGAACTTCGCTCTCGTGACCGTCACCAGACGCGAAGCGTCTGGTTGGCTCGAAAATCTTCGATTTTCGACCGTCACCAGAATCCTCCGGATTCTGGTTGCCTGCCAGAGCGTCGCTCTGGCACCGTCGCCGGTGCCTGCGGCGCTGGCTTCCAGAGGCGCGTAGCGCCTCGCGGCGCTCGCCGGTTCTGACTCGCTGTCGCCGGGCGGCTGCGCCGCCCGGCTGCCCGGGAGAGCTTCGCTCTCCCGCTTGTCGCGCAAATCGAAGATTTGCTGGATCTCGCGAGAGCGTCGCTCTCGCGGACTCATCAGGAACCCGACAGGTTCCTGAGATCCCAAAATCGCCGCTGGCGATTTTGAGGACGCGCCTCGCTCCCGTTGGTCGCTGCGCTCCCTGCGGTGCTTGCTTCGTCAGTAGCGGGCCGAGCGCGCAGCGAGAGACGCGCAGCGTCTCTCTGGCAGCCAGGC
>CAYODS010000060.1:0-17318 GCA_964402765.1 uncultured Halobacteriales archaeon
CTCGACGTCAACCCCGGGATGCTCCAGTTCAACGGCGCGAACATCCAGCTGCTCGACGTGCCCGGGCTCATCGAGGGCGCCGCCGCCGGTAGGGGCGGCGGGAAGGCGGTGCTGTCGGTCGTTCGCTCCGCGGATCTCGTGCTGTTCGTTCTGTCGCCGTTCGAGATCCAGCAGTACGATCGCCTGCGCGAGGAACTCCGGGCGAACAAGGTGCGCCTGGACCAGGAGCCGCCCCGCGTGTCTGTCACCCGGAAGGGGAAAGGCGGTATCGAGGTGACCGCCTCCGTCGATCTCGACCTGGACGAGGAGACGGTGAAGCAGGTGTTGCGCGAGCACGGCTACGTCAACGCCGACGTGACGGTCGGCGAGCAGGTCGACGTCGACCGTCTCGTCGACGGCGTGATGGACAACCGCGAGTACATCCCCTCGATCGTGGCGGTGAACAAGGCCGACCTCATCGACCCCTCCTACCTCGACACCGTCCACGAGCACCTGGCGGAGCGCGATCTCGACCCGGACGAGGTGACGTTCATCAGCGCCGAGGAACGGAAGGGCCTGGACGGGCTGAAGCGCCGTCTCTGGGACGAACTCGGGCTGATCCGGGTGTACATGGACAAGCCCGACCGGGGCGTCGACCGCGAGGAGCCGCTGGTGCTCCGGAAGGGCGCCACCGTCGAGGACGCCTGCCAGAAACTCGGCGGGCGCTTCCGCAAGCGCTTCCGGTTCGCCCGGGTCACGGGACCGAGCGCGGAACACGACCGCCAGCAGGTCGGCGACGACCACGTCCTCCAGGACGAGGACGTGCTCAAACTCGTCCTGAGCCGGTGACACCGGGCGACGCACCCGGCGGCCGACCCTCGCGACCGGACGCCGACGACCCGCTGGCACCCGCCCGCGACGGCTCACCCGCCGGGCGACGCTCGCTGTTGGCGGTGCTCGGGCTGTCGGTCGTGCCCTGGACGGTCGTGGGGTACGGTGCTGGGGACGTTGATCTCCTGTTCCTGTGGGGGCTGGTGAACTCGAACCCCTGGCAGGTCACCGACGTGGTCGCGTACCTGACGGTGTACACCGCGGGCTTCGAGAGTCTTCCACCGCGGCTGCGGGCCTGGCCGGTCTCGTCGGGGCTGTACCTTCTGGCGGTCGCCAGCGCGACGGTCACGGCCGCGTCCGACCGTGGCGATCCCCGGCTGACGGCGGGTCTGGTCGCGCTGTCGGCGCTCGTCCACCTCCGCGTGACCGCCGGCCTGTCACGGGTGGGCGAGCGACCCCTCCCCGTCGGTGTCGTCCTCGCGCTCGTCGTCGCCGCGTGGGTCGCGCTCGCCCACCGGTCGCGGGCGGGCAGGGCGACGGACTCCGGGTAGCGTCGCCGGGGCCCGGCGTGTCCGCTCGTGGGGCGTGCCGTCCGCCGGAGCGACGACACCTGGTGTAACATCCGTCACACGTCGAGGTCGCCCGCTGACGGGCGAGATCCGGCGCCGTCGGGCGACGAGTCGCCCGATCCCGGGCGGCGGACGCGCCGTTGTCGGTACTCGTTCCACAAAGCATATATAATTGCCCGGAGGAGTCACGACTGCATCAGTCTGTAAGTGGAACGATGCAAGTGTAGAATTCGTGGCCGGTGTGGGCCACGATGGAGGCTGAGACACTTGGTCGGATACTTCTCATTCGCCTCCGAACCGGGCGATATCAATCAGTAACCGCTACACCGCTATAAATGTTTGTGTGGGTGTACCAAACGCCACCCGAAAGCGTCGGGGTGGTGTCGGTCAGCCCCCGGCGTTGTACCGGTCGATCAGTTCGAGCACCTGGGTCGCGGTGAGTCGCTTTCCGGTGCCGGGCACCGGTTGCCCGCTGTTGTAGTACTCGATGGCACTGAGCACGTCGGTCGCCTGGACCCCGTCGTCGCCGGCGATCGCGTCGACGACCGGGTCGCTAGATCCGACGGAGACGACGGCGCGCTGGCCCTCGACCGCGTCGTCGGTCACAGCGACCGCGGTGAGACCGGTCTCCACGCTGGCGTTCGACGGCACCGCGAGCGTGACCGTCGCGGTGCGGGTCTGCCCGGCGTCGACGCCGTCGAAGTAGATCCACGAGGGGTCCCGCAGGATCCAGGCCGCCCCGGTGCTCTCCTGGTCGACGACCGTCCACGAGTCCGGGATCCCGGCGACGTACACCTGGAGCGACTCCGCCCGGCGCTCGCCGGTCACGGTCACCTCGACGGTGGCGTTGGCGCCGGGTTCGACGGTCACGTCGTCGGCGCCGACGGTGAGGTTCGCCGCGTCGAGTCCGGCGTTGTCCACCGTCAGGGTCCGGTTCTCGGTGGCGTTCAGGCTCCCGTCGTCGGCCCGCACCGAGAGGGTTCGGTTCCCGTCGGCGGTCGTGTACAGTCCCCGGCTCGCGACGTACAGGCCCCTCGCGGAGTCGTACCGGAGCGACCGCCAGCGCCCGTCATCGAGGCGGTACTCGACCGCCAGGTCCGCGGGCGGCGTCCGGTCGTCGGTGACGGCGGCGGCCACCGCGAGTCGCCCGGCGACGCTCCCGGTGGTCGGTTCCACGATCGTCACCGCCGGCGGGTCGTCGGCGTCGACGGTGACCGTCCGGCTGGTCGTCGCCCGCTGTCCGCTCCCGTCGGTCACCCTGGCCCGGAGCGTGTAGTTCCCCGCCGGGCGGTCGGCGTCGACCCCTGCGACGAACCCCCTGTCGGGGTCGTAGGTCGCGCTCCGCCACGGCTCGCCGGCGAAGGACACCTCCACGCGCAACTCCTCCGGCGGTGTCTCCTCGTCGGTGGCGCCGACGACCACCGCGACCGTCCCCTCGATCACCTCGCCGGGTGCCGGGTCCACGACCGACACGGCGGGCGCCCCGTCGTTCTCGACGGTGACGGTCACGCCGTCCGTCGCGGTGTCGCCGTCCTCGCGGGCACGCAGCTTCAGGTCGTGGGAACCGTTCTCGACGGTGGTCGTGTCCCACGCGTACACGTATCGATTGCCGCCGTCGTAGCTCATCGATCGCCAGGGACCGCCGTCGATCGACACCTCGACGGTCGGGCGGCCGGCGTCGGGGTCGTCGACGACGGCGGCGACCTCGACGGTCCCGGAGACGGCGGCGCCCCCGGCGGGCGCCTCGATAGTCACGCCGATCCCCGAGCCGACGGACTCGCCGGCGACGGCGGCGTCGGCCCGCACGAGTCCGTAGCCGGAGAACCGGTCGCGACCGTCGGTCTCGACGTCGACGGTCGCCGCCTGGAGGCGGTCACGGATCTCCGCCGGCGACAGTGACCCGTCCTCGGCGGCGACCAGGGCGGCGGTGCCGGCGACATACGGCGCCGCGAAGGAGGTGCCCGACCCCGTGCCCGCGCCGCCGCCGCGGACGGTCGAGGTCACGTCCACGCCGGGCGCGGCCAGCTCGACGTCCGGCCCCTCGCTGGAGAAGGTGGGCGTCTCGTCGTTCCGGTCGGTGGCCGCGACGGCGATCGCCGCGTCGTACTTCGCCGGGTAGGTCACGTCGTCGGTGGTCGGGTCGCCGTCACCCCTGTTGCCCGCCGAGGAGACGACGACCGCCCGGTCACTGGCGTCCTCGACCGCCCGCCTCAGCGACCTCGTCCCCTGGCCGGCGCCGAGACTCATCGTCACCACCTCGGGGTCGTCGGCCGTGCCGAGGTCGCCGTCCGGTCCCTTCATCGCCACGTCGATCCCCTCGACGAGGTCGCTGAGCGACCCCGTGTCGTCGTCGAGCACTTTCACCGCGTACACGTCCACGTCCGGCGAGACACCGACGGGCGTGGCCCCGTCGGCCTCGGCAGCCACGATCCCCGTCACGAAGGTGCCGTGGCCGTCCCGGTCCTCGGCGGTCGAGAGACCGTACGTCGTCGTGTCGCCGGTGGTGTTCGCCCCCCAGGTCAGCGCCCCGGACAGTTGCGGGTGGTCGGTGTCGACGCCAGTGTCCAGCACGGCCACGTCCACGCCGGACTGGGCGCTCGACCCCACCTGGGCGGCCGCCTCGCCGGCCCTGATGCGGTCGTACCCCCACGTTGACTCCTGCAGCGTGCGCACCTCGACGAGCGGTCTGGCGGGCGACACAGCTCGCTCGTTTGCCGCCGCCACCGACAGTTCGGGCGTCGGTCCGGCGGTCTGAACGACCGAGCGGTCACGGACGACGCTCGCGACGCCCGGGCGGGAGCGCAACTGTTCGAGCGCCTGCTCGGGCACCGTCGCGAACAGCACGGGAGCGACGTCGACGTCCTGGCCGCCGGTCACCCGTCCGTCGACGGCCCGCACCGGGGCGGTGTCGCGAGCGTCGTCGTCCTCGAACAGGACCACCACCGCGACGCTCCCGTTCGCCTCGGCGTCAGGGTCGGCGGTGACCGGATGGCCCGCCCCGACTCCGGCGACGAGGCCGAGCGCGACCACGGTGAGGACGAGGACGGCGAGACAGCCGACACCCGTCTGACGTGGGGCCCGGGTCATCGCCCCTCGTAGGCGGATCGACGGTTAATTCTTTCTGGCCGTCCCGGTCGATCACGTATCGTCGATGACGGGTTCCGAGGGTGGTAAAGGGTCGCACAGACCGGAACGCTGGCGGGCCGCGAGCGGTCCGCTACCGCCCGCTGAGGGCCCCTTCGGCTCGTCTGACGGTTACAGAAAATATTTAAATCATGCATGTGAGGTACCCCTGTGACCTCGCCTAATGGAGGCTGAGACAGAGTATGGCAAATTCACACGCGAGAACCGTTGTACACGTGGATATCGACCCGCGTGTCACAGACGACTCCACACAACACGAAACAGAGGTGATAGGACAACATGAGTAGCAGTAGAGTACAGCAGTTCGGAGCGGCAGTGTTCTCCGTCCTGATGGTGACGTCGATGTTCGTCGGCGTCGTCGCACTCGGTGCTGGGACGGCGTCTGCGCTTGAAGGAGGTGCGATCACCGTCGACGATGTGACAGCGACGCCGGACACGACGAACGACGTGTCTGACTACACGATTAACATCACCGTCGACACCGGCACGGCTGGTAGTCCAGCGAGCGATCTCGTCATTCAGGACGATACAGGTGGCAATTACGACCTCAGCACTGTCGATAACGTCACCATATTGGACAACTCGGGCAGTAATGTGAGTGATGGCATCGCTTCCCAGAGCAACAACCGGCTTGAGGTCGACCTCAGCGGGGGGTCGTTCAGCGCGAGCGCTGGCGACGAGATCAACATCACCCTTGCTGGTGTCACCAACGGAAACACACCAGGTGAGTTCGCTGTCGAAGCTGAATTCACCGACACCCCTGGCACGGACGACAGTGGTGCCACTGGCACTGCAAACGTCGCAATCGACCCCTCGCTCGTTGTGAGCGGTCTCAGCGCGCCGCGCGTTGCGGCGAACAATTCTGTCGTGACCGTCGAGGCGACGGTCGAGAACCAGGGCGCGTCAGCGGTCGACACGACGCCCGAGCTGCGTGACAGTGCGACTGACTTCGCTGGAACCCCCGCTGGGGGTAGCGGTACAACTGTTGCATCGGCGTCGACAGTTACCCTTAATGCCGGCGAGTCGACGACAGTCACGATCAACGCCAATACCTCGAGCGACTACAACCAGGGTTCCGGGGGAGACTTCTTCCACGGTATAGTGGCGCCTGACGACACCACTGGTGTCGACGAGAGCGCCGTTACCGCGCAATTCTTCATCGGCGCGGCGAACCAGTCTGGTGCAGTGACCGCCGAGGTCTTGAACACCGACGGGTTCCCCGTCACGGGTGCTGACGTGCGCCTGTACAAGGACAGCGTCGACCCGAGCAACCTGGTCGCACAGGGTGTCGCGAACGGCGGTCCGGAAGGCAACCGCATCCGCTTCGAGGACCTCGCGATCGGTGCGAACACCAGTGCCTCGGTCGAGTACATCGTCGAGGCGAACACGTCGGGCTTCCAGGCCGACACGCGGTCCGCCGAGCTCGACACGAACAACGTCGAGCAGACGGTGTTCCCCGAGCTCCAGCGGATCGTCAACGCTGACCGCATCTCTGCGACCGACGACACCGCACTCGCGGACGACGTGGACGTCGCGACGTCCACGGTGCTCGTCGAGACGCAGGACAACCAGAACAACAACTTCGTCCCGCTCGACAACACCACCGTCGAGGTCATCGACATCCGGAGTGTCAGTGGGAGCATCTCGCCCAGTGACCTGAACAACGTCGCCCTCGACGACCCCGCCAACGAGACCGACTCGAACGGCGAGATCGTCTTCGAGGCCACGTCCGACGTGCCCGGGACCGTCGAGGTGGAGTTCGAGGCCACCGACAGTGGCAACGACTTCACCCCGGTCACGACGAACGCCACGCTGACGTTCATCCCCGAGGGCGGCGAGGTCACCATCTCCGGTGACGTCCTCGACGCCGACTCGCAGGACAACGAAATCTACGGCATCGAGGACGCGAGCGTGTACGCGGTGCGGACCAGCACGTTCCTCACTAACGAGCGGTTCTACAACTACACCACCCCCACCGGCGACGACGTGGTCAACGACACCGCGTACTTCCGCGTCATCAACGCCGACACTGGTGAGGTCGTCTCGAACCAGGACTACACCGTCTTCGAGAACGGTATCGAGGGCGAAGCCGCGCAGTCCGACGACAACCTCCTCAACCTCGACAAGCAGACCGAGGTCGGCGACATCCAGCAGCTCAACACCACCGACGCTGGTGTTGGCTCCGGGTTCTTCGCCCGTGAAGTCAACGAGGGCACCTACACCGACACCGACCGCGTCGAGTTCAGCGTTGTCCCGCACCTGCCGGGCAACTACACGGTCCAGGTGAGCGACGAGGCTCCGAACGCCTCGCGGCAGGACACTGCCCCGAGCGCGGACGAGAGCTTCGGCAACATCACCGACGACAACGGCAACGAGGTCATTCAGGTCAGCACGGAGCTGACCGCCTCCGCGACGGCTGACCGGTTCAGCAGCAGTCCGGCACAGCCCGTCGACGACACCAACGAGGACGGCAACTACGTCCTCTCGAACCTCGCGCTCGGTGACGAAATCACGGTCGGTACAGAGACAACAACCGAACGCAGCCAGTTCTTCACGTCGCAGCCAGTCCTCGACGCTGGCTACTTCGTCATCGCTGACGACGTGGAGTACAAGCGCTCGGTCCAGCTGGTCACCTTCGAGCAGCAGGACGACGACCCGATCATCCGTAACGGGCAGCGCTTCCTGCTGGAGCAGGTCCCGGTGCGGCCGAACCAGGTGAACATCACCCAGGTCGGCACCCACCCGAACCAGGCCTACGACCCGGCAGTGGTCGACGAGTTCGGTGACCAGTCCGACGCGACCTTCCAGCGCGTCCCCCGTGACGGCACCATCGACGTGATCAACGTCACTGCCGCCGCGGAGGCGCCCGACGGCAGCCAGCAGGCCGTCAACACGAGCGTGACGGTCACGCTCAACGAGAGCTTCGACGGCCAGTTCCTCGACACGGTCGTCGGTGGTGACCTCATCTCGAACGACGAGAACACCACGACCATCACGTTCGCGACCGGGCAGGACGGCGAGGCCCGCCTCCTGCTCGAGACCGAGGAGAACTCGACCTCGCTGGACGCCAGGAAGGTGGCCACGCTCGACGAGAACACCGCCGTGACGGACTCGTCGAACGTCACCTTCGTGGGCATCCAGACGCTGCGCGAGGCGTCCATCTCCGGTATCGTGACCGACACCAACGACGATCCGCTGCCCGGCTCCGCAGTGTGGGCACAGCGGTTCGACGTCCAGACTGGGGTGCTCTTCCCCGACCGGATCGTCATCAACCCGGACACGACGGCCAGTCCGGGTACCGCGGCGTACGCCGAGGCAGTCGACGACGACAGCGACACGTTCAACGTCGAACTGCGGGCGTACAACGTCTCGGCTGGTGCTTACGAGACCGTTCGGAGCACGACGCTGACCGCGAGCCAGCTCCAGGCCTACGACTTCAGCGACTTCCCGTCGCTGAGCCAGGCCGCCACCGCGGACGACTTCAAGCTGTACCAGCGTGCCTCTCCGGGCGACGCGACGTACACGCTTGACCCCGTCCCGGCGGTCAACAGCACGCAGGAGACCGACTACCGCATCCGCGCCGTGAAGACTGATACGCCGTTCATCGGCGCCCAGTCCAACGACGCGCTGCCGTCGGTCCTCCCGCAGACGACTGACGACGCGAACGTCGTCATCCCGGTCGACGTCGAGACCGCGAACCTGCAGGTCTCCAACCTGAACGCGCCCCTCACCGCGGAGCAGGGTGAGGACATTCAGGTCTCGGCCACCGTCACGAACGAGGGTGGCGACCAGGGCAACGAGCAGACCGTCGAGTTCCGTGTCGACACCACCGGTGACGGCACGTTCGACGCGACGCTCGCCAGCGACACCGTCCAGGTGCAGTCCAACACCTCCGCGACGGTCACGCTGAACGCCACGATCCCGTCGAACCTCGCGCCTGACGACTACGAGCACGGTATCTTCACTGGCGACGACAGTGCCACGGATACCATCAACGTCACCGCCGGCAGTGGCGATGGCGGGCTCGAGGGCGAGTTCGACGGCATCGGGCCGAACGATGGCGTCGTTGACAGCCAGGAGGTCCTCGCTGTCATCGAGGCGTTCAACGATGACACCGACGACCGTGTGACCGAGGCGAACACGGTCCTCGACGTCATCGGGGTCTTCAACAGCGACGACCCGAGCTGGGACAACGTCGGCTCGTAGAACAGCCAACCGACCAACCGTTCTTCATTTATTTTCGTCCGGTAGCCGCAGCACTCTCCTCAGGCGTGTCTGACGCCACGGGGGTGACAGGACCCCACCGAGCGGTCTTTTTATAAATGGACTCGACTGACCGCCAGCCGCCGCTGAACTCCCGTGACAGGTCGTCTGTCCGTCGGTTCCGTCGTATGACGCAACGCGCAGCGGGAGCCGTTTACAGAAAATATTTAAATGTCGCAGGAGACAGCATCAGTGTGACCTCGCCATATGGAGGCTGAGACACCGATGGGGATAGTGTGCAACCAGACAACGCGCGAAGACACGCGCACGAAGGAGTATCGCCCGACGACCGATCAAGAAACTTACGACGGAACATGACAGGTAACAATAGATTCATCGCCCTGTCGCTCAGTGTCGTCATGGTGCTGTCAGTATTTTCGGTGCTGGCAGTACCGGCAGCGGCGCAGACTCCGGCCGCCGATCTCACGTCGAGCGGCGCGCCGGATTCTGTGAGCGACGGAGATACATTCACGATCACGTACACACTCACAAACAACGGAGATGACGCGTCGGACGGGAGTATCACCTTCGAGAAGCCTGACGGGGTGACTATCGTCCAGATCGACGGAGAGCAAAGATCCGACCCCAACGGCATCTTCTTCTCTGACGGTGTCGGTCAGCTGCCAAATGCGCCCGACAGTGGTGAGACAGTGACCCGTGACGTCACCTACGAGGTCGACACTAGTGCTGTCAGCGGTGACAGCTTCACCGTCACGGCTGACGCTTCGCTCGGCGACAGCAGCGACACGGCATCTGACACGATCACTGTCTCCGCCGACGGCGGCGACGGCGGCGACGGTGACCTCGACCTCGACGACACCGTCCGCCCTGTCGCCGGTGACACGACCGTCTACATCGGTCAGACCATCGTCGTCGAAAGCGGCGTCTCCAACGGCGATGTCGTCAACCTCGTCTCGCCCGGTGAGGACGGCCAGCTGCTCGCCCAGCGCGCGGTGAGTGGCGGTAATGCCTCCTTCAACACGGGCAACATCGACGGTGTGGAGGCCGGCACGGGCTACCGGCTCCTGGTCGGTAACAACGAGCTGGCCACGTTCCAGTTCGTCGAGCAGTCCTACAGCGTCAGTCCGGACAGCGCCACCGTGGAGAACAGCGGTGACGGTACCACCGCCGAGATCACGGTGAGTTCGCAGAACCGCCTTGGCTACACGCACGTCCTCACGTCGCCGAGCCTCAGCGCCAGCGACATCCAGAGCATTCTGGGCGGTGATGGGACGATCGACGACGAGGACGGTGACGGTGCCGAGGAACTGTACATCCCCGGCACCACCGAGGACACGCTGACGGCGAACTTCGCCCAGCAGCCGACCGGCAACTACACGATCAACTTCAACGTGTTCGACTCCACCGGCTCGGACACCCTCGACGTGCAGGTGACCGAGGGCGGCACCGCGCGGGCCACCTTCGACAACCGCGTCATCCAGGGCGTCACCGGTGACAACGTCCGGATCCCGGTCACTCTGTCGGACACCACCACGGCGACCATCACCGTGGGTAGCTCGGACGTCAACTACGAGGCCAACTTCACCGTCACCGACGGTAACGGCGACGGTCAGGTCGTTGTCGTCTGGAACACCCACGAGGCCGGTCAGACCGAGGACTCCGGCTTCAGCGTCGCCGCCACCCCGCAGGGTGAAGACGAGGACAGCATCTCCAACATCAACGAGATCACCAACGAGCTCGGTGAGGACCAGCGTCTCGAGGCCGAGGGCTACCCCCTGAGCGCCGAGACGGACGCCGGCGAGACCGACGTGGGTAACGTCGGCCTCAACGGTCCGACCGCCGAGACCCCGATCGAGGTCCGCATCGCCCGCGGTGCCCAGGAGGACCCTGACATCTCGGTCGACAACACCCGCGCGTCCACCACGGTCGCGCAGGGTGACAAGCTCGTCTTCCGGCACGACCTCACGGGCGTGTTCGGCTACATCGGTTCGGCGAGCGACCTGGCCGACGGTACCCAGGGCGTCTCGCTGAGCGTCACCGAGATCAACACGGGGCCGAACACGGACCCCGAGACGGTCGACGTCAGCGCGTTCAACCTCCGTCCCGTCGACAGTGACGGTGACGGCGTCAGCGACCGCATCCTGATCATCGCCGACACCGGCGAGAGCACCGAGTTCGAGGCGGATCAGGACTACCGCGCGACGCTGACCGTCACGGAGGACAACCCGTACTACGGGTTCGACGAGGCCCAGACGTTCAGCTCCGACTTCACGGTGCTGAGCAGTGCCGTCGAACTCGACCAGTTCGGCACCGACGTCCGCGTCCAGGCCGCCGCTCAGCAGACCATCAGCGGGCAGACCACGCTCGCTGACGGCACCCCGCTGACGGTGACCATCCGCTCGCAGGACGAGGACAACCCGATCTTCAACTCCGTGCAGGTCGAGGCCCAGGGTGGCACCTACGAGGCCACCTTCGACGACTTCGAGGACGCGAACATCCCCGACGGCGATCTGACGGGCCAGAGCTTCACCGTCACCGTTGACGGGCCTGGCGGTGTCAGCGCCGAGTCCTCCGGCGTCGTGACCGCGCAGGCGTCCGTCGACGCCAGCGGTGCCTCGATCTCCGACAACGGGCAGGTCATCAGCGGCGTCGACGCCGTGCTGCCCAACGGTGGCTACGTCACCATCCACGACGACACGCTGTCCAGCTCTGCTGTCACCAGTGTCCGTGGCACCTCGAAGTACTTCGCTCCGGGCGTGTACGAGGACATCAACATCGTCCTCGACACGAACGATGGCGCGTTCGCCACCGGTACGGAGAACCAGATCATCGCGATGGCGCACCTCGACACCGACGGTGACTCGGTGTACGACTTCGTCGAGACGCAGGGCGGCGCGGACGGTCCCTACACGCTGCCCGGCGTCGGTGCGGTCGTCAGCCAGTCGACGGTGACGGTCCCGTCGGACACCACGCAGCCGACCACGACCACCACCACGACGACCACAACGACCACCACCACGACGACCACGACGACCACGACGACCACCGACGAGCCGGAGGACACCACCACCACGGAGACCGACGGTGACGGTGGCCCCGGCTTCGGTGTCGTCGTCGCGCTCGTCGCGCTGCTGGCGGCCGCCCTGCTGGCCGCCCGCCGTCGTGAGTAACGACCGCTAACCACCGGCTCTCGCCGGCTCACTTCTCAGTATTTCTCCCGGGTAGCGACGGCTGTCGCCCGCGAGGACGGGACCGACGGACACCCCGGCAGGCACGGACGAGGAGACAAGGTATTTGACCGACTCGGCCGTACCGGCTGGCGTGACCGTCCTCGACGGCGTCGTAAGCGCGCTGGCCGCCCTCGGGGAGTACTCCGACCCCCTGGCGTGGCTCGTGGTCGCCGCCTTCCTCGCGGGGGTCGTCGTCGAGCGCCGGGACCGCGAACTCGCCCGGTGGGTGGTCGTCGGGGCCTGGACGCTGTTCGGACTGTTCTGGCTGACGACGGTGCATCACTTCGCCGTCGTCGAGAAGAGCGTCATCGAGGGCGTCGGAACGCTCGTCGCGGTGCCAGCGTGTCTGTCGGCGGCCCTGCTGCTCGCCCGCGGGCGGGACTCGCTGTTCGTGCTCTCGCGGTCGGTCGCCGTCATGGGGCTGATCTACCTGCCCGTGCAGGCGGTGCCCCCGGTCCGGCGGGCGCTCACCGAGACCGTCGCCGCCCAGACCGCCGTCCTCATCGACGCCCTGGGGTACGAGTACCGCCTGGTCGACGGGCTGACCGTCGACGGCAAGCGCATCGCCGCCAAGGAGTACCCCTACCTGAGCACGTTCGTGTTCGACCACGAGGGCGAGCCGCTCACCTACACGGTGAAACTCGCCTGCACGGGCCTGGGGTCGATGGCGGTCGTCGCCGGGCTGATCGCCGCGGTGCGCGCCCCGCTACGCCGGAAGGCGTGGGCGCTCGCCGTGTCTGTGCCGATCATCTACGGACTGAACCTCGTGCGCAACGTGTTCATTGCGGTCGGCTTCGGCACCCAGCGCTTTCACGTCCTGCCCGACGTGGTCGCGGCGCTGTTCGCCGTCGACAGCGGGGTGATGGTGTCGTACTACGTCGCCGACCGGATCATCGCACAGACGCTGTCGGTCGTCGTCCTCGTCGGCATCACCTTGTACCTCGTCAAGCGCCTGCCCGAGCTGCTGACCGTCGTCGAGGACGCCGTCTACGTGCTCACCCGTCGGGAGTACGACCTCCGCGGGATCGTCGCCGCCGAACTGCGGGCCGACGGCGAAGGTTAGGCGAACGCCGACAGCGCCTCGCGCTCGAGGTGGTGCAACTCGCCGGGCACCACCAGCAGGTGTGGCGGGTCGCCGAACGCGCTCGCCGACAGCGCCGCGAGGTCGTCGGCGACGACCGTCGGGTCCTGGCTCCCGGCCCGGGCGACGGCGACCGCGAGCGGTCCCTCCTCGCCGGACGCCCGCTTCTCGATCCCGTCACCGTCGTCCCAGGGGGCCGTCCGCCAGGCCGACAGCAACAGGTCGGCGGCGTGGTCGGCGGTCATGTACCGCTCGTCGGCCGCCTTCACGTCCAGGTAGACCAGGGTGTGCAGGCCGCGCTCACGGTTCGCACGCAGGGTGTCGCGGACGCTGTCGGGGACGCCGTCGACGCCGTGGGCGTCCGGGAACGGCAGCGTCGTCGCGGGGCCGAAGCGGTAGTTCTGCAGGCCGGTCAGGCCGGCGGCCGCCGTCGCCGCGCTGGTGCCGTGGACCACCCGCGTGTCGATCTCCCGCTCGTCGGCCCGCAGTCGCAGGTCGACGTGGGTGGTCGAGACCATCGGGTCGCCGCCGACGAGCAGCACCGCCAGCCCGGACGCCGCCGCCGACAGGACCGGTTCGGGGTCGCGCTCGATCCCCTCGCGGTCACGCACCTCGATCGCGACGTCGTGGAACGCTTCGAGGTCGTCGACGGTCGCCCCCGCGAGGCGCGTGGTGTACAGTTCCGCGAACACGCGGTCGGCGTCGGCGACGAGTTCGCGGCCCTCGACCGTGATCGAGCGCTCGTCGTACAGCCCCAGGCCCACGAAGGCGAGCATACTCCCCCCAGGTGGAGTCCGTCCTTAACCGCGTCCATCCACTCCGACACGGTTAGGCCCGGCGAGCACTCACTCCCGCCGTGACCGACGGAGACGAGGCCGACGGCGTCGAGCGCCCCTGTGTCGCCGTCGCCCGCGAGGACGGCGAGACCGCACGCGCGGCGCTCGCGGAGCGTGCCCTGCTGGACGGCGGCTTCGAGATCGCCGTCGACGACGGTCGGCTGTACCTGCCGGTCGTCGACCGGGCGCCCGCCGCTCTCGCCGAGCAACCGCTCGCGGTCACACACGAGGTCGTCCGCCGCCGCGTCGAGCGCCACGAGGGCCAGACCACTCCCGCCGACCTGCTGGAGTTCGACCCCACCTACGAGCGCCTGGGCGACCTGGCGCTTCTGGAGGAGGAGGGCGACCGCGCCGAGCGGGCCGCCGAGGCGATCGTCGCCTCCGACGTGCCCGTCGAGCGGGTGCTCAACCGCGCCAGCGAGGTCCGCGGTCGACAGCGGGTGCGCGACTGGGACCTCCTCGCCGGTGACGGCGCCGAGACCGTCCACCGCGAGTACGGCCACGAGTTCCTGCTGGACCCCCGCGAGGTGTACTTCTCGCCACGGCTCGCCACCGAGCGCCACCGCGTCGCCGAACAGGTCCGTGAGGGCGAGCACGTCGTCGACATGTTCGCCGGCGTCGGCCCGTTCGCGGTGCCGATGGCCGCCCGCGGCGCCGAGGTGCTCGCCGTCGACGTGAACCCCGACGCCGTCGCCTACCTCCGGGAGAACGCCCGCCGCAACGACGTGGCCGACCGCGTCACCGTTCGCGAGGGTGACGTCCGCGAGGTCGCCGACGAGTACGAGGACTGGGCCGACCGCCTGGTGATGAACCTGCCCCACAGCGCCGACGACTTCCTGGCGACGGCGCTGGCGCTCGCGGGCGACGAGGCGGTGCTGCACTACTACGACATCCAGTCCGACGACGACCCCTTCGGCCCGGGCGAGCGTGCCGTGCGCGAGGCCGCGGGTGACGACTACGAGGTGACCGTCGAGACTCGCCGGGTGGTGCGGTCGTACGCTCCCCACGAGCAAAACGTCGTCCTCGACGTTCGACTCCGGCGGCGGTGACCGTCCCGGCGGCGGTTTCACAACCGTTATGTCGGAGACGGCGCAACGTTTAGACGCGCCGGTGTAGCTCAGACTGGCTAGAGCGAATCCTTCGTAAGGATTAGGTCGAGGGTTCAAATCCCTCCACCGGCTTCTCGCTGCGAACGATCCGTGAGCAGCGAGCGCAGACGGGGATTTGAGCCTGGGAGCGGAGCCACGCGAAGCGACCGTGGTTCAAATCCCTCCACCGGCTCTCCCGCGGCGAACGTCCACTCCAGCGTGGTGGTCGGGCGATACGCTTAGGAGGGCGGCGCTCCCCGACCGGGTGTGGAGGAGTTCGAGGCGAGTACGGTGTTGCACCTCCCCCAGCAGGAGGTGTACGACCTGCTGTTCGAGTTCCGCCGGTTCCCCGAGCACGTCGACTACCTCGACGACGCCCGGGTGCGCGGCCAGGGTGCCGGCGCGCGGTTTCGCGTGGCCGCCAGCTGGTGGCGACTGTCGACGACGCTGCGGGGGCGGGTGACCGACGTCGACCCGCCCGAGCGCGTGGAGTGGCGGCTCACGAACGATGCCGACGCCGAGGGGTACTGGTCGATAGAGCCCGAACCCGAGGCGGCGCCGCCGGACCGCGAGACCGCCACCCGACTGCGGCTGGTGGCCCGCCTGGACGGCGACAGCGTCGACGCAAGCAGCTACGGGCCCCGCTTCGGGCCGTCGATCTCGCTGGACTGGGTGCTCGGGAAGGTCGCACCGCTGGTCGCCCGCGAGGGCGAGCGACTGCTCGGCGAACTCGTCGCTGAACTGGAGGGCCGCGAGCGGTCCGTCGACATCGACGTGCACTCGCTGCCCGATTCGGTCTGATCAGGCCGCCGAGATGCGGTACTCGCCGTACTTCACTCCGATTGCGACACACACCAGTCCGAAGACCACCATCGACGGCGCGACCATCATCAGGATCGTCTCCCTCGTCATCCCGATCGGCGCGACGATCAGTCCGCCGACCCCGACCGCTATCAGCGCGACGAAGACGACGGCGGTGAGCGTGGTGTCGAACTCCATACCTCGGGTGGGGGCGGCGCGGGCCTAACGCCTTCGCTTCCCGAGCGGCCCGCCGGGGTCGACCCGGCGAGTCACTCCTCGGCCGGTCGGACGACGTCCGCAAGCGCCACCAGCAGTCCCACGATCCACCCCACCGGCACCGAGAAGCCGAACCACAGCAGGGCGTACGCCACGCCCGAGAGTTCGTACTCCTCGCGGAGGTAGGTCGCGACCTCGTCGCCGGTCGCGGTCGCCTGGAGGGTGTCGAGGATCCAGGCCGCGACGGTCTCGGTGTTCGGGAAGATCAGGTCCGCCAGGGTGGTCGAGAAGAAGGCGGCGACGACCGGCGGCAGCGTCACCGCCGTCACGGCGAAGGGGGCGGCGACCACCACCGTCACCGGCCGGCCGTCGACGCGGACGAACACCACCGCCAGTGCCGCCGACAGCGTCGCCACCACCGACGCGGCGGCCACCGCCAGAAAGCCCTGCGAGGAGAACTGCAGCCGTGCCACGACGGTGAGTGCGCCCCACACCAGCGCGGTCAGCACGACCACGCCGACGAGTCCGAGGCGGGTGGCGGCGGTGTCCAGGCGCCGACTCTGGTACCGCAGCACGTACCCCGCCACGACGAGGGGGTAGGTCACCCCGACGACCAGCGCGCCCAGCACGCTCCACAGGCGGTAGGCGACCATCCCGACCGTGGAGTCCGGGGTGTACTTGCCGAGCACGGAACTGTTCGTGCTGCGTTGGCGCGGGAAGAACAGCTCCATCCACGTCTCGTGGAACCGACGCACGTCGACGCGGACCCCCGCGACGAGTTCACCCGGCCCGACTACCATCGCGCGGATCGACTCGGGGACGGCGTTTGAACGTTGCGCTCCCCTCACGCCCGTCTGACTCGGATCGGGTGGTCTTAGGTCGCTCTCGAATCCGGTGTGTCTCTGTGGGGACGAGCCAGGAAGTTCCAGGTCGCTCTCCACTCGATTCCGTCTCGACGGAGACGGCACAGAAAGCCCCCTATCGCTCTCCACTCGATTCTGCCTCTATGGAGACGGCCCAGAACGCCCCCGGTCGCTCTCAGACTCGCTGTGTCTCCGTGGAGACGGCCCAGAAAGCCCCCGGTCGCTCTCCACTCGATTCCGGCTCTACAGAGACGGCCCAGAAAGCCCCCGGTCGCTCGACTCGGTGCGGTCGCTGCGCTCCTCGGTCGCTTTGCTCCCTGCGGTGCTTGTGTCCCGCGCCGTCGTCGAGCGACCGGCCCCTTACAGTCCCGCCCGCCGCGACCGCCGCCTCGCGCCTCCCTAGCCTCCTCGTTCGGTCGCTGCGCTCCCTCACTCGTCCCTCGCGCGTTGCTCGCG
>CAYODS010000061.1:0-1631 GCA_964402765.1 uncultured Halobacteriales archaeon
GTCGAAACTCGTCCTCTTTGCCATCCTCCTCCTCGAACAGAACGACGTCCACAACATCAACACCGGCGAGGTGTACAACATCTACAAGCGTCTCTGCGAGGAGATCGACGCCGACGTGCTCACCCAGCGCCGGGTGACCGACCTCATCAGCGAACTCGACATGCTGGGCATCGTCAACGCCGTCGTCGTCTCGAAGGGCCGGTACGGGCGCACGAAGGAGATCTCCCTGTCGGTGCCCGTCGAGGAGACCCACACAGTCCTCACCAGCGACTCACGCCTGGGCGAGGTGGAGAACGCCGAGCCGTTCGTCCAGGCGCGGTTCGACAACTGATTAGGGGTACTCACAGCCGATCCCCGACAGTTCCAGGCGGATACACCCCAGTTTCGGCAGGCGGACCTTCGCGTTGCCCCGTATCCACCCCGGCTTGACCACGTCCGAGAGCGTGCTCGCGTCGGTCGCCCCGACCTGGTCGTAGCGGGGGTTGTTGTCGCCCTTCGTGATGAAGCCGCTGTGCTCGGCGGGGCAGTGGACGTTCTCCGCGCAGGTCTGGTGGTCGCCGAGGTACTCGGGGTTGGCGCGCTCGACCCAGTTCTCGCCCGCCTCGACGTAGATGCGAGCCCGGTGGATCACCGGCGTCCGTGCCCGCCCGTCGGGCTGGTAGACGACGACGTTGCCGTAGTCGCCGAAACTCCAGTAGCCGGTGTCGCGACCCTGCTGGTAGGTGACGCCGCCGCGGACGGCGTCGCCGGGCGCGTACCGGCCGTTCTCGGCGACGAACACCAGATCGCCCTTCGACATGTGCGGTTCCATGCTCCCGCTCTCGACGGCGACCAGCGGCGGCCACACTCCGCTGGCGGCGAACAGCAGGAGCCCGACCACCAGCACCGTCGCCACGCTGGTGACCACCTCCCGGAGGAACTGGACGGCGTCGTTGTGCTCCTCGTCGTCGTCGCCCGCCGGCGACGGCGGCGACCGCCGCTCGCCCCCCCGTCCGACCGGCGGCGCCCCCGAGTCGTCGCCGGCGTCGCCGTCTCCGGCACGCTCGCTCGCCGTCGGCCGGTCCTCGGGCGCCGCTCGCTCGGTCCACGTCTCGCCGGCGTCTCCACCGGTCGCCGGGTCCGCCGACTCCTCGGGCGGCGTCCGCTCGCCGGAGATCGAGTCCGCCGACTCCTCGGGTGGTGTCCGCTCGCCGGCGTCCTCGTCGTCCGGGTCCTCGGCTGGCATCCGGTCTCCGGGTTGCCTGCCTCCCGCAATCAACCTTCTGCTCGTGGTCCTCGCCGCTCGACGCCCGTTCCGCTACGCTTTTGCGCTCGGGTGCGGTGGCTGTGGTGTGCCACTGGAGACGCCCGCGCGGGTCGTCGCCGAGCTCACCCGCCGGGGGTACAACGCCGAGCGCGAGGCCGTCACCCTCATCGCCGACGCCGCGGACCCGGCGGCGGCCCTGGAGGCGACAATCGACGCCACCCCGCCGGACGCGCTGGTGATCGCCCCCGAACACGTCCGGACCGCCCTGGAGGACCCGGTGTCCGTCGAGGCCACCGGACCCGAGGACGCCCACGCGACCGACCCCGGAGACGGGACCGGCGACGGCGCCGCCACCGACGCCGCCGCCGACACCCCCTCTGTTTCG
>CAYODS010000061.1:1641-17287 GCA_964402765.1 uncultured Halobacteriales archaeon
CCCCCAACCAGTCGAGTGATCCGGGCGGCTCGACTCCAGTCGAAACGGAGGGGTCGATCGACGCCCGCGGAAGTGCCGTGCACACCGACGCGGGCGGCGGGACGGCGGCGGAGCGCGACGGCGCCGCCGGGCGGTCGCCGACCCCGCCGGACGTGGCGTGGGACGTGACCGGCGAGAGCACCGGCACCGGCGAGTACGGCGACTTCGTCAGCGTGTTCCGGGACCGCTTCGAGCGGCTCTCGAAGCAGTTGCGCGGGCGGGTGAACGCCCGGCCGGTCGAGTCGGTCGAGGCCACACCTGGCGGGGAGGACGCCGCGATCGTCGGCATGGTGAACGACATCCGCTCGACGGCCAGCGGGCACCGCCTCGTGGAACTGGAGGACACCACGGGCACGTTCCCCTGTCTGGTGCTGAAAGACCGCGCCATCTACGAGGACAGCGAGACGCTTCTGACCGACGAGGTGGTCGCCGTCGAGGGGACGCTGGCGGACGACGGCGGGTTGCTGTTCGCCGACGACCTGCACTTTCCCGCGGTGCCCCGGAACAACCGCCCCTCGACCGCCGACCGGGCGGTGTCGGCGGCGCTCGTGAGCGACGTCCACGTCGGCAGCCAGGAGTTCATGGCCGACGCCTGGGAGCGGTTCGCCGACTGGCTGCACTCCCCCGCCGCCGACCGCGTCGAGTACCTGCTCGTCGCCGGCGACATGGTCGAGGGCGTCGGCGTCTACCCCGATCAGGACGAGGAACTGGACATCGTCGACGTGTACGAGCAGTACGAGACCTTCGCGGAGCACCTCAAGTCGGTGCCGGGCGACCTCGAGATCGTCATGATACCGGGCAACCACGATGCTGTCCGGCTCGCCGAGCCGCAACCGGCGTTCGACGATGAGTTGCGGTCGATCATGAGCGCCCACGACGCCCGGATCGTCGGCAACCCCTCGCTGGTCACCGTCGAGGGCGTCTCTGTCCTCATGTACCACGGCGTCTCGCTGGACGAACTCATCGCCGAGTTCCCCGACGAGGAGGCCAGCTACGACCACCCCCACCGCGCGATGAAGCACCTGCTTCGCAAGCGCCACGTCGCCCCGAAGTTCGGCGGGCACATGCGGCTGGCCCCCGAGGAGCGTGACCACCTCGTGATCGACGAGGTGCCCGACGTCTTTCACACGGGCCACGTCCACAAACTCGGCTACGGCCAGCACCGCGGCGTGCTGACCATCAACTCCGGCTGCTGGCAGGCCCAGACCGCCTTTCAGGAGAGCGTCGGCATCGACCCCGACGCCGGCTACGCGCCGATCGTCGACCTCGACACGCTCGATCTCACGGTGCGGGAGTTCGCCTGAGCGGCGGTCTCCAGGCACGCGACACCGGCGAACGCTTATCCCGGTGACCGACGACACTTCGCGGAAGTTGTATGCCGACCCCGCTCGTGTTCGGACTCGACGAGAGCGTCGTCGTGTTCCTGTTCGGTGCGCTGTTCGGCGTGGCGGCGCTGCTTTACTTCGTCCGGGACGTGCTCGTCTCGCTGTCGGTCACCGCGAAGACGGTCGTGCTGTACGGCTCCGCGGTGGTCCCGTTCGTCGTCGGTCTCGCCGTCACGTCGTCGACGGCGGTGCTGTTGTACCTCTTCGCGGGCGGCCTGTCGGTCGGGGCGACGGGGTACGTGCTCCGGACGTACGACCCCGGTGAGGTCGGCACCTTCCTGGTGCTCGCGGCCTCCTCGGTCGCGTTCGTCGCCCTCGGACTCGGGCTCCAGGCCGGCGTCCTCGCGGTCTCGCCGCCGGTCGCGGCCGGCGTCGCCGGCGCGGTGACCGTCGGCGTGGTCGGGGTGGCGCTGCTCGACCGGGCGGAATCGACGACGCTCGTCTACGACACCACGTTCGCGTCGACGTACGAGGGCGACACTCTCGGGACGGTGACGGTCACGAACGAGAGCCGCTTCCGGCGGCCGGTCACGGTCCCGCAGACCGAAGTCGAGGTCGAGGTCGAGTTGCGGCCCGACGACGGGGAGTCACAGTCGATGCCGGCGGACTACCGACGCGCAGACGGTGGTTCCGTCCCCGACACGCTCGCGCCCGGCGCCGATCTCTCGCTCCAATGTGTCCTCCCCGAGAGACGGGTCCAGGCGCTGTTCGAGCGGGCGGACGCCCCGACGCCCGAGCGGTTGACCGTCCACGTCGAGACCGACGGCGAGGACAGCGTCCCGGGTGCGGACGCCTCGGCCCTGCCGGAGCGACACCGCGTGGTGCTCCGTCCGGCGGAGTGACCCCGTTCCCGGGCGCCCCCTGTGGTCAGGGTTCCATCCGGAACCGCGTGGTCGGGACGCCCTCGAAGCGCGGGCCGTCACCCACCGGCTGGAAGCCGACGGTCTCGACGGTGTCGCGGGTGTCGGCCTCGTCCTCGGGCAACAGCACCTCGACGGTCATCCCCTCCTCGCGGGCGAAGCCGATCGGTTCGGTGAGCAGCCGCTCGACGGCGGCGTCGGTGCCCTCGATCTGGGTGACGTGGACGGTACCCTGGCGGGCGTCGAAGCTGACGAACCCGACCATCTGGCGGTCGTCGTCGCCGCCGCCGTCCAGATCGTGATCGGGCGCCTCGCCCTGCTCGACCTCGGCCACCCGCACCGTCCGGTCGTGGACGAGGTTGCGCATCACGTCGACGGGCGCGTCCGCGATGGCCGACATCGCCTCCGCGTCGGCCTCGACCGCGTCCCGGATCTCCATGGGCGGTGTCTGACGACCCCGAGTGAAAAACCCGACGCCGACACAGACGGGCGTCGGACGGTCCCTCGCTCCCCGGTCGTCGCCGTCCGGTGGTCCTGCGTGCCGTCGTCGTCGCCGTCCCGCGAACAGGGACAGGACTAAATCCCCCGTCCCGCAACCACGCTTCCATGACCGGTGACGGGTCGGGCGTCGGCGGTCGCCGCCCCGTACGGGGGCGACCCGACCGACGACACGGGCCGCCGGGCGACCGGCGGCAGGTCGGACCACGATCGGACCACCAGCCACTCCACCCGACCCCGACCACACGCCGGAGACGATCGGCCCCCCGGACACCGACGACACGCCGCAGTCCGTCACCCGTCCCCGCACGGCGGCGCGACCGACGCCGACGACGGAGGTGTGAGGGATGCTCGTCGTCGTGAAGTTCGGGGGCACCTCGCTGGGGACCGGCGAGCGGGTCGCCCGGGCGGCGGAGTCCGTCGCCGCCGCCGTCGAGGCGGGCCACGACGTCGTCGTCGTCGCCTCCGCGATGGGGTCGACCACCGACGACCTCATCTCGGAGATCGAGTTCGACGCCCCGCAGGACGACCGCGCGGAGATCGTCTCGATGGGCGAGCGCACCTCGGTGCGGATGCTGAAGGCCGCCCTGGCCGCTCGCGGCGTCGAGGCCTGTTTCCTCGAACCCGGCCACGAGGAGTGGCCCGTTCTCGCGGACGACCGCGGCGAGGTCGACGTCGAGGCGACCGAGCGCCGCGCCCGCCGCCTGGCGGGGACACTCGACGACCGGGTCCCCGTGATCACCGGCTTCCTCGCGGAGACGCCGGACGGCCGGGTCGCCACCCTCGGCCGGGGCGGGTCTGACACGACCGCGATGATGCTTGGGCGGTACATGGACGCCGACGAGGTGGTGATCGTCACCGACGTCGAGGGGGTGATGACCGCCGACCCCAGCGTCGTCGAGGGCGCCCGCAACGTCGCCCACATCAGCGTCGACGAGTTGCGCGACCTGTCCTTCCGCGGCGCCGAGGTGGTCGCACCCTCCGCGCTCGCCTACAAGACCGACGCGATGGACGTCCGCGTGGTCCACTACCAGCACGACGACCTCCTCTCCGGGGGGACGAGCGTCGAGGGGGAGTTCCAGAACCTCGTCGACCTGCGCGAGCGCCCGCTGGCGAGTCTCACCGTCGCCGGGCGGGCGATCCGCAACCGCCCCGGGGTGCTCCAGGAACTGTCGACCGCGCTCGGCGAGGCCGAGGTGAACATCGACGCCGTCGCCAGCGGCATGGACTCGGTCACGTTCTACGTGGACGAGGCCGTCGCCGAGGACGCGGAGGCGATCCTCCACGACGCCGTCGTCGACCACGAACCGCTCTCCAGCGTGACCGTCGCCGAGGACATCGCCGTCGTCCGGGTGACCGGCGGGCAACTCCCCGACCGGCCGGGCGTGCTCGCCGGTATCGTCTCGCCGCTGGCGGAGGCCCACATCACCGTCCTCGAACTGATCACCTCCGCGACCAGCGTCGCCGTCTTCGTCAACTGGGCCGACCGCGAGCGCGCCCTGGAGATCGTCCAGGAGACGGTCGCCTGACTCCCGGCGACTGGCGACCGCCGCCACGACCCGACCGGCCCGGTGACCGCAGTCCCACTCGCCGCGCTCGGCCCCAGACGTGATCGCTGACGGACACGACCGCCGACTACCGCCCGCCGGTCGCCGTCACCCGTCACGCTCGAACGACGGTGTGCGGCTCTCTACGGGGAGATTCTTCACGCGGGGTGTGGATCGGGACGTATGGACGACATCACGCCGCCGACGACCCACAAGACGAAGGTGTCGACCCGCATCTCGCTGCCGGACCGCCAGGAGCGCGAGGAACTGCTGCGGGCGGCGGGGCACAACGTCTTCGGGATCGACGCCGCGGACGTGTACGTCGACCTGCTGACGGACTCGGGGACGGGCGCGATGAGCGACGAGCAGTGGGCCGCGATCATGCGCGGCGACGAGGCCTACGCCGGCAGCGACTCCTTCCGGGAACTGGAGCGGGCGGTCGCGGACGTGACCGGCTTCTCGCGGGTGGTGCCCGCCCACCAGGGGCGGGGCGCCGAGAACGTGCTGTACGGCGTCCTGCTGGAGGAGGGCGACGTCGTGGTCAACAACACCCACTTCGACACCACCCGCGCCCACGTCGCCAACCAGGGCGCCGACCCGGTCGACTGCCCGGTCGAGGACGCCTTCGACCCCGACCCGGCGCCGTTCAAGGGGAACCTCTCAATCGAGCGGGCCCGTGAGGCGGTCGGGGAGGTCGGCGCCGACCGGGTGCCCGCCGTGGTCCTCACGGTCACGAACAACTCCGCCGCCGGCCAGCCGGTGAGCCTGGAGAACACCCGCCGCGCTCGCGCGTTCGCCGACGAGATCGACGCTCACCTCGTGATCGACGCCTGCCGGTTCGCGGAGAACGCCGCCGTGATCGCCCGCGAGGAGTGTCCCGAGCGCTCCGTGGCGGCGGTGGCCCGCGAGCAACTGTCCTACGCCGACGCGCTGATCATGAGCGGCAAGAAGGACGGCCTCGCGAACGTCGGGGGGTTCGTCGCCCTCGCGGACGACCCCGAACTGGACGACGTGTTCGAGGCGGCGAAGGCCCGTGCGATCCTCTACGAGGGCTTTCCGACCTACGGCGGCATGGCCGGGCGGGACATGGCCGCGATGGCGGTCGGCCTCCGCGAGGCGGTCGAGCCCGAGTACGTGTACGACCGTCTCGGGCAGGTGCGCGAACTGCACGACCGCCTGCAGGCGGCGGGCGTACCCGTCCACTCCCCGCCGGCGGGTCACGCGGTGTACGTCGACGCCGGTCGGTTCCTGCCGTCGATCCCCGACGAGCGGTTCCCCGGCCAGGCGCTGGTCGTCGAACTGTACCGCGAGGGCGGCGTCCGCGCCGTCGAGTTGGGCTCGCTGGCGTTCCCGGACACTGACCGCCCCGAACTCGTTCGGCTCGCGGTACCCCGCCGGACCTACGGCCGCGAGCACCTCGATCACGTCGTCGAGACGTTCGAGCGCGTGGCCGAACGGCGCGACGCCGGCGAGATAGACGGCTACCGGATCGTCGACGAGCCCGCGATGCCCGAACTGCGTCACTTCACCGTCGAGATGGCCCCCGTCGACGGCGAGACGGCCGTCGACGCAGAACCCGCGGAGTAGCCCGACCGACCCCCGGTACGCGGGGCCGCCGCCTCCGCTCGGTCTGAGATCGTGGCTCGGCGCCCGTCCGCCCGGAATTTTTTTATCGACTGTAATCAACGTGCCGTCAGCGTGCCGCTTGGACTGAGCTGGGCGGCGACGGTGCTGGTCGTCGCGTTCGTCGGTGTGCTGTCGATCAACGTCGTCGTCAGTCGAGGAGCGATACCGCGTGCGGTCCTGACCTCGCTGAAGTGGGGTGGCGGGGTCCAGGTGGTCGCACTCGTCGGGGCGGCGGTCGTGCAGACGTCGATCGTCCTCGGCTGTGGCGCGATCGCAGCTGTGAGCGGGTACGTCGTCCTGACGGCGCTGCTCGGTGCGCGCGCCGGCTACCAGTTCAACCACCTGTTCGTGCGGGCAAGCAACTGCAAGTTCCTCTCGCTGCTCGGCGTGGTCGTGGCGAGGACGAGTTTTTCCATCCCGACGTACGCGGTTCTCTTCGCGGCCGTCGGGGCCGTCGAGTACGCCGTCCGGCTCGTCCTCATGCCTCCGCCGCCGTCGGCCGCCGGGCTGGCGCTCACCCCGGTCCCCGCCCTGCCGTTGCTCGTCGTCGCCGCGATGCCGCCGATCCGGGTGCGGACCAGACTCGCCGCCGGTCTCGACCCACAGTTGCGTCTCGACTACGAGTACGACCCGGATGACCAGTCACTCGAGGTGACCCACGAGGCGGGTCCGTCGCTCCGGACCGGCTCCGACCCGGACGAGACTCACCTGATCCTCCTCGATCCGGAGGGCGGCGACCTCGAGTTCGACGGAGATGTCGATCCCGACCGACTCTCCGAACTCGTCGAGACGCCGTCGGTCCGCACCGAGGAACTGCCCGCCGTGCCCGGTGACACGCTCGGCGTCGTCATCGACGATGTCGACCCCGACCACAGGGCGGTGGTCCTCCTGCAGCGGGACCTGACTCCGCTGTCCTCGGTTCCGGCGATCCCGCCGCAGCGGACGGTCGTCCTCGACCGGTTCACCGTCCGCGAACAGACCTGACCGGGCACTCGGATCTCGTGCCGATTCGCCCGCCGGGACTACCGCCCATCCCGCAGCCGGGTGCCGATGCGCTCGGGCAGTCCCGCCTCCTCGACGGCGCGGATCACCCGCTCGACGTCGTACTCGACGCGGTGCTCCTCGACGCTTGGGGTCCCGTCGCCGTCGGGCAGGTCGAGCACGGCGTACGCGGCGGACTGACTCACTCGGGACTGCCGCCGTCGGTGGCCGCGGTCCGCCCGCCGGCGGTGGGTGACGCCCCGCCGCCGTCCGCGACGGTGAAGGCGTCGAGCCGCCCCTCCAGTTCCGCCGCCCGCCCGGAGAGGTCGTCGGCGTTCGCGGCGACCCGTTCGAGCGAGGAGGCCTGCTGCTGGGCGGCCGCCGAGACCGTCTCGGACTCGCGGTTCACGCCCGCCGCGGACTCGGACACCTCGTCGACCATCGTGGCGACCTCCTCTGTGGAGGCGGCCTGGTCGTCGGTGGCCTCGCTTATCTCCTGGACGCTGCGGTTGGTCTCCGCGACGCTGTCGGCGATCTCCTCCAGGGCAGCCAGGGCGTCCTCGACGGTGTCGGTGCCGGTGGCGACCTGGTCGCGCATCCGCCGGATGCCGTCGACGGCGTCCGCCGAGTTCGCCTGCACGGTCTCGATGCGGTCGGCGATCTCCTCGGTGGCCTCGCCGACCTCCTCGGCGAGGTCTTTCACCTCGTCGGCGACGACGGCAAAGCCCTCGCCGCTCTCGTCGGCGCGGGCGGCCTCGATGTTTGCGTTCAGCGCCAGCATGTTCGTCTGCTCGGCGATCTCGGCGATCATGTCGACGATCGACTCGATCTCGTCGATCTCATCGGCGAGGGCACGCACCTCGGCGACGGTCTCCTCGGACTGGGCCTCGATGGCGGCCATCTCCTCCATCGCCTCGCCCGCGGCGTCCTGTCCCTCCCGCCCGAGCGCGGCGGCGTCCTCGGTCGCGCGGGCGATCTCGTCGGCGCTCGAGGCGACCTCCTCGACGGTGCTCGAGAGGCGCTGGGTCTCGGCGGCGACCTCCTGGAGGCTGTCGGACTGGCTCTCGGCGTCGGCGGAGATCTGCTGGATGGAACTGCTCACCTGCTCGCTCGCGGCCCGGCCCTGCTCGACGCCGGCGGCGAGGTTGTCGGTCGCCGTGGCCACGTCGGCCGCGAACGACCGCGTGCTCGCGAACGTCGCCTCGAGGTCGTCGAGCATGTCGTTGAACGCCGCGGCGATCTCGGACATGGCCTCGCTCCGGTCGTCAGTGTTCATCCGGACGGTGAGATCGCCCTCGGCGGCCCGCTGCATCGTCCGTCCGAACGCCTCTGCGCGTCGCTGCAGGTGGTCGTTCAGCGCCTCGGCCTCCTTTCGGGCGTCTTCTGCCTCCTGTCGGGCGTCCTCGGCCTCCTTTCGGGCGTCCTCGGCCTCCTCGCGCTGGCGTTCGGCCTCCCCGCGCTGGCGTTCGGCTTCCTGTCGGGCGTCCTCGGCCTCCGTGATGCGTCGGTCCAGCGCGTCCGCGGTCTCGACCAGCGCGTCGAACGCGGCGCCGACCTCGTCCGCGCGGTCGATCGGGAACGCGATCCCGTAGGTGCCGTCACGGACCGCCTGGACCCGGTCGTTCGCCACGTACAGCGCCCAGTACATCTCGCAGTACCCCAGAAAGCCGGTGAACGTGACCACGACCGCGACCAGCGCCACCGCCGGCACCGCCGAGTCGAACAGCACCACGGCGAGCACCGGCGCCAGCGTCAGCGAACACACCGGCCCGAGGAAGAACATCCGGGCCGCGAAGTTCCGCCTGATGACGGCGGGAAACAGCGGCTCGACCGCCGCCACGGTCCCGCCGATCCCGAGCAGTACCCGACGAAGCGGCCCGGTGCCGCCTCCGCTCGTGTCTGCCGCGGTGCTCGTCCCGCCCGTACCAGTTGCCATACCCCTCGCTTCCCGGTCATCGTACTTGGATACCCAACTTCGTTACCAGTCCTGACAACGCCGGTCGACCGGGGGTCAGTCGCCGGCAGGCGTCGTGGTGCCCGTCTCCTGGGGGGTCGTCCCCGTCCGGTCGCCGGAAAGCGGCGCCACGAGCCCCTCGTTGCGCCAGACGAAGTAGACGTACGGCGTCTTCGCGACCACGTCGAGGTAGGCGATCATCAGCCCGACGGCGGTCGTCGACACCAGCCCGACACCGGACGGACTCGCCACCCAGACGACGGGGTAGACGAGCCACAGCAGGCCGACGTGGTTCTGCAGCAGGCGGAACAGCCGCCACTGCTCCGCCGCGGGGTCGACGTACCGCGGCAACACGAGGTACAGCCCCGCCAGGAGCGACAGGTGCATCAGCCCGGAGACGCCAAACAGCGCCCACTTCGCCGGGCCGGTCAGCACCGTCGCGGCGGCGCCGGTGACGATCATCGCCGCGTCGACGGCGCCGACGCCGGCGATCACCCGCCGTGGTGCGCCGGCCAGGTACGCGACGTAGCCGACGAGCACGGGCGTGGTCACGAGCCAGTCGACGTACCGCGGCAGGAGGATACTCTCGCTGCCGACGGCGACCCGGCCGACGCCGGCGGCCATCAGCAGGTAGGAAAGCGTCGCGGCGACGGGGATCACCAGCAGGGCCGCCGACGGACTGTCCCACCCGTGTGCCCGGGCCAACTGCACCGCGAAGAAGCTGCCGACGAGCATCCCGAGGGTCCCGAGGCCGTACGCGACCGTCAGCGGGTCGATCATCGCGAGACACCTCCGTCCGAGAGGGCGGTCGTACGCGACCCCCCGGCTCCCGGGTCGTGAACCTCGAAGGTCTCCAGTCGCTGGACGAGTTCGTCGGCGGTCTCGGTGAACCCCGTGAGCGTCTCCGCGACGGTCGCGGTGGCCGCCTGCTGTGCCTCGATCGTCTCGGCGACCTCGACGGCGGCGTCCTCGGTGGCCTGGGAGTCGGCGGAGACATCGGCAAGCAGGGTGGCGGTCGTCTGGATCCGCTCGGCCTGGTCGGCGGTGGCGTTCTGGATGTCGGCGATCCCCTGGTCGACGTCTTTGGCGTGGTCGGCGACCGACTCGATGTCGGTCAGGGCGGTCTCGATCGTCTCGGCGCTGTCGGTGATCCGCTGCTGGGCGACCTGGATCGACTCGGCGGTCTCGACCGCCGCCTCCTGGGTCTCGGTGATCTGGGCGGCGATCTCGTCGGCCTGCTCCTGGGTCTGCTCGGCCAGGGTCTTCACCTCGTCGGCGACGACCTCGAACCCACTGCCGTCGCCGGTGGAGCCGTCCTCGCCGGCGCGAGCGGCCTCGATCGAGGCGTTCAGCGCGAGCATGTTCGTCTGCTCGGCGATGTCGCGGATGATGTCGACGACATCGCTTATCTCCTCGCTGGTGTCGGTGAAGGCCTCGATCTGGGCGGCGGTCTCGCCGATGGCCGCCTGCACCTCGTCCAGTTCCTCGATCGCCGCCGCCGCCCGGTCCTGTGCCCGACCCCCGGCCGTCGTCATGGTGTCGCTCTGGTCGGCCAGCGTGTCGACGGTGGTGGCGACCTCCTCGGCGGTCGCCGAGACGGTCTCGACGTCGCCGGAGGCCTCCTCCAGGTCGACCCGCTGTGACTGGGCGCGGTCGGTGATGTCGTCGGTCGCCGCGACGGCGTCATCCGCCTCCCGGCGCGCCTCCTCGGTCAGGTCGGCCAGTTCCTCGGTCTCGGACTGGACCGTCGTCGCGAACGTCCTGACCGAGGCCAGCGTCGTCGCCAGCTCCTCGACGGTCTCGTTGAACGCCGTGCCGACCGTCGCCATCGCGTCGTGCTCCTCGGCAACGTCGACGCGCTGGGTGAGGTCGCCGTCGGCGACGCGCTCCATCGTCGCCGCGTAGTCGGCGGCGACCCGCTGGTACTCCTCCGCGAGGTCGGCCGCCTCCTGTTTGGCCCGCTCGGCCTCCTGACGCTTCTGTTCGGCCTCCTCACGCCGGCGCTCGGCCTCCTCGCGCTCGGCTTTCGCCTCCTCCTTTGCCTCTCGTGCCGTCTCGCGGGCCCGTTCCAGTTCGTCGATCTGGGTCACGAGCGACGCTCGCATCTCGTCGACCGCGCGGTAGGCCGCGCCGATCTCGTCCACGCGACCCGTCTCGATCTCCCGATCGAGGTCGCCGTCGGCCACGGCGGTCGTCGTCTCCTCCAGATCCCGCACCGCCGCGATGATCTCGGTGCCACTTATCGACCCGAGCGCCACGAGGCCGACGACGCCCGCCAGTGCCGTCGCCGTCGCCGACCCCGTCGCGGCCGCGACCGCGACTATCAGGCCGCCCGTCGCGACGTACCCGGCCCCCAACTTGACGCTGAGCCGACTCCGGACAGCAGTGACCATACTGATCACGATGAACACTCGATTTATATATCGGTGTGGTCGCTATCAGTACCGAGAACGCCCGGCGTCGGACCGGTGGCCGGGGCTGGACACCCCCGTCACGGCGGTGTCACCGCGTCGCTCGGGTCCACCACGGCACGTCTCGCTCGCCCGGGCGCCGGGTCAGGCACGGCGCGAGCGCCGGTCGCCCGCGTCAGCGTCCCTTCCGCAGCCGCGTGCCGATCCGCGTCGGGAGGCCGACCGCCTCGACCCGCTCGACTACACGGTCGACGTCGTACTCGACGCGGTGCTGCTCGACGGTCACCTCGCCGTCGAGGTCCACGACCGCGTAGGCCGCCCGCGGGTCACTGTCGCGTGGCTGGCCGACGCTGCCGGGGTTGACGACGACCCCCTCCTCGAAGGTCCGGTGGGCCTGGACGTGGGTGTGGCCCAGCACGAGCACCGACTCGTCGCCCAGCATCGACCCGGAGAACTCGTCGGGGTAGGTGTACCGGTCGGGGTCTTCGGGGTGACCGTGGACGACCTTCACCCGGCCGTCGACGGCCGTCCGCTCGTCCGGCAACTCGCGCAGCCACGCCCGCTGGTCGTCCGACAGCTCGTTGCGGGTGTACTCGATCCCGGCGTTTGCCATGTGGTTCATCCGCAGACGGTCGGCGAACACCGCCCGGTCGTGGTTGCCGGCGACCGTCGGTACCGACCGCTCTCGCATCCGGTCGACACAGTCGCCGGGCCACGGGTTGTAGCCGACCACGTCGCCCGCACACAGCAGGTGGTCCACCGGCGGCATGTCCCCGAGGACGGTCTCCAGGGCGGGCAGGTTACCGTGGATGTCGGAGATGAGACCGACGCGCATACGCGAGGCTCACGGCGCCGGCAGGTAAGCGTTCGCCTCAGACGTAGTCGAGCAGCCAGGCGACGACCAGCCCCAGGACGGCAAGCGTCGCCAGCGGGTACAGCGGCCCCAGCGCGAACGCCGCGATCTCGAAGACCTCGCCGACGACCTCCAGGGCGAGCCAGACGACGACCAGTACGAGTGCGATCGGGGCGAGGCGCTCGACGGTGAGCCAGTCCTCAGTGTCTTCGGTCATGCCCCACAGTGAGGTCGCCAGCCTCAAGTGTCTTCTCCCGCCGGCCCGTTCGCCACCGCCGTCTCGACGCCGTCGGCGACCCGCACGCCCGCCGCACACACCGGGTGCTCGAAGTCCAGAGCGTACGCCTCCCGTGCCGCCTCGCTCGCCGTCGTCGCCGCGAACCCGAACGGCTCCGGCTCGTCGCGCTCGTAGGTCGCCAGAAGCGTCGGCTCCGCCACCCGCCGCACGAGCAGGGCGTCCCGCCGCACGATCCCCACCGTCGCCCCCGCCCCGGTGACGACGCCGGCGATCCGCGGCGTGTCGTACTCGTCGCGCTCGAAGTCCGTCGCCAGCAACGCCGTCGCCAGCGCGTCCCGCGGCGGGTAGCCCAACTCGAGTTTCCCCGCGACCGCCCCGACGTGGGTGCCGTTGCCGAGTGCCACCTGCGGGTCATCACCGGCGTCGTCTCCCCGCCCGACGACTCGCAGGCAGTCGTAGGAGACGTAGGGGTTGTCCGTCGCCTCGGCGTCGGCGGTGGGCACGACCGCCAGCCGCCCACCGTCGCGTGCCTCGATCGCGCGGTTCGGGAACGACCGCGAGGACACCCGGTACGCGCCCACGCCCGGCCCGACGACGAGGAGTCGTCCGACATACATACCCGTCGATGGCCGCCGCCGGAGGTGTACCTGTCGGTGTCGCCCCCCGCGTTTATACCCGATCGCGCGCCAGGCTCCTCCCGTGACCACCGAGGAGGAGTGTCTCGCGGCGCTGCGGGAGGCCGCAGAGCGACTCGGTGAGTCCCCGACGAAGGCGCAGTACGAGGACCTGGGACTGACCCCGGCCGCGTCGACGGTCCTCCGGGTCGTCGGCGGGTGGAACGAGGCCAAGCGCCTGGCGGGACTCGACACGAACCCCTCGACCGGGACGCGGATCAAGCCGAAGCCGGACGACGTCGACCTCCCGGACGGCGTCGCGTGGGACGAACTGAGCCAGGACCAGCGCTGGCACTACCGCAACCGGGAGTGGAACACCCAGCGCACGCTCGACCGCCGACGATCACTCCGGGAGTGGCTCCACGAGTACAAGGCCGACAGCGACGGCTGCACGCGGTGCGGGGAGTCAGCTCCCGCCTGTCTCGACTTCCACCACCGTGACCCCGACACGAAGCGGATGGCGGTCAACGAGATGGTCACACACGGCTACTCGCCGGCGGAGATCCGCGACGAGATCCAGCGCTGTGACCTGCTCTGTGCGAACTGTCATCGACGGGAGCACGCCTCGCTCTCCTCGCCGGTCGCCCGTCTCCGGACGGCGATCCTGCGGGACGCGAGTGGTCCGGTCACGGCCGAGAACCTCCCGGCGGCCGACGGGGTCGCGGCGACGAAGGAACGGCGACTCCGTGCGTGGACGGCGGCGTACCAGCAGTGTCGCGGCTGTCGGCGGTGTGACGTTGACGACCCCGTCGTCCTACAGTTCCACCACGTCGACGGCGAGAAGTCGGCCGGCGTCGGCGAACTGATCACGAACAGCGCCCCCAAGGAGCGCGTGCTCGACGAGGTCGAGCACTGCGTCGTGCTGTGTGCGAACTGCCACCGCCGGGAACACTACTGGCGCGACCCGGAGTCGGGCGGAAGCGACAGGAATTAGTGGTTCACCGCCGTTCGTCGGAGTGAAGTCCCGTGGTGTAGCGGCCAATCACGGAGCCTTCTGGGGGCTCAAACGGAGGTTCGAATCCTCCCGGGACTACTCCTCTCTCCCTCGACCCGAGAGCGACGGTGTCAGGCGTGGTCGTGGCTCGCGGGCGATGAGACGCACCGAAACCGGTATTCGGACCCCGCCGACAGCGTTCGTATGGACCTGAGTGGTCGGGTCGCGCTCGTGACCGGCGCCTCCTCGGGGATCGGCGAGGCGACGGCGCGGGCGCTGGCCGAGGAGGGGTGTTCGGTCGCGCTCGTGGCGCGGCGCGAGGACCGCCTGGAGACCCTGGCCGCAGAGATCGACGGCGAGACGCTGGTCGCGCCGACCGACGTCACCGACGAGGCGGCGGTGCGGGCGATGGTCGAGTCGGTCCGGGAGGCGTTCGGCGGGATCGACGTGCTGGTGAACAACGCGGGGGTCGCCCGCGGCGGGCCGGTCGCGGAGGCGGACCTGGACGAACTGCGCCGGACGGTGCGGGTGAACCTGGAGGGGGTGATGAACGTGACCCACGCCGCGCTGCCGACGATCCTGGAGTCCGAGGCGGGCGACGTCGTCACGGTGTCGTCGCTGAGTGCCCGCTACCCGCAGGAGGGCGGCAGCGCGTACACCGCCTCGAAGTTCGGCGTCAACGGGTTCTGCCGGTCGTTGCGGAAGGAACTGTCCGACGAGCAGGTGCGGGTGACGATCCTGATGCCCGGCGCCGTGGTCACCGAGTTGAACGACTGGGAGCACTGGGAGGGGCGAGCGATGGACCCCACGGACGTGGCCGAGACGGTCGTGTTCGCAGTCTCGCGGCCGCCACACGTCGAACTGACGCAGTTGAGCGTGGACACGACCGACAAGTTCTGACCGGAGGTACCTACTTTGCCGAGGCGCCACTCCTCCCGTCGATGACCGACGACACTGGCGGTCGAGGCGGTGATCGCGATGAGGACCACGCCCACATCCCGTACGAGGAGATGCCGGTCAACGACGAGTTCCTGCCCGAGGAGACGTACGAGGCGTTCGTCGCCCGGATGCCCCAGGCGTGTGTCGAACTGGTGCTGGAGACCGACGAGGGGCTCCTGCTTGGAAAGCGGACGATCGAGCCGCGGGTGTGGTTCTGGCCGGGCAGTCGCCTGTACAAGGGCGAGCAGCTGGAGGCGGCGGCCCGCCGGGTGGCCCGCGAGGAACTCGGGATCGAGGTGCGACTGCTGGAGCAGTTGGGGGTCCACGCCCACTTCTGGCGCGAGAGCGCGGACGGGGGACCGAGTCGGCACACGGTGAACGTCGTCTACCACGTCGTCCCGGCGAGCGACGCGTTCGAGGTGTCGTTGGGCGACGGCCACTCGGCGTACCGCTTTCTCTCGACGCTCGAACCGGACCTCCACGAGTACGTCCGGGCGTACGTTCGACGGCACGACCTGCTGTAGCCGGTTGGGCGGCGACGCGACCCGACGGTGAGTCGTTCGCCGGAACCCCCACCTTTTCGCCGCGCACACGGGTACGGTCGGGCATGGACCTGGAGTTCGTACCGCTCGGTGACACGGGCCTGCAGACCAGCGAGATACAGTTCGGCACCTGGCGGTTCGGCCGGGAGACCGAGGCGGGCAACG
>CAYODS010000062.1:0-17202 GCA_964402765.1 uncultured Halobacteriales archaeon
GGGCGACGGTGCTCCCGCTCGTGCACCCCTCCTACCGGGAGGTGTGGATCGCCCGGCTCGGCTACGACTACGACGGATACGTCGCCGCCGTCCGCGAGCGGATCGACGCCGCCCTCGACTGACCCCGTCTGACGGGGCGCTGTAGACCCGAAACGGTGGGGTAGAACAGACGCCGTTCGACCGGAAGCGGTGGTGTCCGGTGGGGGCGTGTGGAGCCGAAGCGGGGGGTTCGAGTCGAAGCGGGACAGCGCGGATGGAAAGACAGTTGCCGGCGGCCCCGCGAGACGGGACAATGCGAATCGCGGTTCCCAACAAGGGACGGTTGCACGAGCCGGCGATCGACCTGCTGGAGCGGGCGGGACTGCACGTCGTCGACGGTGGGGACCGGAAACTGTACGCCGACACCGTCGACCCGGACGTTCGCCTGCTGTTCGCCCGTGCGGCGGACATCCCCGAGTACGTCAGCGACGGCGCGGCGGAACTCGGCATCACGGGGTACGACCAGGTGCGGGAGTCCGGCCGTGAGAACGTCGAGGAGGTGCTCGATCTCGGGTACGGCCGCTGCCGGCTGGTGCTCGCCGCACCGGAGGACGGCGACATCGACGCCGTCGCGGACCTCGACGGTCGCACCGTCGCTACGGAGTTCCCCCACATCACCCGGGAGTTCTTCGCCGACCGGGCGGTCGACCCCGAGATCATCGAGGTGAGCGGGGCCACCGAGCTCACGCCACACGCCGGGATGGCCGACGCCATCGTCGACATCACCTCCACGGGCACCACCCTTGAGGTGAACCGTCTCGCCGTCGTCGAGGAGGTCCTGGCCTCCTCGGCGCGACTCTTTGCCCGCTCGGACGTCCTCGAGGACGCGAAGACAGAGCAGGTCCGCACCGCCCTCCGCTCGGTGCTCGACGCCGAGGGCAAGCGCTACCTGATGATGAACGTCCCCGAGGACCGCCTGGACGACGTGGCCCAGGCACTCCCGGGGATGGACGCCCCGACCGTGATGGACATCGCCGGCCGCGACAGCGTGGCCGTCCACACCGTCGTCAACGAGCGTGACCTGTACGGCGTCATCGACGACGTCCGCAAGCGCGGCGCCTCGGACGTGCTGGTCACCGAGATCGAGCGGCTGGTGGAGTGACGCCGGCGGCGTGCCGCGGGTGGCCGCTCAGACCACGTGTTCCACGTCGTACGAGCCGAGCCGCCGGACCCACCCGTCGCTGGCGACCTCCTCCACGACCGAAAGCGCCGCCTGGAGACGCTGCTCGTAGGCGCCCGCGGCCACGTCGACGTGGAAGACGTAGTCGCCCAGGCGCTCGCCGCTGGGGCGTGACTCGACGCGGGTGAGGTTCACGTCGCGCTCGGCAAAGGGCTCCAGAAGTTCGAGCAGCAGTCCGGGGTAGTTGTCGTTCGGGTAGACGACGATCGAGGTCTTGCCGCCGGCGTCGGTGCGCTCGGTGCTCGGGCCCAGCAGAAAGAAGCGGGTGGCGTTGGAGGTGCGGTCCTGGATGTCCTCCGCGAGCACGCGGAGATCACGGGCCCCGGCCTCTCCATCGGTGCCGTCGTCGTCGGTGGCGGCGTCGGGGTGTGCGACCGCGGCGACGGTGGAGTCCTCACGGGCGCGCTCGACGCCGCGGGCAGTGCTGGCGACCGCCTCGCGTGCGGCGTCGGGGTACTCGCGGTCGAGGTACGAGCGACACTGCGCCAGCGCCTGGGAGTGGCTGGCGACGGTCACGAACTCGGCGTCGCGGGCGATCAGCGCGTGCCGGATGGGGGTGACCACCTCCCTGAGGACGGCCACGTCGTACTCCGCGAGGGCGTCCAGGCACTCGGTCACGGAGCCCTCGATGCTGTTCTCGACGGGGACGACCCCGCGGGCGGCGGAGCCGTCGGCGACCGCCCCGACGACGGCGGTGACGGACTCCCGGAACGCGACCTCGTCGTCGACGACCGCACGGGCCGCGCGATGGGAGTACGTCCCCGCCGGCCCCAGCGTGAGCGTGGTCATCGACGGGCGTTGGGACGCCCCCGGTAAGTCCTCGACGCTCCCGCGCCGCGCGTCAGGGAGGACGGCGAGGGGACCGCTGAGTGAAACGCTTTTAAATACGCGGCGGGTACGGAGGCCATGAGTTACGATACCGTCGTCTTCGACAACGACGGTGTCCTCGTCGGGCGCACGCGCTTCGAGGTCCTGAAGGACGCCACCGCACAGACGTTCGAGCAGTTCGGCGTGAACGAACCGGACCCGGACCACGTCGAGGAGATGACCGTCGGCGCGACGCCGCGTCGCGTGACGGCCGTCAGCGACCGGTACGGGCTGGAACCGGACCGGTTCTGGCGCACCCGCGACGGCACCGTCTCGCGGGCCCAGCAGCAGGAGGCCCGCGCCGGCCGGAAGACCCCCTACGACGACATCGACACCCTCGCGGACCTGGACGTGTCGATGGGCGTCGTCAGTTCGAACCAACAGGAGACGGTCGACTTCCTGCTGGATCACTTCGGGCTGGACGACCTGTTCGGCGCCGCCTACGGCCGCTCGGCGACGATCGAGAGTCTCAGCCTGCGCAAGCCGGACCCCCACTACCTGGAGCGGGCGCTCGCGGACCTCCGTGCGGAGGCCGGGTCGGCGCTGTACGTCGGGGACAACGAGTCCGACGTGCGGGCGGCCCACAACGCCGGGATGGACTCGGCGTTCATCCGGCGCCCCCACCGCGACGACTGGGACCTGAACGTCTGGCCCACCTGGGAGATCGACTCCCTGACGGAGTTGCGCGAGGTCTGCTCGACGTAGGAGCCCGACCCCGGAAAGCGTTTACCGTCCGGCGCACAGAGAGGCCGGTAGATGCTGCTGGTCCTGTGTGTGGACCTGGACGACGACATCGGGCGCAAGACCGGCGTCGAGACGCCGGTCACGGGGCTGCGCTCGGTGCGTGACGCCGCCGTGGCGCTGGCGGAGGCCGACCCCGAGGACAGCGACGTGAACGTGCTGTTCCAGGGGGTCCACCTGGCCCGCACCATCGAGGACGAACCCGTCGCGCTGGCGGCGGTCGCCGGCGACGAGCGCGGCGACGTGGTCGCCAACCGCGCCGTCGGCGACGAGGTCGACACCGTCCTCGAGGGGTTCGCCGGCGAGGACCGCGTCCGGGCGGTGGTCGTCACCGACGGCGCACAGGACGAGTCCGTCGTCCCGGTGATCCGCTCGCGGGTGCCCGTCGACGGCGTCCGCCGGGTGGTCGTCCGGCAGTCCCAGGACCTCGAGTCGGTGTACTACACGATGAAGCAGGTGCTCGACGACCCGGAGACCCGCGGGACGATCCTCGTCCCGCTCGGGGTCCTGCTGCTGATCTACCCGCTTCTGGTGCTCGCGTCGCTGTTCGACGCCCCCGGCGAGGTGGCACTCGGCGCGGTGTCGGCCCTGCTGGGCCTGTACGTGATCGCCCGCGGGGTCGGCGCCGAGAAGCGCGCCGCCGAACTGTTCGAGCGCACCCGCAGAGGGCTGTACGCCGGACGCGTCACGCTGGTCGCCTACGTGGTCGCGCTGGTGCTGTTCGCCGTCGGTGCCGCCAGCGGCGCGGAGACACTCAGCGCCGCTCAGGCCGGCGCCGACGACGCCCTTGACGTGCTCGAAGTCGTCGCCGCGGTGCTGTACGGGTCGGTGCGGTGGTTCGGCGCCGCCGGCCTCACCACCAGCGTCGGGCGGATCACCGACGAGTACCTCGCCGGCCGCCTGGAGTGGCGCTACCTCAACGCCCCCTTCTACGTGGTGGCGATCGCCGCCGTGCTCCACGCCGTCGGCGGCTACTTCGTCGGCGCGGTGTCGCTGCAGGTGCTGGCCGTGGCGCTCACCGGCGGCACGCTCTTGGGGTTCACCAGCACGCTTGCCTTCGCCGTCGCCGAGTCACGCCTGGGCGGTGACCCCGAGACGCCGGGGCCGCCGGCCGAGACCGACCCCGAGACGGAGCCGGAGACGGCGGAGGCGGAGGAGGCCAGCGCCTGAGTCAGCGGTCGCGGTCGACGACGAACTCCCCGAGGTCCCGCAGGTAGCCCGCCGCCTCGCCGTCCTCCAGGTCGGCGGCGTCGAGGGCGGCCAGCGCGCGGTCGAGTTCACGGCGGGCGCGGTCGGTCGCCCGCTCGGGCGAGAGGTCGGTGACTTGCACGAGCGAGGGACGGTCGAGGGCGTCGTCGACGCCGGCAGGCTTGCCCAGGCGGTCGCCGTCGGCGGTGGCGTCGAGGACGTCGTCGCGGATCTGGAAGGCCACGCCGACCCGTTCTGCGTACTCGCCGACCGCCTCGACGGTGACGGCGTCGGCGTCGGCGGCGAGCGCCCCCAGTTCTGCTGCCGCGCGAAACAGCGCGCCGGTCTTCCGGCGGGCCAGTGCCATGTACTCCGCCTCGGTCTCGGGTCGGTCGACGATCTCGGTCGCCTCTCCCTCACCGAGTTCGACCATCGCCTCGGCGACGACCTGGGTGGCGCGGGGGTCCTCGCCGAACAGCGCGAACGCCTCGCCGATGAGCCCGTCGCTTGCGATGATCGCCGGGCCGTGGCCGAAGGCGGCCCAGGCGCTGTCGACGCCCCGGCGCACCGGCGAGCGGTCGATGATGTCGTCGACGACGAGCGAGGCGGCGTGGACCAACTCGACGCCGGCGGCGAAGTCCACCGCCTGCCCGGGGTCCCCGCCCGCCGCCTCGCAGACGAGTACCGTCACCATCGGTCGCACGCGCTTGCCGTCCGACAGGGCGACGTGTTCGAGTTGGGCGGCGAGTTCGGGCGGCTCGACGCGCTCGACCGCCGTCGCCAGGCGGTCCTCGACGAGGTCGCGTCGCCGGTCGAGGAACTCCATTCACTCGCCAACGGCGTCGGGCGGACAAAGGGGTGACGGATGCCACCGCGGGAGACACAACCGTTACCCCCCCACGGGCCGATGTGCGGACGTGCATCTCCCCGGCACGGACGCCGCCTCGCTCGTCGGCCTGGTCGCCGGGGGCAGCGTCGCCTGGGCGCTCACCTACGGCTTCGCCGTCTGGTTCGACCTCGACCGGCCGTTCGCCGCCCGACGGCTCGGCGCCGTCGCCGCCGCCGGGGGCGTGGCCGCGCTCCTCCTGGGGGCGACCGCCGTCGGCCTGAGCGCCGCGATCGCCGCCGTCTCGGGGATCGACGTGCCGGCGTGGCTGTCGCTGTGGGTCGTCGCCGGGCCGCTGGGCCTGTTGCTGACGCTTCTGTACCACGACCGGGTCGACGTCGAGGACCCCGACCAGTGGCTCGGACTCGGCGCCGTCGCGGGGTTCGCGGTGTGGCCCGTCGTGGAGTACCTCGCGGTGGTCGCCGCGGTCGCCGTCCTGGGGTAGTAAAGCGCGGGAAACGGTCGAGAGGCCGGGGTCAGCCGCCGAACTCCTCGATCAGCGCGGGCACCACGTCGAACAGGTCGTCCTGGATACCGTAGTCCGCCAGATCGAAGATGGGCGCGGAGGGGTCGGTGTTGACCGCGACGATGGTGTCGGCGCCTTTCATGCCGGCGACGTGCTGGACGGCGCCGCTGATGCCGATCGCGATGTACACGTCCGGGGTGACGACCTTCCCGCTCTGTCCCACCTGGCGGTTCTTCGGCAGCCAGCCGTTGTCCACGACCGGCCGGGAGGCCGACACCGTCGCTCCGAGGGCGTCCGCCAGCTCGAAGATCAGGTCGACGTTGTCCTCCTCCTCGATGCCGCGGCCGACGCTGACCAGTACGTCGGCGTCGGTGATGTCGACGTCGCCGCCGCCGACCTCCTCGAAGCCTCGCACCGTCGCGCGCAGCGCGGACTCGTCGATCTCCACCTGGAGGGACTCGACGGGCGGGTCGCCACGCTCGTCGGCGGGCGGGAACTCGGCGTCCCGCACGGTGACCAGCGCGCGCTCGCCGTCGACATCGACGGTGGTCTCGACCTTCGAGCCGTACATCTCGCGGGTGACGGTGAGGCCGTCCCCGGCGCCGACGGCGGTGGCGTCGGTCACGAGCGGCAGGTCCAGGCGCTCGGCGACCGCCGGCGCGTAGTCCAGCCCGTTGACGGTGTTCGGCGCCACCACGTACTGGGGGTCGACGTGGTCGTACAGCGCGGCGAGGGCCTGCGTGTACACGCCGTGGTCGAACTCCTCGCCCTCGTCGACGGTGAGCACGCGGTCGACCGCCGACAGCGAGAGGCGGTCGGCGAAGGCGTCGACGTCGCCGCCGATCACCGCCAGGTGCAGATCGCCGCCGGTGTCGTCGACGATCCGGCGGGCGGCGGTGACGACCTCGAAGGAGACGTCACGCAACTCGCCCCGGCGGTGCTCGGCGACGGCGAGCACGTCGGCGGTCATTCTCCCACCCCCATCTCGCGGAGCGTGGCCGCGAGTTGTCCGGCTGTCTCGCTCGCGTCGCCCTCGAAGATCTCCGCGTCGCTCTCGCTCTCGGGTTCGTACATCTCGGTGAGCCGGAGCGGCCCCCGGGCGGCGTCGGCCGCCAGTCCCAGATCGTCGAGGGTGTGGTGGGCGATCTCCTTGCGCTGGGCCTGGCGGATACCCCGCAGGGAGGCGTAGCGGGGCTCGTTGATGCCGGTCTGGATGGTGAGCACCGCCGGCAGTTCGACGTCGGTGAGCTCCTCGACGCCGCCCTCGAGTTCGCGGTGGACGCTGGCGACGCCCGCCTCGCGGTCGAGCTCGAGGTCGTTGACGACGGCGGCCCACTCGTAGCCGACCCGCTCGGCCAGGGCGACGCCCGTCGCGCCGAAGGCGTCGTCGCTGGCCTGCACGCCCGTTAGGACGAGGTCGGGCTCCTCGTCCTCGACGACGGCCCCGAACAGGCGGGCCTTCGAGCGCGGGTCGAGCAGTTCCGCGCCGGCGACGGCGTCGTCCCAGACGCGGACGGCGCGGTCGGCGCCCTTCGCGAGTGCCATGCGGATCGTCTCCTCGCTGCGCTCGGGGCCGATCGTCGCCGCGACCACCTCGACGTCGTCGCCCGCTTCGGCGATCTGGACGGCGGCCTCGACGGCGTAGTCGTCCCACTCGTTGAGGTCGTAGTCCAGATAGCGGTCGTCGATCTCGGTGCCGGAGATCGCGAAGTCGTCGTCCACCTCGACGACCTCCTTCACCGTGACGAGCACCTTCATGCACGCGAGGAGGGGCGAGCCGGTGTAAACGCTTACGAACGCCCTCAGCGGGCCGACCACCGCGACGCCCGTCACGGGGGTCGAGTCCGGCCGGGCGTCAGTTGCCGTCACCGTCGCCGTCCTCGCGGTCGGCCGTCGAGCCACCGCCGTCGGCGTCCAGGTCGACCACGCTCTCGTCGGGCAGCGAGATGAGGTTCTCGCGGCCGATCCGGAGCTTGTCGATCCGGCCCGCCTCGTCCATCGAGGAGAGCAACTGCGACACCTTCGCGTTCGACCACCCCGTCTCGGAGACGATCGTCGCCTGCTTCATCCGGCCGCCGTTCGTCGCCAGCAGTCGCTCGACGCGCTCCTCGTCGCTCAGCAGTTCCTCGTCCACGTCGGCGGTGGCGTCGACCGCCGCCGTGGACGCGTCCGCCGTCGCCTCGGTGGCCGTCGACCCGTCGGTCGCCGCCGGCTTCCCGGTGGTGTCGGGCGTGTCGGGGGCCGGGTCGGCGGGGGTGTCGGGCGAGTCCGTGTCCGACGCCGTCGGCGGAGGGGAGTCCGGGTCGTCGCCGTCCTGGCGGTCGAGGTAGAGGTACGCCGTCCCGAGGGCGACGACGGCGACGGCCAAGCCACCGACGACCGGCACCACGGGGATCCGCCCCGTCGGGCCGACACCCGCCCGGGGGACGTACACGACGGAGGCGTTGCCGCCGGTCACGTCCTGAGGGACGTCCTCGGTGCCGTCGATGCGGATGGTCCCGTCCTCGGTCGGGAAGGGGGTGTCAGACACCGCGTAGCCGGGCGGGGGGGCGATCACCAGTCGCTGGTCGGGCGACAGCGAGGAGACCAGGCCGACGTCGGCCCGGAACACGTCGTCCAGCAACACGCGGTCGCCGTCGGTGCGAGCGAAGTTCGTCCAGGTGAACGACAGCGACACCTCGCCGGTGTCGTTACGGACCGCGCCGTCCCAGGAGGGGTCGACGATCTGCATGTCCGAGCGGTCGGTCGTCGCGGCGACGCGGTCGGCGAGGCTGCGAAACGTCGCCGACGAGTAGCCCACCCGCGGGTCAGGGTCGGTCCCGTCACGGAGGTCGGCGACGAACCGCCGGAAGTCCGCCCTGTCGGACTCGTTCGGCAGGGCGAACCGGCTCGTGATCGTCCACCGGGCGTCGCCCTCGCTGGTGAGGTTCACCTCGACGACCGTCGCCGGGTCGGGGCGCTCCTGGAGCGCCCGGGCCGCGGCCCGGTTCTCGCGGGGTGGGTCCCAGGTCGCGGTCGCGGTCGCGGTCGCCGTCGGGGACGCTGCGTCGGCTGGCGTGGCCGTCGCGCCGATGCCGGCGGCGAGCGGGGCGGCGACGACCACGAGCAGGCCCGCGACCAGGAGGGCGGCGGCCCGGACGGGCCGGCGGGACCACATCTGTGTGTCCCCGGTGCCGCCTCCGTGGGCAAAACGCTTTTCATAGCCGGGATCTCGGGGCGTGCGGCGGGACACGTCGCCGGCGGCGCGACCGTCCGACCGGTTTTTGTGCGGTCGTTGTCTACCGGTCGGTGATGGAGCGCTCCCGTCGCCGCGTCGGGACGGCGGTCGTCCTGGTCGTCGTGTTCGTCGCCGGCGCCGTGGCCGTTGCAGCGACCGCGCCGACGGCGCCGACGGGAGCGCCGGACACGGACCACGCCGTCGTGTCCGTGGACCCGAGTTCACTCCAGGCGAACGGCACCCCCGCCCGGACCGGCCTCGGGTCGGGCGAGCGGGTCGGCGGCGTCGGGACGCCGACGACGCTGGTGGGGCCCGCTGTTGCCGTCGGCGACGACGAGTTGCGGGTGCGGTTCGACCGCTACCGCGCCCGGGGACTGCTCGCGGCGGCGGAGACGACGGCCGAGCGGCGGGCCGCCGTGCGGACGGTGCTGAACGACACCCGGCGGGCGGTCGACCGACTCCGGACCCGCGAGCGCCAGGCGGCCCGCGCCTACCACGAGGGGACGATCGACCGGGAGACGCTGTTCCGTCGGCTCGCCGCCGTCCACCTCGTCGCCGGCGAACACCGGCGCACGCTCGCGGAACTGGAGCGACGGGCGGGCGACGCGTTCACCTTCGAGTTGCGCACCGAGGCGAGCACCCTCTCGCGGCAGTTGGGACTGTTCCGTAGCCCCGTCCGCGACCGGGTCGCCGCGGGGATGACCGGCGAGTCCGTGCCCGCCGTCGGCGTCCACGCCACGCCGTCGGGGCTGGCAATCGAGACCGTCGACGGCGGCGAGTACGTCCGCGAGGTGGTCAGGTTCGACCGGTACGCACCCGGGGAGGGCGAGCGCCTGAACACCACCGCACAGGTCGTCGACCGCCTCCGGACGGTGTACCCGCAGGCGTTCTCGGCGTCGAGCGGCCACTCGATCGCCTCCGTCGGTGACCGCCTGTTCCGCGCGGAGTTCCCCCACCCGAGGGGGACGGTCCTGACCTACCTCAACCGCGACACCGGCGCCGTCTACCGGGAGGTCCAGCGGCTCAGACTCGACCGCCTCGAACCCGTCGTCGCCGCGAACCGCACCGTCGGCGACGTCCGCGTCACCGTCGAGCGCGTCGCGGACGGTGACCCGACGCTGGTCCGGGTCCAGGAGACCGGCGACGCCGGGGGCGGACCGAGCAACCCCGTCGGGGCGACGGTCGTCGTCGGCAACCGCACCGTCGGCACCACCGACGACGGCCGACTGTGGTTCCTCCTCGGGACGACGCCGGCGAACGTGACCGTCGAGACCCCTGACGGCGACGTGACGATCACCGTCGGCAGCGCGCCGAACGGGACCACCGCGGCGGCGGCGACCCCGTCGTCACCGGCCGAGGCCCCGGACCGCGCACGACCGTTTCCGGGCGGCCCCCCCGTCCTGACCCCGACTCGAGGGCGAGCCACGTAGGCGGTGAGTGGTCGGTCCTCAGTCGTCGTCCGCGGGCGTACCGGCGGTGTCGGGGTCGGCGTCGGTCTCGGTCGCGGTGGCCTCGCCGTCGCCGTCGTCGCCGGGGACACGAGCGAGGGTGGCGATGGCGATCGTGGGGGCGTGGTCGGGGCCGAGCAGTCGGTGTTCCACGTCGGCGAACCCGGCGCTCTCGAACCAGTCCTGTGCCTCCTCCTCGGTGTAGAACAGCATCATGGCGTTCGCGAGGCGACGACGGATCGGCTCGCTGGGCTCGTTCGGGCCGACGACGAGTACCTGCCCGCCGGGGCGGGCCACGCGGCGCAACTCGCGCAGCGTGGCGACGGGGTCGGGCCAGTACTCGATCGACCCCGAGGACCAGACGACGTCGAAGGTGTCCGCACGGAACGGCAGGCGCTCGGCGTCGCCGAGGTGAAAACGGACCGGGCCGCGCTTGCCGAACTTGGGGTAGGCCTGCTGCAGTTGGTGGGGACTCTGGTCGATCCCGTGGACGGTTTCGACCTCGCGGAGCAGGCCCTCCGTGGCGAAGCCGGTGCCACAGCCCACGTCGAGCACGCGGTCCTCGGGGGCGAGATCGAGCATCGCGATCGTCTCGGTGCGCATGGCCTCGGTCCAGACGAACGGGTTCACCCGGTCGTACACCTTCGAGAGGTACTTGTAGAACAGCCGGGCGCGACCCTTGTCCTCGAGCACTCCCATCACTCGTCGCTGGGGCGTCGGCAAGGTAAGCCTGCCGTTCCGGTCGACTCCGCAACTACCATATAGCGCAGGGAGTAATGACCGGGCAAATGCCGAGACCAGAGGTGCTGGAGCGGATCAAAGACGCCGAGCGGGAGGCCGAGCGCACGATAGAGGAGGCCCGCGAGGAGGCCGAGGCCATCCGCGAGGAGGCCCGCGAGGAGGCCGAGCGGATCCGAGAGGAGGCCCGCGAGGAGGCCGCCGAGGTCCGCGAGCGCCGCATGGACGAGGCCGAGTCCGAGATCGAGACCGAGCGCCGGACCGTCCTCGAGCAGGGCGAGCGCGGGCGGACGGAACTGGTCGAGGCCGCAGCCGAGCGCACGGACGAGGTGGTCGAACACGTGCTCGAACGGTTCGAGGAGGCGGTGCATGCTCAGACCTGAGCGGATGAGCAAGGTGTCCGTGGCCGGCGCCAAACCGGTCATGGACGAGGTGGTCGAGACCGTCCACGAGTTGCACCTGCTGCACCTCTCGGAGTACGACGGCTCCTGGAACGGCTTCGAGCGAGGCGACCCCGCCGAGGGCGCCGAGGACGCCTCCCAGAAGCTCGTCACCGTCCGGTCACTGCGCTCCACGCTGGGCGTCGAGGACGCCGACCCCGCCCCGGTCGACGACCTCGAAGGGGAACTCGAGTCGGTCCGCCGGCGGACGAACGCCCTCGACGACCGCCGCTCGGGGATCGAGGACGAACTCCGGTCGGTCGAGGAGCGTATCGAGGCACTGGCGCCGTTCCGGGAGCTCGCCGTCGACCTGGACCTCCTCTCGGGGTTCCGTACCCTGGAGACCGTCGTGGGCCGCGGTGACGCCGAGGCGGTCCGGGCGGCCGTCGCCGGGGCCGACGGGATCGACGAGTTCGAGGTGCGGACGAGCGACGACGGCGACGTACTCGCCGTGTTCGCCCACCCGACCGACGCCTCGGTGCTCGACGACGAGGACGAGGGGAGCGAGGAGGACGACCACAGTGGTCACCTGGAGGACGCGCTGGTCGGCGTCGACTTCGAGCCGGTCGAGGCGCCGGAGTACGACGACGCCAACCCCCGCGTCGAGACCCGCACGCTGCGGGAACGCGCCGAGGAACTTCGCTCCGAGCTCGCGGAGGTGGAGAGCGAGATCGAGGAGCTGGCCGACGAGGTTGGCGGCTTCCTCGTCGGCGCCGAGCACCGCCTGACGGTGCGGGTCCAGAAGGCAGAGGCGCCGCTGGCGTTCGCGACGACCGAGAACAGCTTCGTCGCCGAGGGGTGGATCCCGACCGACCGCGTCGAGGAGATGGCCGCCGCACTCGAGGAGGCGGTCGGCGACCGCGTCGAGTTCGAGGAACTCCGCGTCGCGGAGTACCGGGAGGGTCACCCCGAGCGCGTCGAGGAGGTCGAGCCCGACCCCGATCCCGACCCGTCGCGGGAGCGCAAAGGCGGCGGCGAGCCGACGCCGGCGCCCGACGGCGGCGTGGTGACGATGCGGGACCCGCCGCCGACGACCCTGGACAACCCGAAGACGACGAAGCCGATGGAGACGCTGGTGAAGGCCACCGGACTACCGAAGTACTCCGAGTTCGACCCCACGTTCCTGGTCTTTCTGACGTTTCCGGTGATGTTCGGGTTCATGATCGGCGACGTGGCCTACGGTCTGCTGTACATGGCCGTCGGCTACGGGCTGTACACCAGGGTCGACCACGACGGGCTGAGTGCACTGGGTGGCGTCGGGCTGTGGGCCGGACTGTTTACCGTCGTCTTCGGTCTGCTGTACGGCGAGTTCTTCGGGCTGCACTTCCTGAGTGACTGGCTCTGGGGCGGCAGTTCGCCGATCCACAAGGGTCTCCAGCCGAAGTACCAGAACTTCGCGACGGCCTGGCTCGTGCTGTCGCTGGTCGTCGGGCTGGTCCACGTCGGCGTGGGCTACGTGCTCGGCTTTCTCAAGGAGTGGTACAACCACGGCGTCCGCGCGGCCGTCCTCGAGGAGGGGTCGTGGCTGTTCCTGATGTTCGGCGCCTGGGCGTGGATCTTCAGCACGCACGCCGCCGGCTCGAAGCCCCAGTTCATCTACAACGTCCTCGGCACCCCGTCGGACCAGGCGCTGGTCGACCCGACGGTCCAGCCCGCGATCGACGTCGGGTTCACCGGGCTGCCGGAGGTCGTCGGACTCGCCGGCCTGGCGGTGGCCGGTCTCGGGTTCGTGATGCTGGTCATCGGGGAGGGACTGCTGGCGGTCGAGGTGTTGCAGTCGATCGTCAACGTGCTGTCGTACGTCCGGCTGATGGCGGTGCTGCTGGCGAAGGCCGGGCTGGCGTTCGTGGTCAACCTGCTGGTGTTTGGCGCCTACGAGGGCGAGGAGGGCGAGTTCCACTTCCTGTTCACCGAGGGCACGAGCGTGGCGACTGTCGAAGCCAGCGACAGCAAGGAACTGATGTTCGCCGGTCTGCTGAACGGCGACGGCGCCCTCGCGCTCGTGGGGCTGGCGGCCGGGGCCGTCCTCATCGTGGTCGGACACCTGTTCGTGCTCGCGCTCGGCATCACGAGCGCCGGGCTCCAGGGCGTCCGCCTCGAGTACGTCGAATTCTTTGGGAAGTTTTATGATGGCGGTGGGCAGAACTACGACCCGTTCGGACACAGCGGAGACCACACTACTGAGGACTAACTGAACACCAATGTTCGCCACACTTCCAGAGCTGACGAGCGTCGTACTGCAAGATTCGTCCCCCGCGATCACGACCGAGGGGGCCGTCGCGCTCGCCGTCGGTATCGCCGTCGGGCTCGCCGCGTACGGGTCCGGTTACGCCGAGCGAGGGATCGGCTCAGCCGCCGTCGGGGCGCTGGCCGAGGACTCGATCGGTCTCGGGACCGCCCTGGTGCTGACGGTGCTGCCCGAGACACTGGTGCTTCTGGCACTGGTCGTGGCCTTCGTCACCGGCTGAGATGAGTCTCGACACCGTCGTCGAGGAGATCCGCGAGGAGGCCGAGGCCGAAGCGGAGTCGATCCGCGAGGCCGCCCGCGAGGACGCCGAGCAGATCCGCGAGACCGCCCGCGAGGACGCCGACCGGATCCGCGAGGAGGCCGAGGCGGAGGTCGACGCCGAGATCGACCAGCAGCGCCGACAGCAGGTCTCCGCCGCGAAGCTGGAGGCCAAGCAGACCCGCCTGGAGGCCCGGCGGGACGCCCTTGAGGACGTCCGCGAGCGGCTCGAGGAGACCGTCGGCGGGCTGCGCGGCGAGCGTCGCGAGCGGCTCACCGAGGCGCTCTTTACGGCCGCCGCCGCGGAGTTCGACGACGGTGAACGGCTGCGGCTGTACGGCCACTCCGACGACCAGGACCTCCTCGAGTCGGTGCTCGCGGACTCCGAGCACGACGGCGAGGTCGCCGGCGAGTACGACTGTCTCGGCGGTGTCGTCGTCGAGGGCGAGAGCTCCCGCGTGCGGGTGAACAACACCTTCGACTCCGTGCTGGAGGAGGTCTGGGAGGACCAGTTGCGCGAGGTGAGCGAGCGCCTGTTCGCCGACGCCGACGTCGACCCCGACGCCGACCTCGACGTCGAGGCGGGCGGCGAGGACACGGAGCGATGAGCGCCGCCGGCGGCAGCAACCCGGAGTACGTCTCCGCGCGGGTGCGCTCCCGCCGGGCGAAGCTGTTCGACGAGGACCAGTACCGCGACCTCGTCCGGATGGGGCCGAGCGAGATCGCCCGCTTCATGGAGGAGACGGAGTACAGCGAGGAGATAAACCGGATGGGGTCACGCTACAGCGGCGTCGACCTCATCGAGTACTCGCTGAACCGCAACCTCGCCCGCCACTTCGCCGACGTCCTGCGGTTCGCCGAGGGTCGCCTGTACGACCTGATCGCCCGCTACCTGCGGAAGTTCGACGTCTGGAACGTCAAGACCGTGATCCGGGGGCTGTACTCCGACGCCACCCCCGAGGAGATCCGGTCGGACCTGATCCTCGCGGGCGAACTCGACGCCGGCGAGGTCGATCAGTTGATAGACGCCGGCGACGTCGAGGGCGTCGTCGAGGTCCTGGCGGGGACGGTGTTCGGCGACGGTCTCGAGGACGCGCTGACGGACTTCGAGGCGACGAACAGTCTCGTGCCGGTCGAGAACGCCGTCGACCGGGCGTTCTACGAGAACCTGCTGAACGGGCTGGGCGGCGAGGCCGGCGCCGACGACCCCGCCACCGAACTGTACGTCGAGTTCCTCCAGGCCGAGGTGGACTTCCTCAACGTCCGCAACGCCCTGCGGACGGTCAGGACCGCCACCGACCTCGACCCCGGCGACTACTTCATCGACGGGGGCCAGCTGTTCTCGGCGGCGGAACTCACCCAGATCGGCGCAAACACCGACGAACTCGTCACGCGGGTCCGCGAGAGCCGCTACGGCGACGAGCTCGACGAGGCACTCGACGGCCTGGCCGAGGCCGAGAGTCTCGTGGAGTTCGAGAACGGCACCGAGCGGGCACTGCTGGCGTACGCCGACCGCCTGTCGAGCCGGTACCCGCTGTCGGTGTGTCCCGTCCTCGCCTACATCGTCGCGAAGGAGCGGGAGGTGAACAACATCAGGGCGATCGCCCGCGGAAAGGAGGCCGGGCTCGACCCCGAGGAGATACAGGAGGAACTCGTGCTATGAGCCAGGAGATCGCCGTCGTCGGCAGCCCGGAGTTCACCACCGGCTTCCGGCTGGCCGGCGTGCGGACCTTCGAGAACGTCCCCGAGGACGACAAGCCCGACGAACTGGACGACGCCGTCACCAGCGTCCTGGAGGACGACGGCGTCGGTATCGTCGTGATGCACGTCGACGACCTCGATCACCTCTCGCGGACCGTGCGCCGCGAGGTCGAGGAGAGCGTCGAACCCGTCGTCGTCACGCTGGGCGGGGAGGCCGGCAGCGGCCTGCGCGAGCAAATAAAGCGCGCCATCGGGATCGACCTGATGGACGAGGAGTAGTCACCCGCCGGGCTCGACCAGTTCGTACACGTTGCCCCACGGGTCCCGGACCGCCGCCTCGACGCCGCCCGGTCCCGGTTCCGGGTCGCGCACCACCGGGACACCCGCCTCGCGGAGGTCGGCGACCCGCTCGTGACAGTCCTCGACGGTGAACACCGCAAGCGGGTAGTCGCCGGTCTGTTCGCCGGCCGGTGGGCGCCGCTCCGGCGCGGTCGGGAGCCGGAGGTGGTCGCGGTCGGCGGGCACCAGGGCGAGCCGCGGGAACGGCTCGTCCGGCGGCGACACCGACAGCCAGCGGCCGCCGTCGGGCAGCGGGCGGTCGTCCCGCACCACGAACTCGAGCGACTCCGCGTAGAACTCGCGGGCGCGGTCCTGGTCGCCGACGAGGACCGTGACGTACGAGACCTGCTCGAACACGTCGGGGCCTGGGGTGGCCCGGACAAAACAGACCGGGATCGTCCCACGGGGCGAGACGGGACGACAGGCTGAACACAGCGTGCTCGAACGTCCGGACATGGACACGGACACGGACGTGTCGCTCGTCGCTCTTCCCGCCGAGGAGGCCGCCGTCCGTCGCTTCCTCGCGGAGGTGTGGCTGCCGTACAACCGGGCCCTGGAGTCCACCGTCGAGGAGTTCGCCCTCGCGGAGGGCGTCGACCACGTCGAGGCGGAGGTGCCGTTCTACCTGGACGAACTCGACGGCGAGGACTACCGGGGGTGGGTCGCCGTCGAGGGGTACGACGGGGCGCCGGTCGCGGCGACCGACGGCGAGTTCGTCGGGTTCGTCCTCACCGACATCGAGCCGTCGCCGGTCCCGTTCGACCGGCCCGACCGGCTGGTCGTCTGTGACGTCTACGTCACCGAGCCGTACCGCGGGACTGGACTGGCGGACCGGCTGTTCGAGCGGGCCCGCGAGCGCGCCCGGGAGACGGGCTGTGAGCAGTTCAGGCTGGAGGTCGACGCAGACAACGAGCGGGCGATGGCCTTCTACGAGCGCCAGGGGTTCCGGGTCGCCCGCCACGAGATGCTCGCGAGCGTCGAGGAGTCCTGACTCACGTCCGGACGAGCCGGCGGCTGGCGGCGGACAACGACAGTTACAAGCCCGCGGCGCGGCCACTCGCACCCACATGAGCCAGGCGACAGAGACCGACGTCAGCGAGGACGGCCGGATCGCCAGCGTCTCCGGGCCGGTCGTCGTCGCCACCGGGCTGGACGCCCGGATGAACGACGTCGTGTACGTCGGCGAGGAGGGCCTGATGGGCGAGATAATCGAGATCGAGGGTGACCGCACCACGATCCAGGTGTACGAGGAGACCTCCGCCGTCGCCCCCGGGGAGCCGGTCGAGACCACCGGCGAGCCGCTGTCGGTGGACCTGGGTCCCGGGATGATGGACTCCATCTACGACGGGGTCCAGCGCCCGCTGGACGTCCTGGAGAAGCAGATGGGTGCCTTTCTCGACCGCGGGGTCGACGCCCCCGGCATCGACCTCGACAAGGAGTGGGCGT
>CAYODS010000063.1:0-17130 GCA_964402765.1 uncultured Halobacteriales archaeon
CTGCTGCTCCTCCTGCTCGATGAACTGGTTGAGCTGGTCGGGGTCGGTGACGTTGACCTCGGCGTCGATCTCCGTCTCCTTCACCTCGAGGGCGTCGTCAAGGACGGCCACGTCGGCGTCCTCGACGACGTAGGGCATGTTCTCGTGGACGCGCTCCTTGCCGATGATGACGCCCTCGACGAGTTCGGACTCCTCGATGGCGCTGCCGACCACCTTGTCGATCTTGATGTTGTCCAGGTCGACGCCCTCGTCGTCGGCGACCGAGCGCACGGCGTCGACGATCAGCTGGGAGAGGGTGTCCTTCGCGCTCTCGGCGCCCTTGCCCGTCATCGCCGTGGCGGCGATCTGCTGGAGGATGTCGGTGTCGTCGGCGTCGACGTCGATGGCGATCTCCTCCAGGGCCTCCTTGGCGCGCTCGGCGGCCTGGCGGTAGCCGTCCGCGAGCGTGGTCGGGTGGATGTCCTGCTCCAGCAGGTCCTCGGCGCGCTTGAGCAGTTCACCGGAGACGACGACCGCCGTCGTGGTGCCGTCGCCGACCTCGTCCTCCTGGGTCTCGGCGACCTCGACGATCATGTTCGCCGCCGGGTGCTCGATGTCCATCTCCGAGAGGATGGTCACGCCGTCGTTCGTGACGACGACGTCGCCCGTCGAGCCGACGAGCATCTTGTCCATCCCCTTCGGTCCGAGCGTGGTGCGGACGGACTCCGCGACGGCCTTGCCCGCGGTGATGTTCATCGACTGTGCGTCCTTGCCCGAGGTGCGCTGGGACTCCTCGGACAGTACGATCAGCGGCTGTCCGCCCATCTGTTGTGCCATAGTCGTCTATGGGTTGAATGCTATTCTACATAAGAGTAGCGGATCTCCCGACGAACTGCCGCGCTCGCCGTCGCTCGTGGGTTGCGAACGGTTGTCACGGGATACGTTTAAGTAGAGATCACAGCCAGTCGAGGAACGACCCCTCGATGAGGGTACGCCGCTGGCGGTCCACGTAGTCACAGTGGGCCTCGTGGACGGCCTCCGCGAGGTCGGCGCCGGCCTCGGCGTGCTCGCGGGCCCGGTCGAGCGTCCATCGTGCGGGCGTGATCCGGTGTTCGACCCGGCGCCGCAGCGGCTCCAGGTAGGTGGCAGCCGTGCCGCGGTCGATCTCGTGGGTCTTCAGCCCGTCGTAGGCGTGCTCGAACAGGTCGGCGTACACGCGGTCGGTGTCGGTCGTCGGCTCGCCGTCGGCGTCGATCCACGCCATCTCGGCCTGGAGACCGTCGCGGGTGGCCGCATAGAAGTTCTCCCGTGCGGTCTCCCAGTCCAGATCGTACACCGGGTGCGCGCGCCGGCGGAGACTCACCATCAGCCCGGCGAACAGCGCGAGCACGCCGATACAGTCCCGGACCGTCGGCTGTGCGGGGACGGGCCGGAACTCGATGCGGGCGTTGGCGTCGGTCCTGTTGGGGGCGTCGAACACGGGGCGCACCCACCGCCAGTAGGAGCCGTGCTTGTGCCGGAGATGGCCCCAGGCGTCGTCGAAGCGGCCCTGCTCCTCGACGGGCATCGGGACGATCGTGCGGTCCTCGGCGATCCGGTCGATCGCCTGCTCCGGGGAGTCGACGTCGCGGGGGAACCGGACCTTCTCGGCGTCGGGCCCGTTGAGTACCGTCTCGAACACGCCGATCCGGTGCTCCATGTGAGCGTCCTCGAGTACCGCCTCGACTGGCACGTCGTCGTACAGGTCCGGGGCGAAGAAGGGGGCGTTCACCGTCAGCGCCAGGATCGGCGCGGCGACACGCAGGGCGTAGCGGAACTGCTCGGGGAGGTTCTCGGCGCTGGCCAACTGGAAGTGTGGCTGGATCGAACAGATGAGACTCTCGGGGACGACCGTGTCGAACTGGTGGCTGACGTGGGGAGCGTCCAGTTCCATGCGGGGCTCGTACCCCGCTCGCTGAGCGTTGGACATCGCGTGGTAGCGCACGGAGTCGCTCATGTTGGCGGCGATCCGCACGCCGTCGACGACCGCCGTGTCCGAGAGGTACTCCTGCATCGACTCGTCGGTCGGCGTCGGGACCGTCATACCACCGCTCACTGCCCGGTAGCCCTCTCGACGGAGCGCCCCCCCGGCGGCGGTCAGCCGCGCCCGCAGTTCGGCCTCCTGTGCCGTGAGGCCGTAGCGGTTCAGCGGCTGGGGACTCGTGTGTGTCTCCGCCTGGTGGAGGCCCAGTTCCTTCGTGAACGAGACGTACTCCAGCAGATCGCGGGGGATCCGGACGAGGTCGTCGGTCCGCTCGTCGACGCCGTACAGTTCGTGCTCCATCCCGACGATGGCCTGCGGGTTGTCGAAGGTGCCGTCGGCAATCTCGGCACGCACCACCTCGGCCTCCTCGCGCACCGCCGCCTCGAACTCCGCGAGGTCCGTGTCGAGCGCTGCCCGCACCCGCTCTGCGAGGTCCGACTCCGGCATACCGGCTCCACACCCCCCACCACCGTCAAAGTCGGGGTCCACGCCCGGCGGTCACCCGCGGAGTCGCCTCACAGCATCCCCCGGGAGTCCGGCGCGTTGCCGTCGCCGCCCGCGGTCAGCCCGCCCGGCAACTCCGCGGCACACTCCCGGCAGAACTGATACTGGCCGTCGTTCTCGGCACCACACTCCTGGCAACTGACCGCCGCCGCCGTGTCGGCGTCCGCTTCCGACCCGCCACCAGCGCCCTGTCGCAACCGGTAGAAGAACAGCAGGATCACCACGTGCCCCAGCAGGAACAGCGCGCCCGCGGCCAGCAGCCAGGGCTCGACGTTCATGCGCCGTAGTACGGCCTCCTGACACTTAACCGCTGTGTCACCGGCGGCGACGGGGTGGCCGACGACGTAAGTTACGTCGATAATCTTCGTAGCCATCATAGAAGCGGAATATATTTACAGTGATAGTTCTCCGGTAGTTCGACGGTGGTTCGTTCGGGGTTCTCCAGTTGTTACCTGGGAAAGAATTATACCGGATGATCGGCCTACTGTCACGTGACGGGTGAGCACTGCATGACAGGTAGTGGCGACACTCTCCGGCGTCGGATCGCACGACTGTCACGGTACGACCTGGTGCTCGTCGCGATCCCCCTTGCGTTCCTTGTGGGGATCACGGCGACGGTCGCGGCGGGCGTGTCGGTACAGGGGTCGATGACGGTCGCGTCGCTCGTGGGCGGCGCGGTCGTGGCGGACGCCCTCTTCCTCAACCCGCCGTCGGCGGCGTGATCAGCCGACGAAGCGGTGGTACTCCATCCCCTGGCGTTTGAGTTCGTTGTGCTTCTCCTCCAGGAACGAGTACACCGTGCCGTGGGGGGCGCCGTCAAGCAGCATCTCTGCGGCCTCGCGGACGGCCTTTACCTGCTGTGGGGTGCCGATAGCGCCGAGCGTGGAGCCGTAGACGACGACGGCGGCGCCGGTGAGTTCGGCCATCAACTCGCGGGTGCGGCCGTCCTCGCCGATGAGCCGGCCCTTCTGTCGCCGGAGGTCGTTGTCGTTGCGGCTGGCGGCCTCGATGTCGACGACGTCCAGCATCATCATCTCGTCGTCAAGCAGACCCAGGGCGGCCTCGGGGCTGAACCCGCGGCCGATCGCCCGGACGATGTCCGGGCCCTTCAGCGCGGTGACGGGGTCGCCGGTCGTCTCGATGCCGACCGAACCGTTCTCGGAGTCGATGTCCAGACGGACACCGGCCCGGTCCTCGATCTCCCGCATCGTCTCGCCGCCCTCGCCGATGAGCACACCGACGCGGTCCTGCGGGATCTTCACGTGCTGCATACCAGTCGTTCGAGTGTGGCGCTGTTAAGCGTTCTGACCCCGTCGGACGGCTGAGACTTGGGATGCGGCCACTTGGATGGTCCCGACGGAGAGGACAGCCAGAAAGCCCCCGCCGCGCTGCGTCGCCGGGCGGCTCCGCCGCCCGGCTGCCAGGGAGACCCGGGGCGTCTCCCGCTGCGCGCTTCGGTCGCTTCGCTCCCTGCAGTGCTTGCGTCGTCGCCAGACCCGTCGGGTCTGGCTGGCTCACGAGAGCTTCGCTCTCGTGATCGTCACCAGAATCCTCCGGATTCTGGTTGGCCCGAAAATCTTCGATTTTCGAACATCGTGCTTCCAGCAGCGCGGCGGCCCCTTCCAGTCCCACCCGGGGAAACTCCGGCAGGGCGGGACTGAAAGGGGCCGGCGGCTCGCTGTGCGAGACGACGCAAGCACCGCAGCGAACGGAGTGAGCGAGGAGCGCAGCGAGTCGCAGCGAGCGAGCCGCCGGGGGCTTTCTGGCTGTTCGAGACGGTTCGAGTCGTCACCGAATCTCGTTCGACACCGACGACGTGGACCACCCCTCGAACGGAGTCAGGAGGTCTGTGAGTACTGCTCGATCCACTCGTCGAGGCTGATCCCCATCGTCGCCTGGGTGATGGCGTTCGAGGACACCTGGTTGGCGCCTTTGACGATCTCCGCCTCCAGGGTGCGCTCGGGCACCTCGCCGATGACGTGGGGGATCGCCCGCTGCACCGCGAGCGGGCAGCCCACCTCGTGGGCCAGGGCGTACCCCGACAGCGAGTGTGGAACCGCGCCGTCGGCGTACTCCCGGTCCGGGTCCGTGCCGTCGACGTGGTCGACGTACTCGTAGCACTTGCCCACGTCGTGCAACAGGGCGGCCGCCCGCACCACGTCCAGGTCGGGGTCGGCGCCGTGGACGGCGGCGGCGGTCTCGGCGGCCCCGACGGCGATCCGCGTCACCCCGCTGACGTGCTCGGCGTTCGTCACCTCGTGGATGTTCCAGGCGTACGGGATGTCCGTGAGGTGGTCCCAGCCGCCCCGCTCCAGGCCCAGGGTCCAGGCCTCGACCACCCGCTCGCGCAACGCCTCGTCCGCGATCCCCTCGACGGGAAGCGCCTCGCGCACCTGCGCGGCGTAGTCCATGCGTCTCGCGACGCGGGACACGGGATTAGGTATTCGGGTTCCCGGCGTGACGGCGAGGTATGAGCGACGAGACGGACGAGACCGGGACCCGAGACGCCGGCGGAACGGTCGCCGGGCGAGTGGCCGACCGGTGCCTGGCGCTGTCGACGGCCGCGCCCGACGGCGGACTGGCACCGCTCGCCCCGCTCCGAGAGACACTCGCCGACCGAACCGTCGTCGGGCTGGGCGAGGCGACTCACGGCTCGCGGGAGTTCTTCGACCTGAAACACCGTCTGATCCGCCTGCTGGTGCGGGAGTGTAACTGCCGGGTGGTGGCGATGGAGGCGGACTTCTCGGCCGCGCGGGCGCTCGAGGACTACGTGATCCACGGCGAGGGCGACCCACGCGAGGCAATCGCCGGGTTGCAGGTGTGGCCCTGGAAGGTCGAGAGCGTGCTCGCGCTGGTGGAGTGGCTCCGCTCGTTCAACGAGGACCGCCCGCCGGGGGACCGCGTTCGCTTCTACGGCGTCGACGCCCAGCACACGGACCGGGCCGCACGGGCGCTGCGGGACTACCTCGGCCGCGTCGACCCCGAGTTCCTCGCGGGCGTCGAGGACGACCTGGACACGCTCGCGGAGGGCCTGCGGTACTGGGCGACCGAGACGGAGGAGCTGATCTCGGGCGTGGAGCGGACCACCGACACCGTCGCCGCTGTCGAGGACCGCCTCGCCGACCGCCGCGGAGCGTACGTCGAGGCCACGTCGCCCGCGGAACACGAGGTGGCGGTCGGACACGCCCGCACGCTCCGCCGGGCACACGACCTCGCGGGGGCACTCGCCCGCGGCGAGGACGGCGCCTGGGCGGTCCGGGAGCGGTCGATGGCCCGCGGCGTCGAGTGGGCGCTCGACCGCGAGGACGCCGACCGCGCCGTGGTGTGGGCCCACGACACCCACCTCAAGCGGACCGACCGGACCGTCGACGGCGCGACGTTTCCCGGACTCGGGGGACTGCTCGCCGACCGGTACGGTGAGGACTACTACGCGCTGGGGTTCGACTTCGACCGCGGCTCGGTCCGGGCGTACGCCGGCCCGGAGATCGACGGCGAGGGACTCGGGGAGTACGGCGTGGACCCGCTGCGGGAGCCGGCGGACGACGCCGCCGGCACCGTGACCGACGCCTTCGGGGCGGTGGACGCCCCCGCGGCGGTGCTTGACTTCGACCGCGCCCGCGAGGACGACCGTCTCGCGGAGTGGCTGGACACCCCCCGGGAGCGCCGTGACGTGGGGGCGGTGTACCGGGAGGGGCGACAGACCACCGTCGAGCCACCGGGCGAGGCGTTCGACGGACTCGCGTTCGTCCGGGAGACGACGGCGGCGCGGCCGCTCGAGGCGTCGTCGGACTGACGCCCGGGAGGCGGCGGGTGGTTATATGTGATCGCCCGCCACAGTCGGGCACATGTCCGTCTACCAGGACGCCGAGACCCTCGACCGGGAGCGACTCCGCGAGCGACAGGACGAGCGACTGCGAGAGACCGTCGCCCACGCCTACGAGAACGTCGAGTTCTACCGGGAGCGACTGGACGAGGCCGGCATCGCACCGGGGGACGTGGACGGCGTCGAGGACGTCGAGCGGCTGCCGTTCACCCGGAAGGAGGACTTCCGCGACCAGTACCCCGACGGCCTCTTTGCAGTTGCGGACGAGGACGTCCGCCGGATCCACGCCTCCTCGGGGACGACGGGAAAGCCGAAGATCGTCGCCTACACCGACGACGACCTCCAGACCTGGTACGACGTGATGGCCCGGTCGCTGGCCGCCGCCGGCGTCGAACCGGGTGACACCTTCCAGAACGCCTACGGCTACGGGCTGTTCACCGGTGGGCTCGGTTTCCACGACGGTATCGAGGAGCTCGGGGCCACGGTCGTCCCGACGGGTGGCGGCGACACCGCGAAGCAACTGGAGATGCTGCAGGACCTGGAGAGCGACGCGATGGGGTGTACGCCGTCGTACTGTCTGTACCTCGCGGAGTTCGCCGAGGAGCGCGGCGTCGACCCCCACGACCTGCCCCTCGATACGGTGGTCATCGGCGCCGAACCGTTCACCGACCCGATGCGGGCGGCCATCGAGGACGCCCTGGGCGTGAACGCGATCGACATCTACGGGCTCAGCGAGATCATCGGCCCCGGCGTCTCGGTGGAGTGCGTCGAGGCCCAGGAGGGGCTGCACGTCTGGGAGGACCACTTCTATCCCGAGATCGTGGACCCCGACACCGGCGAGGTGCTCCCGCCGGGCGAGGAGGGCGAGTTGGTGCTGACGACGCTCTCGAAGGAGGCCATGCCCGTGCTGCGGTACCGCACCGGCGACATCACCCGCCTGTACGAGGAGCCCTGCGAGTGTGGCCGCACCTGCCGGCGGATGGACAACGTCACCGGGCGCACGGACGACCTGCTCATCGTCCGCGGCGTGAACGTGTACGCCTCCCAGATCGAGGACGTCGTCGTCGGGATGGACGGCGTCTCCCCACACTACCGCATCGACCTCCGCCGGGAGGACAACCTCGACCGCATGCAGGTGACGGTCGAGCACGACCCCGAGTACGACGGGACGACCGAGGAGCTGGCGGACAGCGTCGAGACGCGCCTGGAGGAGGTGCTCGCGGTGACGCCGGACGAGGTGACGGTCCTCGGGCCGGGCGGGGTCGACCGCAACGAGACCGGGAAGGTACAGCGCGTGTACGACCACCGGGACTGAGCCCGCCGACAGCGTCATGCCCCCGAGGCGAGACCCCTGACCCATGCTCAAGGGACGGGAGTACACGGTGACGGCGGCACCCGAGGCGGAGACGGCGGACTACGCCGTCCACGGCGGCCGCTCGACCGACGACCGGCCGGCGGCGGTCGTCACGGCGAGCGACCCCGCCGCCGGGGGGACCGTGCTTGTGGTGCGCCGGCCCGACCGCGAGGCCGTCGCCTACGAGGCCAGCGTCGCCGACGGCGACGGCTACGCGCTCACGTCGGTGATGGGGACGACCGAGGACAAGCACCTGGGGTACGCGACCAGCCCGGAGCGGTACGAGTGGCGGATCCTCGACCGGGACCGGGAGCGACTGGCGCGGGTGACCACGGCGGGCGGGGAGTCCGTCGCGGGCCGGGGGCTGGAGGCGGTCGGCGTCGGCGACGACGGCGACAGCCCCGCCCCGGGCGCGAACGTCCTGCCCCGGCAGTACGCCGTCCTGTCGAACGACCAGCGCGCGGGGACGATCGCCGGCGAGTGGTTCGGCACCGACGCCTTCACCGTCACCGTCACCGGCACGATCGACTCCGCCCGGGTGGTGCTCACCGCGCTGCTCGTCGACCACACCGGCGGGTGACGCGGCCGCGAGGCGTGTGAACGTCACTCACACAAGACATTTGACGCCGGTTGATGCACGTAGACGTATGCACCGTGGTGGTCGGTCGACCGTCGCGTCCGCCGCCGAGCCGCGGGATGTCGTCGACCGGCCCACACGACCCTCCGTTCTACCCACACCGCGCCCGGTACGGGGACCGTTTATCGGGTCCCGCACCGGGGCGGTGACCCCGTGACCGCACTCGGGTGAGGCTCCATCCGGGTGCGGTCCGGACGAACCCGCTCCGTCGGCCCGCCGCGCAGTGCCGTCGACCACCCTGACGACACACGCATGAGCACGACCACGCCGAGACAGGACGACGCCGAGCACAGGTATCGCTACCTCGACGAGGGGGGCCACCCGATCGAGGAGGTCCCCGACGTCGACCCGGAGACGCTGCTGGAGTTGTACGAGTCGCTGCGCTTTGCCCGCGCCTTCGACGAGCGGGCAAAGAGCCTGCAGCGACAGGGCCGGATCGCCACCTACGCGCCGATGGCCGGCCAGGCCGGCGCCCAGGCCGCCGCCGCCCACGCGATGGACGAGGCGGACTGGCTGTACCCCACCTACCGCGACAACGCCGCGAAGTTCGCCCGCGGCGTCGACCCCGCCGACGTGCTCGCCCTGCTCTCGGGCCACGAGACTGGCGGCGACCGCGCGGCGCGGGTCATGCCGGAGTACATCCCCATCGCCACCCAGCTCCCGCAGGCCGTCGGCGCCGCGTGGGCCGGGGAACTCCGGGACGACCGGGAGTACGCCGTGCTGGCGACGCTGGGCGACGGCGCCACCAGCGAGGGCGACTTCCACGAGGGGCTGAACTTCGCCGGCGTGTTCGACGTGCCCGCGGTCTTCCTCTGCCAGAACAACGGCTGGGCGATCTCGACGCCGACCGAGCGCCAGACCCGCAGCGCCACGCTCGCCGAGAAGGCCGGCGCCTACGGCGTCGAGGGCGTCCGCGTCGACGGGATGGACCCCCTGGCGACGTACGTCACCGTCCGCCGGGCGGTCCGCAAGGCCAAAGGCGCCGTCGAGTCGGTGGCCGGCGACTGTGCCGACCCCGAGGCGGTCGCCGCCGCCGGACGGACCACGCGGCCGACGATGGTCGAGGCGGTCGTCCGCCGGTTCGGCCCGCACACCACCAGCGACGACCCCTCCCGGTACCGCGAGGCGCCGGACCGGACGGGCGACCCGCTGCCCCGGTTCGAGACGTTCCTCCGCGAGCGGGGGCTGCTCGACGACGAGCGCGTCGCCGCCGTCGGGGCCCGCGTCGAGGACCGCCTCGCCGACGCCGTCGAGCGCGCCGAGGCCCGCGAGACCGACCCCGACGCCGCCTTCGAGCACGTCTACGCGGAGCCGACGCCCGCGATCGAGGACCAGCAGGCCGAACTGCGGCGGCTGCGCGAGGAGTACGGCGACCGCCTAACGGAGGGCCACTGATGTCCGAGATCGACCTGGACGACGAGCGCACCGGCGAGGCCAGTTCCGAGTACGTCGAGGCGGCCGCCCGGCGCCACCCCGACGCCGACGAGCGCGGGGGCGACGAGAACCGGACGGACGAGCGGGACGTGCCGGTCCGCGAGGACGACGACGACCTCACGCTGGTCGAGGCGGTGCGGGACGGCCTGGCGGCGGAGATGCTGCGGGACGACCGCGTGGTCGTGTTGGGCGAGGACGTCGGCGAGAACGGCGGCGTGTTCCGCGCGACCGACGGCCTGCAGGAGGCGTTCGGTCCCGACCGGGTGATCGACACGCCGCTCGCGGAGTCCGGCATCGTCGGCGCGGCGATCGGCCTGGCGACCCACGGCCTGCGCCCGGTCGCCGAGATGCAGTTCTCCGGGTTCATCTACCCCGCCTTCGACCAGCTGGTGAGCCACGCCGCCCGCCTGCGGACCCGCTCGCGGGGTGAGTTCACCTGCCCGCTCGTGGTGCGGGCGCCGTACGGCGGCGGTATCCGCGCGCCCGAGCACCACTCCGAGTCACCAGAGGCCTTCTTCGTCCACCAACCCGGCCTGAAGGTCGTGGTGCCGTCGAGCCCGCGGGACGCGAAGGGGCTGCTCGCCGCCGCGGTCCGCGACCCCGACCCCGTCGTCGTGCTGGAACCCAAGCGGGTGTACCGGGCGACCAGCGAACCGGTGCCCGCCGAACCGTACGCCGTCGAGTTGGGCGCGGCGGCGGTCCGCCGCGAGGGGTCGGACCTGTCGGTGTTCACCTACGGCGCCACCGTCGAGCCGACGCTGATCGCCGCCGACGACCTCGCCCCCGAAGTCGACGTGGAGGTCGTGGACCTGCGGTCGCTGTCCCCCCTCGACCGCGAGACGATCGCCGATTCGGTCCGGAAGACAGGCCGGGCCGCCGTCGTCCACGAGGCGCCCCGCTCGGCCGGCGTCAGCGCCGAGGTCGCCGCGACGGTCCAGGAGGAGGCACTGCTGTACCAGGAGGCGCCGGTCGCTCGCGTCACCGGCTTCGACACGCCGGTGCCCCTGGGCGAGGCCGAGGAGTACCACATCCCCACCGCACTCCGGGTGCGGGAGAGGCTGCGCGACGCCGTCGAGTTCTGATCACCCCTCGGTGGACAGGGTCACCCCGAGGTGGCGGTCGAGCACCGCCTGGTTCGCCCGCAGTTCCTCTGCGGACGCCTCGTGGACGACCCGGCCGTCGTCCATCACGACCACGCGGTCCGCCAGATCGAGCGCGACGGCGACGTTCTGTTCCACGAGCAGGACGGTGACGCCGTCCTCGTTTATCGAGCGGACCGCCTCGACGACGCGGTCGACGATCAGCGGCGCCAGCCCCTCGGTTGGCTCGTCCAGCAACAGGAGGTCGGCGCCGGCGGTGAGCGCGCGGCCGATGGCGAGCATCTGCTGTTCGCCCCCGGAGAGGTCGGCGCCGCGGTTGTCCCTGCGGTCGGCGAGGTTCTCGAAGGTGGCGAGCACCTCCCCGACCGACCGCTGCAGGACGTCGCCCTCGGCGCCGCCGGTCGCGCCGATCCGGAGGTTCTCCTCGACGGTCAGTCCCGGGAAGACACGGCGCTCCTCGGGGACGAGCCCGACACCGAGTTTCGCCGTCTCCGTCGGGCCGGCGTCACCGACCGGCCGCCCGCGGTACCGCACCGCGCCGCCGCGGGGGTCGAGGACACCGGTGATCGCCCGCAGCGTGGTGGTCTTGCCGACGCCGTTGCGCCCGACCAGCGCGACGATCTCTCCCTCCTGCACGTCGAAGCTCACCCCGCGGAGCACCTCCGTCTCGCCGTAGCCCGCCCTGAGATCGCGTACCGACAGCAGCGGGTCGCTCACTCGCGGTCACCCCCGAGGTAGGCGCTCTGGACCGCCGGGTCGGCGGCAACAGCCTCGGGCGTGTCCGTCGTCAGCACCCGCCCCTGGTCGAGCACCGTCACGCGGTCCGAGACCTCCAGCACGAGGTCGACGTCGTGCTCGATGAGCACGAGCGTGCGGTCGGCGAGCACCTCACCGATCAGCTCCATCGTCGCGGCGGTCTCCTCGACGCTCATGCCGGCGGTGGGCTCGTCCAGCAGGACCACCGTCGGGTCGGTGGCGAGCACGAGCCCGATCTCCAGGCGCCGCCGGTCGCCGTAGGCCAGCGCGCCGGCCCGCTCGTCGGCGCGGTCCGCGAGTCCCACGCGTTCCAGCGTGTCGGTCGCCGCCCCGACGACCGACTCGAAGGAGTGTTTGGGGCGGAACAGGCGCTCGACCGTCGAGGCGCCCTCGCTGGTCGCCTGGGCGGCCAGACGGACGTTCTCCCGCACGGAGAGCCCGGGAAAGACGTTCGTGATCTGAAAGGAGCGGGCGAGCCCCCGGCGCACCCGCTCGTGCGGGGGCAGTCGGGTGACGTCCGTGCCGTCGAAGCGCACCCGCCCCTCGGAGGGGCGCAGCGCCCCCGTGACGAGGTCGAACAGGGTGGTTTTCCCGGCGCCGTTCGGGCCGATCACCGAGCGGAACTCCCCGCGTTCGACCTGGAGGTCGACGCCGTCGACGGCGACGAGTTCACCGAACCGCTTGGTCAGGCCCGCCGTCTCCAGAACGACGTCCCCGTCGTCGCGTCCGGCGGGGGTGGCCTCGGAGGCGTCGTTCTCGTTCGCGGCGTCGGGGGCGTCACTCATCAGTCGTCACCCTCCGTCGGCGCGGGGTCGGGACTCGTGCCGGTGTCGGCGTCCTCGCCCGGGTCGAGCGGGCCGGGGCCGCCGCCGCGCTCGCGGAGGCGGCGCTGCAGTTGGCCGGGCAGCGAGACGAGTCCCCGGGGGACGAACACCACGAACAGGACGAACACGGTGCCGAGCACTGCCCGCCAGAACTCGGTGTAGGTGCTGAGCAGTTCCTCGCCGCCGACGAACAGGGCGGCGCCGAGCATCGGCCCGTACAGCGTGCCCATCCCGCCCAGCACGGCCATCACGATCACCTCGCCGGAGTTGATCCAGTGCAACAGCGACGGCCCGGCGCCGATCACGAGACCGGTGATCGCCTGCAGACCGCCCGCGAGTGCCGCAAGCGCCCCGCTGAGGACGAACGCCCGGCGCTTGTGGGCGACGACGTCGTACCCCAGGAACCGGGCCCGCGTCTCGCTCTCGCGGATCGCGGTGAGCACGCTGCCGAAGGGGGCGTCGATCACCCGGCGGGCCAGCAGGAAGCCGCCCACGGTCGCGCCGAGGACGACGAAGTACAGCAGTTGCACCTCCCTCGCGACGACGATCCCGCCGATCGGGATCCCCTCGATCAGCACCACGTCGCCGACCTCGCCCAGCGAGACGCCCGCCAGCGAGTACGACAGTTCGGCGCTGTACAGGCCGTCGGAGGAGCCGGCGTACCGCGTGGGCAGTTTCACCACGAGCTGGCGGAACAGCTCCGCGAAGCCAAGCGTGATCATCGCGAAGTAGACGCCGGCGACGCGGATCGACAGGTAGCCGACGACCCAGGCGGTGACGGCGGCGACGGCGACGCCGGTCCCGAGCGCGAACACCACCGACTCCGAGTAGCCGACCGCCGCCAGCGCGTCCGACAGGACCGGCCCGACGGCGGGCACCGTCGCGACGGCGCCGGCGACCCGGCCGTTCGCCACGAGGACGGTGCCGTAGGCGCCGATCCCGTAGAAGAGGACGTGTCCCAGCGACACCAGGCCGGCGTACCCCATCACCAGGTCCAGGCTCACCGCGAACAGCGCCCACACCATGACGTTCACGAGCAGCGAGTAGACCAGAAAGCCGTCCAAGAGGAGTCCGACGGTGAACGGCGCGACGGCGAGGGCGGCGACGGCCCCGATCCCGAGCCGGCGCCGCCAGACGGGGCCGACGGCGCCGCCACCGCCGGTGAGCAGTTCGCCCTCCTCCTCGGAGCTCTGCCACTCGGGGTCACCGAACAGCCCCTGGGGGCGAAACAGCAACACGGCGATCATCAGCATGAACACGGCGAGTCCCTCGAGGGCGGTGATCCAGTCCGCCAGGGTGCCAAGCACCGGCACCGGTTCCAGCAGGTCCCCGAGGACGGGACTGCGGGTGAGCGTCTGGACCACGCCGACGAACAGGCCGCCGACGACCGCCCCCCGGAAACTCCCCAGTCCCCCGAGCACCACCACGACGAACGCGGGGATGATCACCGAGTCACCCATCGCCAGCTGGAGACCGTTGCGCCCCGCGAGCACCACGCCAGCGAGGCCAGCGAGGGCGGCACCGAACGCGAACACCAGCGTGTAGTAGCGGTCGATCTCGATCCCCAGGTGACGGACCATCTCGCGGTCCTGGGCACCGGCCCGGACCACGAGCCCGATCCGGGTGTTGCGAAGCAGGTACCAGGCGCCGGCGGCCATCAGACCGCCGACGGCGATGACGAACAGGCTGTACCGGGGGACGGTGTAGCCCGCGACGGTGACCGGTCCCTCCAGAACGGCTGGCAGCGACGGGTAGCTCTTGTTGTCCGGCCCCCAGGTCAGCTCGATGACGTCCTTGAACACGAGCACGAGCCCGAAGGTGAGCAGGATGTGGTACAGCGGGTTGCGGCCGTACAGCGGGCGCAGGGTGAGCCGCTCGATCCCGGCACCGACGACCGCCACGGCGAGGGGCGCGACCACCAGTGCCGCCCAGAACGCAGCCGGGTCCCCCGCCGCCGTCAGCAGGGAGAACGCGAAGTACGCCCCCAGCGCGTACAGTTCGCCGTGGGCGAAGTTGATCACGTCCATCACGCCGAAGACGATCGACAGCCCCGCCGCCAGCAGGACGAACACCACCCCGACGGTGAGCCCGTTTATTACCTGGTCGAGGAGGGCGGTGACCGTCGCCATGCCTCTCAGCGAGTGACCCCAGCGGCTCGTATCTTTGGGTGCCGGCCGGGGCGGGATGGGAGCGACCGGCCGCCCAGGGGAGCGACCGACCCACACCGGTCGCCGGCGGGTCTACGGGCGGGCGGACGCGACGGGTGTGTGTTGCCGGGCGAACTCACAGGTCGCAGTCGACGGCGGAGCACGGCGGGATGGCGTCGCTGCCGGCGACACGCTGCTCGAGGTTGACGTTCGCGGGGCCCTCGCCGCCGTCGGGGGCGACGTTCTGCCCGACCCAGACCGGGTTGGTGGCCTGGTGGTCACAGGACCGGAAGGCGTTGTCACCGAACAGCGTCGGCGACTGCGAGAGCCCGGGCAGGACGTCCTTCACGTCCTCGGGGTCGGTGCTGTCGGCCTCCTGGATGCCGTTTGCGGTCATCCGGATGGAGTCGTAGGCCACGCGGGCGAAGTTGTCCGGCACCCCGTCGTAGCGCTCGTCGTAGGCGTCGACGAAGGACTGGTTGTCGCCGGTCTCGATGCTCGGGACGTACCGGACGCCGCTGTAGACACCGTAGGCGGCGCTGCCGGCCCCGGCACGGACCGACTGGAAGGAGCCGGTCGTGGTCATGATCGCCAGGTCCTCCTGGAGCCCCCGGTTGGCGGCCTGGGTGAGAAAGCGGATGAGCGGGCCGCCCGTGGCACCGACGACCAGCACGTCGGCGTCCGAGCGGGCGATCGTCGACAGCACGGAGTCGAAGTTCTCCGCCTCGGGCTCCGCTCGTGTCACGTCCACCTCGTTGAACGTCGCCTCCGAGTTCCGCATCCGCGAGCGCCACTCCGCCAGCACCGACCGGCCGTAGGCGTAGTTCGCGATGTGGAAGATAACGTCTGACCCGAGGTTCTCGATCGTCCACTCGGCACCCCCCTCGGCGATCTGTGCGGTGTTGGTCTCACACCGGAACACGTACTCGTTGCACCGACTGCCGGTGATCGGGATCGCCGCACCGCCGGGGTTGTAGACGATCTCCTGGCTGGCGGCCACCTCGTTCAGCGACAGGGCGACCGAACTGGAGATCGCACCCATCATGTACTGGATGTCCTCCTGCTGGATCAGCCGCTCGGCCTCGTCCTGGGCGGTCTGGGCGTTGCGCTCGGTGTCGCCCTGGTTCAGTTCGATCGTGAAGTCGTACTCGTCGCTGTCGTTGACGAAGTCGACGGCCATCTCCGCGCCGCGTACCTGGCCCTCCGCGAGCGCCGCGAACGACCCCGTCGTCGGGCTGAGCAGGCCGTACTGCACCGTGTCGTCGCCGCCACCACCCGCACACCCCGCGATCCCCGTCAGGCCCGCGACGCTCGCCGCACCGACGCCCCGCAGCAGGGCCCGGCGGCGCGTGCCGTCGGACCCACGTGCCGGGCGACTAGTGTTACTCTCTGACATACTCCCGTCGGTTCACCGCCCTCCATAATAAGGGTGGGCGTTCACGCGAGCCGTTCCGGCGCTGACCCCGTCGAGCAGGGCCTCAGGGCCGGTACACACGGCCCCGGAACGTCGCCACGAGTCGCCCCGCGGCGTCGCCAGGATCGCCCGACAGCGAGGCGTCGTCCGCCCTGGTCCCGTCGCCCGCCGGTGCCCCGTCGGCGTGGTGTCTGACGGAGACCCGGTAGGCGCCGGTGCGCCCGCGGCGGTGGGTCTCCTCGGCCGCCGCGACCAGCCACCCGCCGGCGCCCGGGTCGACCGCCTCCAGGTACGACACGTCGGTCTCCAGTGCGAGGGCGGTGTCGCCGTCGGCGTTGGAGGCGGCCGCGAAGGCGGCGTCGGCCAGCGCGTACACCGCCCCACCGTGCAGCGTGTCGTGGAAGTTCGCCAACCCAGGAGAGACCCGCAGTCGCGTGCGGGCACGGCCCGCGCCGACCGCCACCAGATCGACCCCCAGGCGGGCACAGAACGGGTCGGCGGCGATCCGCTCGGCGACCTCGGCGTCGACACCCTCGCCGACCGCGACGCCGTCGCCGCCGGGCGGCCCGTCGCCGTCCCCGGCGTCGACCGGGCGGGCACCCAGTCGCTCGCCGTTGACGAACAGCTCGGCCGGCGGGGCGCGGCCCTCGGCGTAGGAGTCGCGGTGCTCGATGAACTGGAACAGCGTGCCCGTCGGGTTGGCCGGCGAGACGAACGCCTCGTGCCAGTCCTCGAAGGTCGTGCGGTCGACCACGTCGAGACCGGCCGCCTCCGCGGCCCCGACGGCGACGTCGATGTCCGCCACCTCGAGGGTGACGTGGTGCAGGCCGGGGCCGTTGCGGTCGAGGAAGTCCGTGAGGAAGGTGCCGTCGGCGACGGGTTCGACGAGTTCGACCCGCGAGGCGTCGCCCAGGCGGTAGTACACCCACCGGAAGCGGCCCTCGACGGTCTCGTCGAGCAGTCGCTCACAGCCAAGCGCCCGCAGGACGGGGTCGGCGGCGGCGACGGACTCGACGGCGATACCGACGTGGTCGACACGGACCGGCCCGGGGTCGACGCCCGTAGGGTCGATGTCCTCGCTCACCCCACGAGCGAGGACCGCGACGGAGAAAAGCCCCGGGGACCGTCACACGGG
>CAYODS010000064.1:0-16991 GCA_964402765.1 uncultured Halobacteriales archaeon
CACCACGTCCACGTCGTTGGCGTCGGCGTACTCGACGGCGTCGTAGATGACGGCGGTGGGGTCACCGCCCTGCTCGTGGCTTATCAGGCGCTTGCCCAGGGCCTCGGCGTGCTGGCCGATCTGCTCGTTGGCGCCGGCGCGGTAGGTGTCGCCGTTTGCGAGCACCGTCGACAGCCCACGCTCCTCGAAGTACTGGGCGAGTTTGGCGATCGTCGTCGTCTTGCCGACGCCGTTGACGCCGGTGAACACGATGACGACCGGGCGTTCGGTCGAGCGCACGCGCTCGTCGAAGTCGAACTGGCCGACGCCGATCACGTCCACGAGCGCCTCGCGGAGGGCGTCCTCGACCAACTCGCCCGTGGACTCACGGAAGCCACGCGTCTCCCCGACGAGTTCCTCGCGGACGCCGTCGAGGATCTCCTCGGCGACGCTCATCTCCACGTCGCTCTCTAGGAGCGCCATCTCCAGTTCCCACAGCGGGTCCTCCAGGTCCTCCTCCTCGATGACGAACTTCCCGCGGGCGAGTGACTTCACTTTCCGGCCGAACCCGGTGTCGGGGTCGTCCGCCTCCTCGTCGGGGTCGTCGGTCTCCGCCTCGGGGCCAGCGTCGTCCGCTCCGGTCGGTGGGGCACCCTCGGGCGTCTCGGCGTCGGCGTCCGGCGTGGTCGTGTCCGGCGTGACGCCGTCGTCCGTGACGGCACCGTCGGCGCCCTGTGTGGCCGTCTCGCCGTCGGCAGATTGTGCGGGTGCCTCGGCCGTCGTCTCCGGGGCGGGTGCCGTGGCGCCGGCGCCCGCCTCGGCCGTGGCCTCGGCGTCGGGGGTGGGGGTTGGTTCGGCGTCCACCTCCGCGGCGGCGTCTCCGTCGCCCTCGGTCCCGGTCTCGGTCTCCGCTTCGGTCTCAGCCTCGGCTTCGGCTTCTGCGGCCTTCTCCTCGGCAGTCTCCTCGACGTCGTCACGGAACTGGCCGATCTTCTCCTTGAGGCTGTCGAACATGGCGCGGGGTTACTCGTCGCCGCCGCCCATGCGCTGTTGCATCTGCTGTTGCTGGAGGGAGACGGCACGGTCCTCGAGTTCGTCGCTCTCGGCTTCCAGTTCGTCGATACGCTCGTCGATCTCCACGATGCGCTCGTCGACGATCTCCTTGCGGTTCTGGAGGGTGTCGACGGCGCCGTCGGCGTCACGCTCGGCGGCGTAGCCGCCACCCAGGTCGACGGTGACCCGGTCGATGTCGGTGATCTCGGCGTGGACGTGGGCCTCGTCGGCGACGGGCACCTGCACCACGTCGCCGGTGTCCAGGCGGTCGATGGCGTCGATCGCCTCGTCGATGCGGTCCTTGCGGTCCTCCAGGCTCTCCTGTTCGCCCTCGAGGGCCTCGATCTGCTCCTCAAGGGCCTGGAGTTGCTCGGAGAGTTCCCGCAGTTCGTCGTTGGCGCCGCCACCGCCACCGCCACCGAGGCTCATGCCGCCACCTCCTCGATCTCGATCTGGGTGCGCTTCAGTCGGTGCTGGCTGCCGAGTTCGGCGTAGGTGCGCTCGGTGGCGACGTCCTCGTTGGGCGCCTCGACGCGCTTCTCGAAGGACGACCAGCCGCCGCGGGCCTCGTATCGGCCGTGGACCGTGTACTCGTCGGTCATGTCCGTACCTGGCGGGCGAGTGCGGAAAACCGTTTCCACTCCCGCACGGTCACGGCGGGCACCCACGGCCGCCCCACCACACGGGTCGGTGAGAGCCGTCGAGGCGGTTCAGCGACCGCTTCAGCTAGCACCACCACAATACACACCCAGAGACACAGTAACCGTATGCACCGAGACGGCCATCGCTTCCGGATCCGTCCTGTTTCATCGAGCCGATGCCGGGTCCGTGGCGAGACCGGCAGAGTGCGACACGACGACCGGTCGACCGGAGAAAGGAGCCGAGACGACTGGCACAGCGACGGGGCACGGGGAGATCACAGATGAGCTCGGAGCTGTGGCGTCACCGGACCGTCGCCGGACTCACTTCTCTCGCTATTCTGGTGGTCGCCGCCGGCTGTGCCGGGGTGACTCTGACAGACGGCGGACCGGACGACCAGCGACAGCCGAAGAAGATTACCGATCGACTGAACGAGTCGCTGTCGGTCGACGGCGACGAGAGTCTCGTTGTCGTTGTCACACTGGAGCGGGATCTCTCGCCGGAGGCAGTCGACCGGACGGTGACGGACATCGACTCGCGCGTCGACCAACTACGAGGCGTGTACCTCGACGGGCAGAGCGTGTACGTTCGGGCCACGGGCGAGCAGATCCACGAGCTGACCGCGATCGACGCCGTCACCGAGGTGGACATCGCGCCTACGGTAACGTCGGACGGGTGACAGAGAGAGTCGATCCTCAGCCGACGAACCCGAGCGTGTCCTCGATGCGGCCGAGTTCCGGGCCGGTGGTGTCGGGGCCGGTGACGTAGCCGTCGTCGCTCGCGACCAGGCCGGAGCCCACCAGCGGGGCGCCGTAGTTGACGGTGCCGATGTCGGCGTAGGTGTCGAACAGCGCCGCGAGGCGGTCGAGTTGCTCGTCGGTGGTCTTCGGATGGCAGAGCACGCCGTAGTCGTTGACGACGGCGGCGGTGCCGACGGTGCGCACGTCGGCGACGGTGCCGCGCTCGGCGGGCACGTCCAGGGCGTCCTCGACCGTGGCGACGGCGTCGTCGCCCAGGTCGGGGTGGACGTAGGCCGCGCGGTCGTTCGCGAGGACGACGTTGCCGGCGGCGTTGATCCGGGCGTGGAGTTCGGTGACCGGAACGTCCAGCTCGGAGCGCAGCCGGTCGAGTTCGACCTCGGTGGCGCGGCCGCTGACGAGCAGGCCGTGGGCGTTGCCGGCCGCGAGGGCGCCGACGGTGGTGGCGCCGCCGACGGTCGTCGGCACCGGGTCGAGGTCGAGTTCGGCGGCGAGCCCCTCCGGGTCCTCGGCGTCGGGGCGGACGAGCAGGTGGTCGCCGGCGGCGCGGGCGAACACCCCGACGTAGGCCGACCCGGAGAAGGCGGTGCGTAACACGTTACTGGGCGTGTTCGGCCTCGACGACGGCGCCGTCGGCCTCCTGGAACCGGGCGGCCCGGACGCGGATCTTCCCCGGCGGGTTCCCCCGCCCCTGCGACCAGACCGCCTCGTTGATCGAGGGGTCGAGGCGCACGGCGTCCTCCTCGACGGCGAAGTGCTTCGCGAGGTGCTCGCGGACGATGGTCATCGCCTTGTCCGCGCGCTTGTGGTTCGACTCGGCGTTTGCCGCCCGCAGCGGGACCGTCACGACCCGCTCCTCGAACTCGTCGGCGCTCATTCGTCCGTGTTCGAGCGCCGCCAGTTACGCCGCTGTGGATTGCGCTGGACCTCGCGGTTGGTCTTGAGGATCACCCACGGCGGCACACGGCTGTTCTGTCGCTCGAGTTTGGCGAGACGCTTCTTTTTCGCCTTCGACTTCTTGCCCATGGTGTCGGCGCTTACCCCGGGACGGGCTAAAGCGTTGTCCATCCGGACGCGACGTTCGCCGCCGACCGAACGTATTTACCGGGCGGGGTGAAACCGCCGGGCGGATGTCGGACCCGGTGGCGGGACAGGACCCAGAGGAACTCCCCGACCCCGAGGAGACGTTCACGCGGCTGGGCACCGTGGGGATCGAGGAGGAGTTCTTCGTCGTCGACGACGCCGGACTGCCGACGAGTGGCACCGACGAACTCGTCTACGAGCGCTCCCCGCCGCCCGTCCTGGAGGACCGCCTCGACCACGAACTGTTCAAGTTCGTCGTCGAGACCCAGACGCCGACGACGACGATCGAGGAGGCGCCGGCGGCGCTGCGGGAGGTGCGCGAGGCGCTGGTCGAGCACGCCGCCCCGGACTACCGGATCGCCGCCGCCGGCCTGCACCCCGCGGCGCGGTGGCGCGAACTGGAACACGCCGAGAAGCCACGCTACCGCTCGCAACTGGAGCGCATCCAGTACCCACAGCACCGCAACACTACCGCCGGGTTGCACGTCCACGTCGGCGTCGACGACCCCGACCGCGCCGTGTTCGTGGCGAACCGCCTGCGCTGGTACATGCCGGTGTTGCTCGCGCTGTCGGCGAGCTCGCCGTTCTGGAACGGGTTCGACACCGGCCTGCAGTCCGCCCGGGCGAAGGTGTTCGAGGCGCTGCCGAACACCGGCACCCCCACCCACTTCGAGGACATGGCCGACTTCCGGGCGCTCGAACGCCGGATGATCGCCTCGGGGTCGATACGGGACCGCGGCGAGCTGTGGTTCGACGTGCGCCCCCACACCGGCCACGGCACCGTCGAGGTGCGGGCACCGGACGCCCAGCGCGACCCCGAGCGCGTGCTGGCGTTCGTCGAGGCGGTCCACGCGCTCGTCCTCGATCTGGCGGAGCGCCACGAGGACGGGGCGTCACCGCCCCGCCTGCGGCGGGAACTGCTCGACGAGAACCGCTGGCGGGCGCTGCGGTACGGCCACGACGCCACCTTCCTCGAACGCGACGGGGACACCGTCGCCCTGGAGACGGTCGTCCACCGCATGGCCGACCGCCTGGACCTGGAGCGGTTGCCCGCACTGCTCGAAGAGAGCGGCGCCGAACGCCAGCGCCGACTCCGCCGGGAGTCGCCGCGGGCGCTGTACGAGTCGCTCGTGCTCGGGTGAGCGGTGAGAGACGGGACGGGATGGTGGACCGGAACGACCCGAGCGGTGGTGAACTGGCGTGACGCGAGCGGTGATGGGTTGATTGTGCACGTGGAGGTGGCGGTAGATATAAATTAAGCTTAACTTACACGTCCGCCCACGGGGTCACGGGGGGAGTATGAGCACCGACGATCCGCGTCCCTGGGAGCGGCGGGGGGAACCGTACGAGTGCCGCACCTGTGGCGAGCGCTTCGAACTGGAGCACTACGTCTGCCCGTCCTGTGGCGGGTTCTCCGTCGAGCGGGGCTAACGACGGGTTTTTCTGCGGGCGGCACTTGTGTCCTCAACGAGAGGTCATGTCCAGCGACGACCCGGCGGACGGAGACCCCGACCCGCTCGCACCGGACGACGAGGACCCGCTGGCGCCCGAGGACTCCGAGGACGAGGGCGGACGCCTGAGCGAGAGCGCCGACCGCGCCGTCGAGGGGTTCGACGAGGGCGTGATCGACCTGCTGTCGTGGGTGCTCGACACCGAGACGCGCGCCCGGATCTACGTCCACCTCCGCTCGGCGCCCCACGCCACGAGCAAGGAGATAGCCGAGGGCACCGGCCTGTACCCCAGCACCGTCCGTGAGGCGCTGGCGGAGTTACACGAGGACGGCGTGGTCACGCGCCGCAAGCGCGAGAACGAGGGCGCCGGCAACAACCCCTACGAGTACGCCGCCATCGCCCCCAGTGACCTCGTCTCGAACGTCGTCGATCAGATCCAGGGAGAGTTGAACGCCGTCTTCCGGCTCGACGACCGCCTGGGTGACGACGACGAGGGCGAGGAGGACGACGCCGACGGCGCGGGCGAGGACCCCGTCACGATCACCGTCGAGGACGGCGGCAGTCGGCCCGACGAGGACGAGGACGGCGCGGACGCTCCGGCGGACGACGAGGACTGACCCGCCCGTCCGACGGCGGCGCCGCGAGGGGACCGCCTGACCCGGGAGCCGACGCCGTTTTTACCCCCGCCCCCGAGCGGCTCGCATGGACGTCGCGCTGGGTGGTACCTTCGACCCCGTGCACGACGGTCACCGCGCGCTGTTCGAGCGCGCCTTCGAGTTGGGCGACGTGACCGTGGGGCTGACGAGCGACGAGTTGGCGCCGGAGACCCGCCGCGAGCAGCGGTACGTCCGGCCATTCGAGCAGCGCGAGCGCGACCTGGTGGCCGAGTTGGAGTCACTCGCCGCCGCCCACGACCGCGAGTTCGCGGTGCGCGAGTTGACCGAGCCGACCGGCATCGCCGTCGAGCCACAGTTCGACTACCTCGTCGTCTCCCCCGAGACCGTCGACGGCGCCCGCCGCGTGAACGAGATCCGCCGCGAGCGCGGCCTCGATCCGCTGGAGGTGGAGGTGGTCGACCACGTCCTCGCGGAGGACGGCGAGCGCGTCTCCTCGACGCGGATCGTCCGCGGGGAGATCGACGAGCAGGGCAACCTCACGCCCGAGCGCGACGGACGGGCACAACGGGAGTGAGCGCCGCGAGAGCGGGCGTCGCCGGGCGGACGACGGGGAGGAGCGTGTCGCCGCCGCCGGGTGTCACCAGTCCGGCGGCTCCAGGCCGGCGTCCTCGAGCAGGTCCTTCCAGCGCGACTGGACGGTGAGCCGGGAGACGCCGACGGCGTCGGCGACCGCCGACTGGGAGCGGCGGTCGCCGGCGACGGTCGCGCCGGCGTACAGGGCCGCGGCGACGACCGCCCGCTTCGAGCGGTCGTCCAGTTCGGCGTCGGCCGCCGCCGAGAGAAACAGGTCCTCGGCGTACGTGCGAGCGTCGCCGCCCAGTTCGAGGCGGTCGGCCGCCGCCTGCAGGTCGGCGAGGTGGGTCTCGTTCTCGACCCGGTCGCGGGCGCGGTACACGTCCGTACTGTGTGACGCGGGGGAATAAACGCTGGCCCCGGAGCGTCGGACGGGGCTTCCCCTGCCCGCGGTATTATTATCGTCGGTGTGTTACCAGGGGTGGTGACAGACGAATCGACCCTCTCGGAGCCGTCGACGGGCGTGCTGGAAGCCGTCATCGACGCTCACGGCGAGTTCGCCGTTGTCCTCGACGGCGAGGGATTGCTCCGCCGGTGGACCGGCGGGTTCGAGCGGGTCGTCGACCGGGACGACCTCGACGGGACGCCGCTCGCCGCCGTTGTCGAGGACGGGGCGGCCGTCGAGGCGGCCCTCGCGGAGGTCCACTCGACGGGGACGGCGACCGTCGACGTGGCCCTCGGTGCCCCGCCCGAGCGGTACGAGATCAGGCTGGCGCCCGGCGAGAACGGGGTCGTCGGGAGCGGTCGGCCCCGCCCGGCGGGGCCGGTCGACGACCAGCACGTCGCCGACCGGACGACCGACGCCGTGTTCTCCCTCGACGACGACTGGGTGGTCACGTACGCCAACGGCCACGCGGAGTCGCTGCTCGCCGAGGCGATGGCGATCGACCCCGGGAGCGAGGTTGTCGGTCGACACCTCTGGGAGTCGACCCCCGACGCCGTGAACACGCTGTTCTACGAGCGCTACCACGAGGCCATGGAGACCCAGGAGCCGGTCACGTTCGAGGCGGCGTACGAGCCCCTGGAGACGGTGTTCGAGGTGCGGGCGTACCCCTCCGAGACCGGGCTGTCGGTGTACCTCCGGGACATCACCGAGCGTCGCGAGCAGCGCGAGGCGATGGCCGAGCGCGAGCGGGCGCTGACGACGATGCACGCCATCACGAGCGACGCCGACCGGGACTTCCGGTCCCAGGTCGAGGCGCTGATCGACCTCGGGCGTGACCTGCTGGACGCCGACCACGGCGTGCTGTCCCGGGTGACCGGCGAGGAGTACCGCTTCGAGGTCACCCGCTCGCCGAGTGCGGCCTTCGAGGCCGGGCTGCGGGTGCCGCTGTCGGCGACGATCTGCGAGCGGACGGTGACCGAGCAGCGACGGGTCGTCCTCGCCGACATCGCCGAGGACGCTCCCGCGGCGGCCGACCGCGTCGCCGAGTCCGACCACGAGTGGGGCGATCCGGTGAACTGCTACGTCGGGGCGCCGGTGCTGGTCGACGGCGAGGTGTACGGCACCTTCTGTTTCTACGACGGCGACACCCGCGAGGACGGGTTCACCGAGTGGGAGACGACCGTCGTCGAAATCATGGCCCAGTGGGTGGGCTACGAGTTGACCCGCCAGCGCACCAGCGAGCGGCTCCGCCGGCAGAACGAGCGCCTGGAGGAGTTCGTCTCCGTCGTCAGTCACGACCTGCGCAACCCCCTGGAGACGCTGTCGGGGCACCTGGAGTACGCCGAGGAGACCGGCGACGCCGAGCACTTCGAGTGGTGTTACCGAGCGGTCGACCGCATGGAGTCGCTGATCGACGACCTGCTCACGCTGGCCCGCGCCGGCGACACCGTCGGCGACACCGAACCCGTCGCCCTCGACGCCCTCGTCGAGGAGTGCTGGGCGATCGTCGACGGCGACGCCGAACTCGTGGTGGAGACCGACCGCACCGTCCACGCCGACCGCTCGCGGCTCCGCCAGTTGCTGGAGAACCTGCTCGGCAACGCCGTCCAGCACGCCGGCCCAGGGGTGACCGTGACCGTCGGCGACACCGAGGACGGGTTCTACGTCGCCGACGACGGGCCGGGTATCCCGGAGACGGACCGCGAGCAGGTGTTCGAGGCGGGGTACTCCACCGAGACCGACGGCACCGGGTTCGGACTGCAGATCGTCGAGCAGGTCGCCGAGGCACACGGCTGGTCGGTGCGGCTCGTGGAGTCGGAGACGGGCGGGGCACGGTTCGAGTTCACCCTCTAGCTTTTCTCGCTCGACCGCCTCTCCCACGCATGGACAGAGACGCCGTCCGCCGCGCCTGGGACGAGGTGTCCGAGCGGTACGCCAGCCAGCGCGACCCGAGCGGATCGGACGCCGCCCTCGTGCGCGAGCTGGCCGACCGTCTCGGCTCCGGCGCGGTCGTCCTCGACGTCGGCTGTGGGGACGGCGCCCGCACGCTCGCGAACCTCCCGCCAAGAAGCGTCGGCCTGGACCTCTCGCGGGCGGGCCTGGAACTGGCCGCCGCCGAGCACCGGGGACGGCTCGTCCAGGGCGACATGGTCGAACTGCCGGTCACGGACGGAGCGGTCGACGCCGTCACCGCCTACCACGCCGTCTTCCACGTGTCCCGCGAGCACCACCCCGAGGTGTACGCGGAGTTCGCCCGTGTGCTGGCCCCGGGCGGGGAACTGCTGATGACGCTTCCGGGCGGGCGCTTCGAGACGGTGCGCCGCGGGTGGATGGGCGGGGAGATGTTCTTCTCCGCGCCGGGCCGGGAGCGAACCCTCGACCAGTTGGAGGCGGCGGGCTTCGAGGACCTGCGGACCCGCACGGTGGACGATCCTCTCGGGTCGAGCGCGGAGTTCGTCCTCGGGCGGCGGCGGTAGCCGGGCGGGGACGGCGGCGTGGGGCGCCCGGTCCCCCCGCGAGGGACCGGCGTCACCCGAGCAGTTCGCGGAAGCGGTTGACCCCCTCGTCGGTGCCGGCGACGACGACGTCGTCGTCGGTTTCGACCCGGAAGTCCGGGCCGAGGTCGGTGATCACCTGGCCGTCGCGCTCGACGGCGACGACGGTACAGCCGGTGCGCTCCCGGACGGCGGCACTCTCGAGCGTCTCTCCGGCGAGCCCGGGGGCGGGCAGGCGGACGACGTTCACCTGGGTGTCCGGCGACAGCACCTCCTCCTCGGGCAACACGGCGGCGGCGATCATCCGGCCGGAGACGGAGGCGAGCGACAGCACGTAGTCCGCGCCGGCGCGGTACACCTTCGGGACGGACTCGGTCTGCTCGGCGCGGGCGACCAGCTCGATACCGGGGTCGATGTCGCGCACGACGAGCGTGGCGAACTCCGTCGTGGTGTCGTCGGGCAGCGCCAGCACGACGCTGTCGGCGTCGGCGACGCCGGCCCGCTCCAGCACGTCCGGGTCGGTCGCGTCCCCGACCACGTCGGGGTCGAGGTCCGCGAGTCGCTCGCGGTCGACGAGCGTGTGCGGCATGTCGGCAGTCCGCAGCGCCTCGACGACGACCTTGCCGACCTCGCCGCCGCCGACGACGACCGTCTCGCCGGTGCCCGGGCGCCGCAGGCCCGAGGTGGACAGCGACCGCAGTTCCTCGACCTGCTCGGGGCGGCCGGTCACCAGCAGGACGGTGCTGCCGCCGATCGTCGCCGACGGCGACGGGGGACTCTCGAAGTCGCCGTCGAACCAGCCGCCGACGACGTTCACCCCGGTGCGCTCCCGCAGGCGACTGTCGGCGATCGTCCGCCCGACGAGCTCGGAGTCGCGGTCGACCGGCAACTCGACGACCTCGAGGTCCTCGCCGACCTCGACGCCGTCACCCAGGTCCGCGGTGACGCCGGTGGTCACCTTCTGTGCGAGGGTGCGCCCGAGCAGGGGACGGGGCGACAGCACCTCGTCGGCGCCGGCGAGTTCGTGGTAACTGGCGCGGTCGGGCTCCTCCACGACGCTCACCACGTGGACGTCGGGGTCGACCTCGCGGGCGGTGAGCACGATCGAGGCGTCGACCTCGTCGGTGACGTCGGCGACCAGCGCGCGGGCGGCGGAGAGGTTCGCCGCCTCGAGACCCGCGACGGTGTTGGGGTCGGCGTGGATCACAGACTCGCCGCGCTCGTACACCTCCAGTGCCCGCTCACGGTCGGGTTCGACGACGACGTGGTCCACGTCACGCGAGCGGAGTTCGTCGATCAGCGTCTCCGCCCGCGGGGAGAACGTACAGACGACGACGTGGTCCGATCGATCGGTCGCGGTGGGCACCGTCGTCGAGAGGGCGTTCTGCAGCAGCGGCACGCCGATCACCGGCAGGGCGACGAACAGCGCCGCCACGCCGGTGAGGTCCATCACCGTCACCAGCAGGTGCATCTCCGGGGTGGTCCACGTACCGGAGTCCGCGCCGTACCCCGTCGCGGTGAACGTCTCGACGACGAACTGCAGCGAGTCGACGAACCGGCGGGACTCCCCCTCGAAGACGGACATCGCGGCGCCGTACACCACGGCGTAGGTGAGCATCAGCGAGAACAGCGTGGCGAGGTAGTACACCGTCCGTCGCCGAACGTCGTCCATGTCGGGGGGTCGCCATCGGACCGGAAAACCGTTCCGTCCCGCCACGGGGAACTAAATCTCGGGGGCACCTCGTGTCCCGCATGCCGGAGACGGAGGCCGAGCGGCCGGGGGAGACCGCCAACCGCGACGGCGAGCGGCCCGTCGTCGAGGCGGGCGAGACCACCGAGGAGGCCACCGTCCACGAGGCCACCGAACTGGAGCGCACGCTCGGACTCGTCGGCGGGCTGGCGATCGGCGTCGGCACGATGATCGGCGCCGGCATCTTCGTGTTCCCCGGTATCGCGGCGGGCGACGCGGGGCCGGCGGCGTCGCTGTCGTTCGCGATCGGTGGCGTGGTCGCCCTGCTGGTGGCGCTGCCGACCTCCGAGCTGGCGACGGCGATGCCGCGCTCCGGCGGCGGCTACTACTTCATCTCCCGCGGACTCGGGGCGCCGTTCGGTGCCGTCGTCGGGCTGTCGCTGTGGTTCGGACTGGTGTTCGCGACGGCGTTTTACCTCGTCGGCTTCGGCTTCTACGTCGAGGCGCTGCTCGCGGAACTCGGCGTCGGACTGGGCGAAACCAGCGTCGTCATCCCGCTCGCGCTCGTGTTCGGCGCCTTTCTCACCGCGCTGAACGTCACCGGCACCGAGAACGTCGCCAAACTGCAAAACGCCGTCGTCGGGGTGTTGCTCGCGATCATCGTCGGCTTTCTCGCGTTCGGTGGGGCGTCCTCGCTGGGACTGATCGGCCAGCCCGAGCCCGTCACGGAGTCGTTCTTCTCGAAGGGGCTGTTCCCGGTGCTGTCGACCGCCGCGCTGGTCTTTACCTCCTACCTGGGCTTCGCGCAGGTGGCGACCGTCGCCGGCGAGATGAAACAGCCGGGCCGGAACCTGCCGCTCGCGATGGTCGGCTCGGTGCTGCTGGTGACCGTGCTGTACGTCGCGACGATCTTCGTCGCGGTGAGCGCACGGGGCAGCGACCGCCTCGCGGAACTGGGCGAGACGGCGATGGTCACCGTCGCAAGCGAGTTCCTCGGTCCCCTGGGCGCGTTCATGATCCTCACCGGCGGACTGCTGGCGACCGTGTCGAGTGCGAACGCCTCCGTGCTGTCGACCTCGCGGGCGATCTACGCCGTGAGCAAGGACGCCCTCCTGCCACGGACGGCGGCGCGGGTCAACCTGCGGTACGGCACGCCCCACGTCGCGCTGGGGATGGCCGGCGGCCCGATCCTGGTGCTCGTCGTCGCGCTGGGCGAGGACGGCGTCACCGTGCTCGCGGAGGTCGCCTCCTTTCTCCACCTCGTGATGTACGGGCTGATGTGTGTCGCGCTGATCGCCCTGCGGCGGGACGAACCCGACTGGTACGACCCCGACTTCCGGGTGCCGGGGTACCCCGTCGTCCCCGCGGTCGGCGCGCTCGCCAGTTTCGCGCTGATCGCGTTCATGCAGCCGCTGTCGATCGGCATCGGCGTCGCGATATCGGTGCTCTCGCTGGGGTGGTACTACTACTACGCTCGGGACGTGACACTCAGGGGAGCACTATGAGCGGCGATCCCGACGACCCGGACCCGGAGCCAGAGATGACACCGTCCGACGGCGACGATCCCACGCCCACGGACGCCGAGGCGCCAGCGACCGACCTCGGCGACGACGCCGGCCCGACCGGCTGGCGCGTGCTCGTCCCCGTCGCCGTGCTCGAGGGCGAGACCGTCCCCGAGTCGGTCGCGGAACTGCTTGCACCGCTGCCCGTGACGGTGCTCGGCTACCACGTCGTCCCCGAGCAGACCGCGCCGGGACAGGCCCGCCTGCAGTTCGAGGAGCGCGCCGAGGCGAAACTGGAGGACATCACGGCGCTGTTCGACGAGGCGGGCAGCGACTGTGACACTCGCCTGGTGTTCACCCACGAGGAGGAACAGACCGTCGACCGCGTCGCCGAGGAGACCGGCTGTTCGGCGGTGCTCGTTCCGAACCCCGCGGGTGCGGTGCAGCGGTTGCTGGTGCCGCTGGGCGGCGGCGTCGACGCCGCCCGCGTGGCCGACTTCGTCACGGCGCTGGTGGGCGACCGCGACATAGACGTGACGCTTTTGCACGTCGTCGGCGGCGAGAAGGGACGAGAGGCGGGCCGGGAGCGACTGGCCGACGCCGCGAGCGGGCTCCGCGGGGCGGGGGTCACGGTCACCGAGGAAGTGGTCATCGACGACTCGGCGGTCGAGGCGATCGCCGCCGCCGCCGTCGACCACGACGCCGTCGTGATGGGCGAGAGCGAGCCGTCGCTTCGCTCGTTCGTCTTCGGGGAGCCCTCGGAGCGAGTCGCCGAGCAGTCGGTCGGGCCGGTCGTCGTGGTTCGTGGCGTGCGTGAACGGACGGAACCGGGGACAGACATCGACCGATGAGCGGCGGGCGCCGCGGGTCAGTCAAGCACGTCGACGACCGCCTCGGGCGCGGTCCGTCGCACGCTCTCGATGCCCCGGGTGGCGCCCTGCTTCGAGCTGTACCCCTCGCCGCTGTCGGCGATGATGTTGCCGTTGACGGCGACCAGTCGCCACCGCCACTCGCCGGCGCTGTCCTCGTACACCTCGAAGGTGGGTTCGCTTGGCACACCGGGACGAAAGCCCCCAGCGGCATAGTGTTGGGGTCCGGCCGGCGGACCGGGACCGGTCAGTCCGCGCCGGACCGCTCGGGTTCGCCCTCGATCGCCGTGGTCACGACGCCGCGGGTGCGCCCGAGGACCCGCCACAGCGCCGCCCGGCGCACGTAGAGCACGCCGACGCTCAGCGCGACGTACAGCACGGCGTAGCCGATCAGCACCTCCGTCGTCGTGACCGGCAGCGTGACGATCTCGCGGATGGCCAGGAACTCGACGACCACCTGCGAGATGAACAGCACGAACAGCGCGATTGCCTCCCGCATGGAGATATTGAAGTCGATAATGAGCGCGATGGCGAACAGCGACTGCGCGGCGGTGATCCAGATCTCCGCGGCCTGCTTCCCGTCGAACGGGAGCGTGCCGTACTGGCCGAAGCCGATCGAGTACACCACGGCGATCGTCCCGATCAGAAGCGTCCACTGGTTCAGCTTCGAGGAGATGAGCGCGTTGAACCCCGCCGAGGAGCGGGCCTTGTTCACGAGCACGACGACGACGATCAGTTCCGGCGACTCCGAGGCCAGCGGCGCGACCCACTGGATCATGAAGAACTCCGGCAGACCGACCTGGAGGCCGATCTCCTCCAAGCCGTGTGCGAAGGGCTCGACGGCGGTGAAGATGAGCAGCCCGGAGTACCCGAAGAGGACGAGCACCGTCGTCACCCGGGCCGGGCGCGGGAACGACTGCAGGTAGGCGGGGACGCCGACCTGCTCCTCCTCGGGGTCGTGGTCGCTGCGGAGGATCACCGCGATGTAGGCGGCGTACAGGCCGACGAGGATGACCGTGTCGACGGCGTCGATACCACCAAACAGCGGGACGAAGAAGGCCCACAGCGTCGCCGCCAGCAGGAACACGATCTCCAGGCCCAGCTCGCGGTCCAGGCGGACGCGGTCGGCGAGTGCGCCGTCGTGGCGCTCGACGGAGGGGTCCTCGTCTGCGCCGGCCCGCAGCACCGTGAACAGCGCGATCCCGGCCCAGCCGATCCCGATGAGGATGCGGTTGGCGCCGGTCATGTTCGCGATCGCGAGGTTGGCGTCGTGACACGCCTTCGCCAGCGGCGTGGCCTGTTCCTCGATCACCGCGGGGGTCAACTCGGCACACGCCTGGGCCGTGGCGCCGCCGCTGCCGGCGTTCCAGGCGTACAGGGCGTCGACGGCGTACTCCGGCGCGACCGCCAGCACCGCGAGCACGGCGATCGCGAAGGCGCGGGGGACGTCCTTCTCGGCGGTCTCGGCGCCCCAGGTGAGCAGGAAGGACGCCCCGAGGACCGCAACCCCGCTGATCGCGACCGTCGCCAGGACGGAGAACCCCCCGGCGGCGCCGGTCGCGACGCTGCCGATCCACGGGATCGTCAGCGCCGTCGCGACCGCGATCGCCCCGAGTACACGCCTGTTCATCGGTCCGACTCCGTGACGAGTTCGCTTCAGCGGTGACCCACATAAACCACAAGATACCGGCCGGTCGGTCGAGAGACGGCTCGAACGGCGCCGACGCCGGCGAATCCCCGTCGCCCCGGTGTACGCCCGATTCTGACGTGAGCGGGCCTGTGGCCCCCACTCACGGGAGCGTCGGGGCGAGAGAGCCCCCCACGGGGGAGCCACGCGACCACCGCCGGGGGACCGTGACGGCCGTCGCGCGGTGTGGTAGCCAGTCACTAACGAAGTGCGCGGGCAGCGTCATCGGGTAGATGGTGACTGGAGGGCGACCGAACGCGTTCGTCTCGGTGTACGAGCGACGCATCGGTGAACCGACGACGGTCGACGAGGCGTACGGCTACTGGGTGTTCGTCCTCGGGGCGCTGCTCGGCGTGGTGGGGATCGGACTGTTCGTCCTGGGCGACCCGGCGACGACGACCAGGGAGGTGGGGACCGCGCTGCTCGGGGTGGCGCTCGCGTTCGCGCTGGCCGGGCCGATACTGCGACTGCCGGTCCAGCGGCTCGCGACCGGGTTCGCGCTGGTCGGCGGGGCGGTCTGTCTGCTCGCTGTCGGGTGGTTCGTGACCGCGTACCCGCAGGACTGGTTCACGACGGGCGGGACGAGCCAGCGGGCCGTCACAATGTACGGCGTCGGGATGGCGATCGTCGGGATCGGCGGGGCGGCGGTACCGATGGTGACGGCGGCGGCCGAGGAGCGCGAGCGGGCGGCGGCCACCCGGGAGGCCCTGGAGACCGAGCGCGAGGAACTCCAGTCGGCGCTGGCCGAGCGCGACGAGCGGGTCGGCGAACTCGAGGCCGAGACCAGAGAGACCGACGCGGGAGCGGCGGCCGTCCGCGAGGAACTGGACGCCGCGACCGGTGAACTCGGACGCCTACGCGAGAGCCAGGCCCGCTTCGAACTGTACGAGGACCGCGCCGACCGCTGGCGGTGGCGGCTCCGTCACCGCAACGGGACCGTCCTCGCGGACAGTGCCGGAGGATACACTCGCCCGCGTGACGCGCGAGGCGGGATCGACCGGGTCAAACGGGCGACCGCCGCCGCGATCGAGGCCGGCGACTGACCGGCTCTCTCGCCCGTTCTCACCGCGTACGGAGGTGATAGAAAACGTAGGTCTGGACGTAGCCGGCGTACTCGCCGAACTGCTCGCGGATCGCCGCCGAGGTGTCGGCGTAGTTTCCGCGAGCGCAGTCGGGGTAGTGCTCCTCGATGGCGGTCCGTATCCAGGTGTCGAGCGGCACGGCCTCGAGGTGGTCGAGCGAGAACAGCAACACGCAGTCGGCCACCTTGTCGCCGACGCCGACGAACTGGGTGAGGTGGTCCCGCGCCTCCCGGTAGGCCATCTCACGGGCGGGGTCGGGGTGGGCCTCGCCGTCGGCAACCATCTCGGCGGTGCGGGCGACGTACGGCGCCCGGTAGCCCAGTCCCAACTCCCGCAGTTCGTCCCCGGTGGCCTCCGCGAGGGCCTCCGGCGCGGGGAAGTCGTGGTACGTGCGCGGCTCACCGTCGGGGCCGGGCACCCGCAGGGGATCGCCGTACTCGCGGGCGATGGAGCGGGTCATATCGTGGATGCGACTGACCCGCATCTGGGCGGAGCAGATGAACGAGACGAGCGTCCGAAACGGTGGGTCGCGGACGATCCGCAGGCCCTCGAAGGCGTCGTATGCGTCCCGCACGAGGTCGTCGTCGGGCCACGCCCGGCGGATCGACCGCAGGTCGTCGTCCAGTCGGAGCCACTCTCGCAGCAGTGGTTCGGCGTCGGTGGTCGCCGCCCACTCCAGGGCGCCGTCCCGTTGCCGGGCGCGGACGAACTCGCCGTCGTGCGCGGTCCAGTACCACGCCGACCCGCCGCTCGCTGGCTGCTCGTCGAACATCCGGCCGTCCTCGCGGGACCAGAGGTACGTCTGCCCGCTCTCGACGGTCGCCTGCAGGTCCATCCCACCCGACAGCGCCTCGACGGGGATCGCCCCCCGCTCCAGTCGCCGCACGTCCGTGGCCATCGTGTGTCCGTTCGACCGCGTCCGGTTGACGGTTTCGTCATGGACGCGTCGCCGTGGTCGCCAGCCCCGTGGTCCGTGGTACACCTACTCTCGGAAGGCTTATACTATCACCTCTCCTATATTGATACGCAACAATGAACACTCAGATCCGAATCGGTCACTTCAGCCCC
>CAYODS010000065.1:0-16971 GCA_964402765.1 uncultured Halobacteriales archaeon
GTCCACGCGTGACATCTGTCCCGCCCCGACCCCGACGGTCTCCGTACCCGTCGCGAACACGATCGCGTTCGACTTCACGTGCTTGACCACCTGCCAGGCGAACAGCATCGTCTCCACCTGGTCCTCGGTCGGCGTGCGCTCGGTGACGACCTCGATGTCCTCGGCCACGAGCCGCTGGTCGTCGCGCTCCTGCAGCAGGCGCCCTCCGGTGATCGGCCGCTCCACGATCCCGGGTGGGCGTTCACTCGGCGGGCGGATCTCGCCCACCGACAGCACGCGCAGTGAATCCTCCGCCCGCAGCACCGACAGGGCCGCGTCGGTGTACTCGGGCGCGACGACGACCTCCTTGAACGACTCCGTCACCGCCTCCGCGGTGGCCTCGTCACAGGGGCGGTTCAGCGCGACGATCCCCCCGTAGGCGCTCATCGGGTCCGTCGACAGTGCCCGGTCGTACGCCTCGCTGACCGTGTCGGCGGTCGCACACCCCGCCGGGTTCGTGTGCTTGATCACGGCGGCGGCGGGCCGGTCGAAGTCACGGACGAGCGACAGCGCGGCGTCGGCGTCGTTGTAGTTGTTGTACGACAGCGCACGGGCACCCTCGTTCAGTTGGTCAGCGTCGACGACCGACGCCGCCCGGTCGTGGCGGGCGTAGACGGCGGCGTCCTGGTGTGGGTTCTCGCCGTACCGCAGGTCGCGCTGGTGGTCGGCGGTCGCGAGCCACCGGGCGGGCAACTGGCCGCCGATATCACCCTGGATCGTCCCCCGGAGCGGGTTCGCACGCCCCTCCGCGACGGCGCGCACGGCGCGGGCGAACGCCACCCCGCCGGCGCGGTCCAGGCGACCGGCCAGCGAGACGGGGTCGTCGTCGGCGTGGACGAGCACCGGCTCCTGGGTCAGCACCCGTGGCTCCGCCTCGGGCGGCCCGACCGTCTCCGGCAGCGGTCGCACCGTCGCGCCGGTCACCTTGTGGCCGCTCTCTATCACCTCCGCGGGGGCGGCGTCGACCGTCGCCGGGCGCAGCGTGCGGTCGACGGTCAGCGCCAGCGGGCCCGCCGCGGGATAGGGCCCGTCGTAACGGTCCACGAGCGCGAGGTCCACCTCGCCGGCGTCCGCGAACGCCCGGGCCACGTCGTCCGCGTCCTCGGCGACGACCACGTCCACGTCCCGGCCCCGCGCGGTCTGTGCCGCCGGGGTCGTCTCGTCCGTGACGACGACGACCGCGAGGTCGGCCTCCGAGCGGTCGACCGCCTCGAACAGCGCCTCACCCCCCTCGCCGGCGAGTCCTGCCAGTCGCATGGTCACAGGTCGGGGCCGACCGGACTAACCTTTGTGGTGTCTCGTGTCCGGCCCCGGCGTGGCGCGGGGGACGACAGGCATATGCCGGGGCCGCCCGACACCTCGCCCGTGCCAGACCCCCTCAGTGCGGTGTCGCCGCTGGACGGCCGGTACGCGGACCGCCTCGACCCGCTACGCGAGTACGCCAGCGAGCGGGCGCTGATCCGGGCGAGGGTCCGCGTCGAGGTCGAGTACCTGGTCGCGCTTTCCGGCGTCGACGGCGTCGGCCTCTCGCTGGACGACGACGAGCGGGCCGCGCTGCGGGCCGTCGTCGAGGGGTTCGACGACGAGGACGCCCGCCTCGTCAAGCGCATCGAGACCGAGGGGTACGCCGGCCGCCCGGCGACCAACCACGACGTGAAGGCCGTCGAGTACTTCCTGCGCGAGCGGACCGACGTGGCCCCGCAGTGGATCCACTTCGGTCTCACCAGCGAGGACGTCACCAACCTCGCCTACCGCCTGCTGGTGCGGGGTGCCGTCCGCGACGTGCTCGTACCCGAACTGCGGGGGGTGCGCGACGAACTCACCGCCCTCGCCCGCGAGCACCGCTCGACACCGATGCTCGCCCGCACGCATGGCCAGCCGGCGACCCCCACCACCTTCGGCAAGGAGATGGCCGTGTACGCCGCCCGCCTGGGCCGGGGGATCACCCGCGTCGAGCGGGCCGTCGGGGATCTGGCGGGGAAGTTCGGCGGCGCGACCGGCACACTCGCTGCCCACCGCGCCGCCTACCCCGACGTGGACTGGCGGGCGTTCGCCCGCGAGTTCGTCGCCGGGTTCGACCTGCGGTACGAGCCCTTGACCACGCAGGTGAACCCCTCGGACGACCTGGCGGCACTGTTCGACGCCCTCGACGGCGTCAACGGCGTGCTCACCGACCTCGACCGGGACGCCTGGCTGTACGTCTCGGAGGGGTACCTCCGGAAGGCCACCGGCGACGGCGAGACCGGCTCCTCGACGATGCCACACAAGGTCAACCCAATCGACTTCGAGAACGGCGAGGGCAACCTCGCGGTCGCCTCCGCTCACCTCGATCTGCTGGCGGGCCGCCTGCCAACGTCCCGACTGCAGCGTGACCTCACCGACTCGACGGTGAAGCGGACGATCGGCGTCGCGCTGGGCCACGCCTACCTGGGCTACCGCAAGACGCACTCGGGCCTGGACGGCGTCGCCCCCGACGCCGAGGCCATGCGTGCCGACCTGCGGGCCAACCCCGAGGTGCTCACCGAGGCGGTCCAGACCGTCCTCCGGCGGGAGGGCCACCCCGACGCCTACGAGCGCGTGAAGGCGATGAGTCGCGGCCGGCGGCTCTCGCTGGACGAACTGCGGGCGGCGATCGCGGACCTCGACGTCGACCCCGCGGTGCGGGAGGAACTGACCTCGCTCGCCCCCGAGGAGTACACCGGCCTGGCGAGCGAGATGGTCGACGACCTCGACGCCCACGACGGCGACGGTGACGGCGACCGGCCGTGACCGCCGGGTGTACGAAAGAATAAACCCCGGGGGATGCACGCCCCGGTATGGTCGAGATCCACCCGAACCAGCGGGTGGCGGTGCTCGCGGACGCCCAGAACCTCTACCACACCGCACAGAGCGTGTACAGCCGCAACATCGACTACTCCGCGCTGCTGGAGAAGGCCGTCCAGGGCCGGGAACTCACCCGCGCCATCGCCTACGTCATCCGGGCCGACGCCGACGACGAGGAGTCCTTCTTCGAGGCACTCGTGGACATCGGCTTCGAGACGAAAATAAAGGCCATCCGCACCTTCGCCGACGGCTCCCAGAAGGCCGACTGGGACGTGGGGATGAGCCTCGACGCCGTCACGCTGGCGCCCCACGTCGACACGATCGTCCTCTGCACGGGCGACGGGGACTTCTCGCGGCTCTGCTCACACCTGCGTCACGAGGGCTGCCGGGCGGAGGTGATGGGGTTCAAGGAGTCCACCTCGGACCAACTCGTGGAGGCGGCGGACTCCTTCGTCGACATGAGTGAGCGCGAGGAGGTGTTCCTGCTGTGATCAGACGCCGACCAGTCCCTGCGTCAGGCTGACCGTCGCGCTGACCAGCAGGAACAGCACGCCGAGTCCGACCTTCCGTGTGTCCATAACGATTCCTCACGCCGACCCGTACATAGTCCTTTCCGATCGCGACGGGTGTGGGACGACCTCCCGGACCGCGTCACGGCGACGGGACAGATTGATGCCGGGGGAGCCACAGCGCCGAGTATGGACGAGACGGGCGCGACGGCGGACGGCGCGGGGGCGCTGTCGTCGCTGCGGTCGGTGGCAGACTACCAGTTCGGCGCCACCGCCGGGCGGGCGCTGTTCCCGCCGGGGGCGTCCCCGACGGTCCGCACGAGCGCGTCGGGCCGCCCGCGGCAGGTGATCGCCGCGGACGGACGAGTGGTGTCGTACGGCACCGACGGGTTGCTCACGCTGGGCGTCGAGGGGGGACGACGGCTCGTGGCGGCGGACCTGGCCCCACGGGTCGCCGTCGGCGAGGAGAGCGAACCGTACGTCCGCGAGGGGCGCAACGCCTTCGCGAAGTTCGTCGGCGAGGTCGACGACGGTGTGCGGCCGGGCGACGAGGCGGTCGTCACCGTCGACGGGCGCGTGGTCGGGGTCGGGCGGGCGGTGCTGTGGCCCGCGGCGATGCGGGCGTTCGAGACCGGGGTCGCGGTCGAGGTCCGGCACGGTGCCGGCGACGCCTGACGCGGTCGGCGGAGTCACCCACCCCGGACCGGCCCGTTCGTCAGTCTTTTGCCCGCGGACCCGGAGTCTGGTGGTATGTTCGGAGGAGGCGGCGGCGGCCTGAACCCCCGCAAGATGAAGCAGATGATGGAGCAGATGGGTATCGACGTCGAGGAACTCGACGCCGAGGAGGTGATCATCAGGACCGGCGACGGCGACCTCGTCTTCGAGGCGCCGGACGTGACGAAGATGGACGCCCGCGGCCAGGAGACCTACCAGATCGTCGGCGAGGCGGTCGAGCGCGACCCAAGCGCCGTCGAGGGCGACGCCGCTGACGACGGCGAGACCGGTGCGAGTGCAGGCGCGAGCGAGATCCCCGACGACGACGTGGAGATCGTCGCGATGCGGGCCGGCGTCGACGAGGCGACCGCCCGCGAGGCCCTGCAGGCCGTCGACGGCGACCTCGCCGCCGCCGTCGACCGCCTGGAGTAGCGTGCCCGACGACCCGGACGACGCTGCTGGGGAGGGCGGTCGGGCGTACCTCCTGGTCGCGCTCGACCACGACCGCGAGTACCTCCGCCGGCCGGGTGACCGCCTGGAGACCGACCTCGGCGTGCTTGAGGTGCCGGCGGACGTGTCGGCGGGCGACCGCCTGGAGACGCACCTGGGCGAGCCGTTCGCGGTGCGGGCGCTGCGGGGACCGGACCTCTTCGACCACCTGGAGCGGACCGGCGCGCCGATGATGCCCCGCGACGTCGGCCTCGTGATGGGGCTGACCGGCGCCGGCGTCGGCGACCGCGGACTGGACGCCGGCACCGGCACCGGCGTCCTCGCGACCTACCTCGGCCGGGCCGGGGTCGATCTCCTCACCTACGAGCGCGACCCCGAGTTCGCCGCCGTCGCCCGCGAGAACGTCGCCCGCGCCGGCGTCGCGGACCGTGTCGAGGTGCGCGAGGGCGACCTCCTCGCGGCAGTCGAGGACCTCGACGGCCCGTTCGACCTGCTCACGCTGGACACCGAGGACGCCGCCGCCGTCGTCGAGCGGGCGCCGTCGCTGCTGGTCGACGGCGGGTTCGCGGTCGCGTACTGCCCGTTCGTCGAGCGGGCCCGCGAGGTCGAGACCGCCGCCCGCGAGGCGGGCCTGGGCGTCGAGACCCGCGAGACGATCCAGCGGGAGATGGACTTCGACGAGCGGGGCTCTCGACCGTCGACGGCGGGTGTGGGCCACACCGGCTACCTGGTGGTCGCCCGGCGGGTCCGGGACTGAGCCGGCGCCCGCCCGATCGAACACGTAAAGACGGTCCCGCCCGAACGGGGACGTGCATGAGTACTGACGACGTCGAGTCCGAGATCACAGACCGCGTCGAGGAGACGAAGACCTGGCCGGAACTCGCCATCGGCCTGTACGACCGGCTCACGGGGCGTGGGGCAGAGATCGAGTACACCTTCGAGGACATGGAGGTACACGTCCCCTCGAAAGTGGGCGAGGACGCTGACCACGCCCACTGGCAGGTCGACGGCACGATCCGCATCACCACCCGCGAGCACGAGGACTGACGTGTCCGGGCGCACGACCGACGGCCGGGACCCGCTGCACGTCGAGGCCGACCTCACCGTCGAGGTGCGCCCGAGCGGACCGCTCGACGCCCTCGCGGGCGAGGCGCCCGACTCGGTGGCGGTCTGGAGCGACGGCCAGACGGTGACCGTCGACTGCCCGACGTTCCGGGCGGCCCGCTCGCTGCTGTCGGGACTGGAGGCGCTGCCGGTCGGGGCGGGGCGAGTCGACGACGAACTCGACGCCGCGGGTATCACCGTCCGCGTGCGCGTGCGGCGGGCGACCGTCGCGAAGCTGGGACCGGGCGTCACGCCGCGGTACCCCCGCCTCGCGGGCCTGGTCGGCGCTGGGGGGGCGTCGGTCAGTCTGCGGGGGACCGTCCTGGGGGCGCTCCGGCGACTGTTCTGATCGCCGTGGACGCGCCGGCCGGACGCCTGCCGTGATCGCGGGGCACGACCGCGCTCAGTGGTCGTCCTCGCGCCACTTGTGCTCACAGTCCGTACAGACGAAGAAACGCGTCTCGCTCTCGTCGGCGGCGCGGATCTGCTGCATGTAGTAGTACGCGCGGTCGTTGCCACACTCCGGACAGCGCTGTGCGGTCGTCGGCAGCCCGCGGTCCTCGGCGTCGCTGACGTCGACGATCTCCCCTTCCTCCTGGTCCTCGGTGACGACGTAACTCACGTCGGGGTCCTTCTGTTGCTCGTGGCCGCAGCTCTGGCAGACCCACAACTCCCCGTCGGCCTGCATCATCGAGCCGCAGTCGTCACAGAACTCCATGCCCGCCGGTCACACCCGCCCGGATTAAGCCTTGCGTGCTCGCCCGCGACTCGCCGTGGCCCGGTGGGTCGTGACGCCCGCGGATGGAAACGCTGATACCGCGACGCCGGGTCGGTTCAGACGGTGCTCGGCGTCGACCGGCGGGTGTTGGTGCTCGCGCTGGCGCGGATGGTCGACGCAGTCGCGAACTCGTTTCTGATCGTCGTGTTGCCGCTGTACCTCGGGGCGACCGGTCCCGTCGACGTGGCGCCGCTGACCGGCGGTCGCGTGCCGCTGGTGGGCGTCCCAGTGACGCCGGAACTGCTGATCGGCGTGGTGCTGTCGCTGTTTGGCTTCGTCAGCAGTTTCGCCCAGCCGTTCACCGGCCGGCTCTCGGACCGCACCGGCCGACGGCGGGTGTACATCCTCGCTGGCCTGGCGATCCTCGCGGTCTCCAGTGCGGCGTACTCCGTCGTCGAGGCGTACCCGGCGGTGCTCGTCATCCGGGCCGTCCAGGGCTTCGGCGGGGCGCTGGTCATCCCGGCGACGGTGGCGCTCGTGAGTGAACTCGGCACCGCAGAGAGCCGCGGGGGCAACTTCGGCGTGTTCAACACCTTCCGGCTCGTCGGGTTCGGGTTCGGGCCGCTGGTGGCGGGGGCGGTCGTCGCCGCTGGCCCGTACGACCTGCCGGGCGCCGCCCGCCTGTCGGGGTTCGACGCCGCCTTCGGCGTGGCGGTCGTCGGCGCGGTCGTCAGTTTCGCCCTCGTCGCGGCGTTCGTTCGCGACCCCGCGGAGCTGACGGCGGGCGCGGCCGACGACGTGAGCTTCCAGGTTCGGGACCCCGACGGCGGGCTGGACCCGGTGTTCGCGCTGGGCGTCGCCACGGTGCTGATGGCGCTCGGCCTCGCGCTGTTCGCCACCCTGGCGAACGTCGTCAACGAGCGGTTGGGCCAGGGTGGCTTTTTGTTCGGCGTGCAGTTCGCCGCGACGGTGATCGCGAACGTCGTGTTCCAGGTGCCGATCGGCCGACTGAGCGACCGCTACGGGCGGCGACCGTTTATCGTGACCGGGTTCGTGATCATCGTCCCGGCGACGCTCGCCCAGGGGCTGATCGCCGGCACGCCCGGCACGCTGGACTCCCTGGCGATGGTCACGGCGCGGTTCGTCCAGGGGTTCGGCGTGGCGCTCGTGTTCGCGCCGTCGCTGGCGCTGGCGGGTGACCTCGCGGGCGAGGGCGAGTCCGGCTCGACGCTGTCGGTGCTCACCACGGGGTTCGGCTTCGGCACCGCCGTCGGCCCGCTGCTGTCTGGCGTGCTCGTCGGCTACGGGTTCGTCGTCCCGTTCGCCGTCGCCGCCGGACTGGGCGCCGTCGGGCTCGGCCTCGTGTACACCCAGGTCGAGGAGACGCTGCCCGCGACGACGCCGGCCGCGGGCGACTGAGCCGGATGGAAAGTCACTACACCCCCCTGTGACCTACCCCTCCCCGATGAGCCTGTCGTCGGAGGCCCGCGAGCGACTCGCGGACGTCGTGGAGTTGCAGCCCACCAAGAACGGCGAACTGATGGAGCGGTGGGGGATGGACAGCGGCAGCGAGGTCCACGGCTACCTGGAGAGCGAACTCGGCGAGTACTACTACCGCGACGAGAACTCGCTCATCCGCGCCACCGACGAGGCCGCCGAGTTGGTGGACGTCGAACCGGGCGTCTCCGGGGGCGGCGACGGTACGCCCGACGCCGTCACCGTCTCCGAACTCGCCGCGCGGGCGTTCGAGGTGCTCGCTGGCCCCGGGGAGCGCTCGGAGTCCGTCGTCAGCGTGCTGCACTCGCTGCGGGACGCCTACGGCGTCGACCCCTCGACCGACGAGGTGCGCGACGCCCTGAACGCGCTGAAGCGCAAGGGCGTCGTCGAGACCGTCCAGCGCACCGTGCCGACATACCGCCGGACGGTCGAGCGCGACGCCGTCGAGGTGACCGTCTCCGGGAACTGATCACTCCTCCAGGCCCGGTCGCCGGCGGCGACGCCGCCGCTCCAGCAGGCGGCGCTGGAGCGCCCCCGGACCACCGTCGATCGGCGGTCCACGGCGCCGCCAGGCGGGGGGTTCGGGCTCGAAGTCGGGACAGGAGCCCGAGCACTCGGCGGCGGTCTGCCCGCGACACTTGGCCTCGCAGTGGGGCGCGAGCGCGACTCCCTCCGGGCGCAGGCGGAAGTGCCGGCAGTCCGGGCGCATCGTATCGACGTAGTCACGCCAGCCCCGCTCGTAGGCCCGTTCGGCGACGACGAGTCGGCGCTCGCGCTTCGCCGCCGGTGGGACGTACTCGAACCGCGCCGCCGACCGGTCGTACTCGCCGGTGTCGGGGCGGTCGACGATCCGCGTGCCCGTCGCCGACGGGGCAAGCGCCAGCGGGTGCCAGGCCACGTCGGCGGTGGGGGTCGGGGGGTGGCCGGCGTCGTCGCCGGCCTGGACGGGGGTGTCGTCCACGACGAGCACGCCCGCCTCCACCGGGAGATCCTCCAGGAGTACGGGTTCGACGCGTTCGTCGGTCGCGCGGGTCGCCACCCACACCTCGTCGGCGACGCCGAGTGCCACGTCGTACGCCAGTTGCGGGCCCAGATCACGGGCGGCGGCGGCGTCGAGGTCGGGCTTGTTCTCGACGGCCACGACGCGGCGCACCCAGTCGGGGTACGGTCGCACGCGGCGTATCTCCACGCGGTTCGACCGCTTGCGGCGCTCGACCGCGTCGCGGGCGGCGGCGCGGTCTATCGCCTCGCGCACGTACCGCCACGGGTAGTCCGGGTCCGGCAGGGCGTCGCGGTACCACGTCCACTCGGCCGGCGCGTTGCGGACGACGTGCAACAGGTCCGAGTCGAGCGCCTCAGGTCCGAACGCGGCCCGCCGGCGCAGTCCCTCCGGGTCGCACTCCACGACGACGGTGTCCCAGCGGCGGTGCTTGCTGCCCAACTGCCGGGCGACCAGCACCGCACCCTCGCGGTCGCCCGCCGGCGGCCACTCACGCTCGGCCCACCGGCAGACGCGCACCTCGAACCGGAACTCGCTCACGGCGACGGCGACGGGGCCCGCCAGCAAAAAGGTGCCCACCGACACCCGCGGTGAGCGCGGACTCACCCGGTTACCGACACGTCGGGGCAGACTCAAGTGGTTACGGAACGTAACCAGATATGTAACGGTGATCCAAGTTGACCGTGACTGACACCACCGCCGGGGAGTACCGCACCGTGGGCACGGACGCGCGCAGTCTCGATGGGTACGGGGCCATCGAACTCGACGAGGGTGACCTCGTCGTCTACGACATCGACCACGAGGCAGGGTGGGTCCAGTCCACGGACTGGATCGACCTGGCGTTCATGGCCTGAGCCGCCGGCGGGGGCGCGGTCAGTGTGCCGGGCCGGTGGCCCCGTAGGTGAGCGTTCACCGCCGTGCCGACGGGCGGGCGTGCCGGGAGCGGCCCCCCGATTTTTGTTTCAGGAGTCGTAGGGGTGTGTATGGCCGACTACTCGCGACTGCCGGAGAAGCTCCGACGCCAGGTCCGGGGGCTGCTGGACTCGGGCGACACCGACCTCGAGATGGCCCACGAGCAACTGAAGAGTAGCCTGCGCGACGTCGAGAGCGCCGTCGAGGACGTCGCCAGCGAGCGCACCCGCCTCAACAACCGCATCGACGAACTCCGCGACGACATCGAGAAGCACAACGACCAGGCCCGTCGTGCGGTCCAGCGCGACCGCGACGACCTCGCGCGCCAGGCCTTAGAGAAGAAACAGCGCAAGGTCGAGCGGATCAACCGCCTGGAGGACGAACTCGACGAACTCCGCGCCGCCGAGGACGAGTTGCTCGCCCGCCGGAACGAACTCGCCGAGCGCGTCGAGGAGTTCCGCACCGAGAAGGAGCGCATAAAGGCCCAGCGCCGGGTCGCGGAGGCCGAGGCCAGCGTCAAGGAGGCCACGGCAAGTGCCGAGGACGCCGTCGACACCCGCGTCGGCAGCGCCGTCGACGACGTGCAGGACGCCGAGGCCCGCGCGGCCGCGATGGACGAACTCCGCGAGGAGGGCGTGTACGACGACCCGCTGGGCGACGACGACCTGGACCGCGAGCTCGACCGCATCGAGACCGACCGCTCGGTCGAGAACGAACTGGAGACGCTGCGCGACCAGCACGGCGATGAGGAGCCCCCCGAGAACCGGAGCGAGGACGAGGACGGGAACGGCGACGGCGCCTGACCCGGCGCGCTCCAGACAACGTTTTGTCGTCCCGGCACCTCGCCCCGGACGTGACAGGAGTGGGACTCCCGACTACCCCGGGGCCGCTGTCGGTCGTCGACGCGCTGACGGCGCCGGCCACCGCCGACGCCCTGGCGTGGACGGTCGTCGTCGCGTTCGCCGTCGGCGCCGCGCTCGTGTGGGCCGACCGCGAGCCCGCCGGTCGCCGCCTCACCGCCGGCGCGTGGGTCGCCTTCGGCCTGTTCTGGCTGTCGGTGTTCCCGCGGTTCGCCTTCGAGATGTACAGCGTCGTCGAGGGCCTGGGCAGTTTGCTCGCCGTGCCGCTGTGCCTGCACGCCGCCTACCTCAGCTACCGCGGCCACGGCGACGTGCTCACCCTCTCGCGGGCGGTGGCGCTGATGGGCCTGCTGTACCTGCCCGTCGAGACGATCCCCGTGGTCCGACGCACGCTGATCGAGGCGGTCGCGGTCCAGGCCCACGCGGTGATGTCCGTCGCCGGCTTCGACCCGCAGTTCGTCGTCGGCCCCGACCGCGGCTACCGGAACCGCTTCGTGTTCCCGGTCGGTGACACACACTACAGCACGTACATCGTCACCGCCTGCACCGGTATCGGGTCGATCGCCATCTTCGGCGGTCTTGTCGCCGCCGTGCGCGCTCCGCTGCGCCGGAAAGTCGTCGCGCTCGTCGGCGCCGTCTCCGTCATCTGGGTGCTGAACGTCCTCCGGAACGCCTTCATCTCGGTCGCGTACGGTCACCAGTGGTTCAGCCAGGACCCCCTCGTCGCCGTGACGACCGCACTCACCGGCGAGAGCGCCGGCTACACCTCCTTCTTCGTCGCCGACCGCGTGCTGGCCCAGGGGCTGTCCGTCGTCGCGCTGGTCGCGATCACCGTCGGCGTGCTCCGGGTGACGCCGGAACTCCTCTCGACACTCGAGGCGGCGCTGTACGTCGCCACCCGGCGCGAGGTGGACCTCGCCGACACGCTGGGGATCGACCCCGCCGAGAGCGCGACTCCCGTCGCCGACGGCGGGCCGGGGGTCGCGGCGGGCGACGGGTCCCGGGAGACTGACGACGGAACCGCCGACGGCCCGCGTGAGCCCGGTGACGGGACCGACGGTGATCGGAGGTGAGCGACGCGGCGTCGGCCCCGCCCGGTCTCGACTACCGTGCCCGTGGGCTGTACGTCGAACCGGCGGACGCGCTGGTCGTCGCCGACCTCCACGTCGGCCGCGACCGGGCGTCGAACGTGGAGTTGCCGATGGGCGAGCGCGAGGACCTGACCGATCGCCTGGGGGCGCTGGTCGAGCGGTTCGACCCCGGCGAGGTGGTGATCGCGGGTGACGCGTTGCACTCGTTCGCCTCGGTGCCCGACGGCGTCGAGACGACGCTGTCGGCGCTGCGTGGGGTCGCCCGCCGTGCCGACGCCGACCTGGTCGCCGTGCGGGGCAACCACGACGGCCTGCTGGACTCGCTCTTTGACCCGGTGTACGACGCCTACCGCCTGGCGGACGGCACCCTCGTCGTCCACGGCCACGAGACGCCGCCCGCCCCCGCACCGCGGTACGTCGCCGGGCACGACCACCCCACCCTGGAGATCGACGGCCGGCGCCGGCCCGTCTGCCTGTACGGCGAGGGCGTCCTGTCGGGCGAGCGGGGGCGGGCGGCGGACGCGACGGTCGGCGGCGCCGACTGGGACGGCGCGGCGGGTCCCGCCGCGGACCTGGTCGTGTTGCCGGCGTTCAGTCGGCTCGCGGCGGGCGTGGTCTGCAACGCCGCCAGCGCCCGGGACCTCCAGTCGCCGCTCGTGGCCGCGCTCGACCGCCTCCGACCGGCAGTGTACGACCCCGACGGCGAGGAGACGCTGTGGTTCCCGCCGCTCGGGGAGTTCCGGCGCCTTCTGTGATCACCCGAGGTCCCGCCGCACCGCGCGGGCGGCGTCGCGACCGCTCGCCATCGCCCCCTCGATCGCGGACCACCGGGTGTAGTCGCCGGCGAGGTACACCGGGCCCTCGGGATCGCGGGTGTCCGGCAGACGGTCGTGGACCCCGGGCGGCTGGTCGAACTGCGCGAACGGCACCCGTGCGGTGTGCAGGTGCTCGAAGCCGGCCAGCGACCGCTCGGGGAACCACGCCGACAGCGTCTCGCGGGTCTCGGTCGCGAGCGTCTCGTCGTCGGCGTCCTGGCGGCCGACGAAGGTCGCGCTCACCAGCGCACGGTCGTCGGGAGCGTACTCCGGGGCGGCAGCCGTGTGGGGCACCACCTGGTTCGGGCGGTCGTCGGCGGCGTTCAGCACGATCCGCGGGCCGACGCCCAGATCGGAGTCCAGCGCGTAGTACTGGGTGACACAGGCCCGGCCCTCGGTCGGCACCGACTCGACACCGGTGAGGCGTCGCGCCGTGGGCGGGTCCGTCGCGACGACGACCGCGTCGGGACTGAGCGTCTCGCCGCCGGCGGCGACGGTCACGCTCGCCGTGCCGCCGTCGGCCTCGACCTGGTCGTCTGCCGTCGCCCCTGCGACGGAGACACCCGTCACCTCGGTGCCGGTCTCGACGCGGGCGCCGGCGGCCTCGGCCCGCTGGCGCAACTGCTCGGGGACCGCCGCCATCCCCGCGGCGGGCACGCCGATCCGCCCCGAGGACAGCGCCTTGAACGTGTACTCGAACACGCGGGAGGCGGTCGACAGCGACCGGTCGAGGGTGATCCCCCCGTAGAAGGGGGCGGCGAAGTTCTCGACGAACCGCTCGGAGAAGCCCCGCCGGGCGAGGTAGTCCCGGATCGTCGTCTCCCGGTCGCCCGGGATGGCGTCCCAGGAGCGTTTGGACGTCTCCCGGCGCAACAGCAGCGTCCGCAGTTTGTCGCGGACGGTCACCTCCGTGTTGAACGCCGACTCGGTGAGCGCCCGCGGGTCCCGGAACGGGTCCGACAGCACCGACCGCTTCCCGGGACGGGCGATGCAGGCACCCGGCGCGAACCGTCGCAGGTCCAGGGCGTCGACGTCGAGTTCCCGGCGCACCGAGGGGTACGCGGTGAACAGCACCTGGAACCCGCGGTCGAAGGTGAACCCGTCCTCGTGGTGGGTGCGGACGCGCCCGCCGACGGTCGACTCGCGCTCGAGCAGGGTGACCGCCGCGCCGGCCTCGGCGAGGTGTCCGGCCGCGACCAGGCCCGCCAGTCCGCCGCCGACGACGACCACGCGTCGGTCTGGCATCGCATCTCGGTACGGCGCCGTGGGCAAAAACGCCTGCGCTCGGTCACTCCCCCAGGGCGCGCAACACCGTCTCGCGAAACCGCACTCCCCCGGGCAGCGTCTCCCGGTCGAACCACGCCGTTCCGGACGGGGTCGTCTCCGGCACCGGGTCGACCACGCCGTGAAACACCGCCTGGACGACCGGCGCCGTGAGCCCGTCCTCGCGGCCGTAGTCGAACGAGAGCCGCTCCAGCAGCAGGAGGTCCTCGATCCGCGAGTCGACGCCGGCCGCCTCCGCCGCACCCCGGCGGGCGGTGAGCGCGGCGGACTCCTCCGGGTCACCCCGGCCGCCGGGCGGCTCCCAGTCAGCCGCCGTCCCGCTCTCCACCAGGAGCGCGCGCTCGCGGTCGGGGTCGGTGAGCACGGTGACCGTCGCCCACGGGAACAGGTCCTCGTGTGTCTCCGGGAACGACCCGGACAGTTCGACGGTGCGCTCGCGCTCGGGCGTCTCGCCGTACTCCAGAAGCAGCGAGCGGTGCACGTCGTCGGCGCGCAACTCCAGCCGACGCCTGACGTACTGCGGGTCCATCGCTCCCCACTGGGAGACGGTGACACAAGTCGGCACGGGTCTCGCGACCGGGGCCCGCTACTCCTCGACCGCTCGCAGCCCCTCCACGCGGCTCTGCTCGTGGGCGGGGAAGGTCTCGCCGACGCTGCCGCCCTGCTCGCGGACCAGCGCCCGGAGTTCGGCCTCGTAGTCCCCGCGCCCGACGGACTCGCTGGGGCCGCGAGTCACCCGCAGTCGGCGCTGGGCCATCGCACGGACGGCGCCGTGGCCCACCCCGGAGAGCGGCGCGAGGTAGTCGACGCCGTGCCGGTCCTCGACGCTCTGTGCCGTCGAGCGATCGAGACGGGGCGTGCGGTCGTCCCGGCGGGTGCCGTCGGCGACGGCGTCGACCGGGAGGCGGGCGACCCGCTCGACGGCGTGCTCGTGCACCCGCTGAATACCGTCCCGCGGGTAGCCGTCCGCCCGGACCTGCCGGGCGGCGTCTGCGACCACCTCGCGGTCCAACTCGACGCGACAGAACGTGGGAGTGGACCCGGGCCACGCTTCACTTTCACCGTGGTCTGTCGACGGGGCGTCGGTGGCGTCGTGGGCGGTTCCGCCGGTGCCGTCGGTCGGGTCGTGGCCGACGGGGTCGGTATCGTCGCCGGTGTCGTCGGCCGCCCGCACGGTCGCGCCGAGGCTGCGGGCGGCCTGGCGGGCGTGGGTCCAGTCGTCGGTGACGCCGGCGTGGCCGGTCACGAGCGTCACGTCGTAGAACGGCGCGAGGACGAGCGCGGCCAGCGCGGAGTCGCGGCCGCCGCTGAACAGGACGGCCGCGTCCACTATCGACGGCGGATGTTGAAGCCGTCGTCGTCGGGCTTCAGTTCCCGCAGCAGGTCCTTCATGTCGTCCTCGTCGATGCGGCCCTGGATGCGGCCACTCTGGGCGAGGGCGACGACCTGCTGCTCGACCTTCTCTCCGAACTCGGGCTTTGACATCTGGACCGTGTTCAGCCGCTTGCGGGCACCGTCGGTGAGGTACTGCCGGAGGACGGCCTGTCGCTGTGCCTCGGCGGCCTCCTGGCGGGCCTGGGCCTGCTCGCGAGCCTCACCGGCGTCGCTGTCCTGGAGTTGCTCCATGCGCTCCTGCCGGAGCCGCTCGAGTTCGTCCTCGTTTGGGTCACCACTCATACACGGTACAGGGGGGCTCCCGGGCAAAACGATTTCGGACGGGCGCCCCCGCCACACCGCGGCGACCGGGCGTCAGTCTCGGGCGGCGTCGGGTGTGGCCCCGCCCCATTCGCTCCCGTCGTCCTCGTCCCCGTCAGTCACGTGGCCCCGTCTCCGTCAGGTGTGGCGTCGGCGTCGGGTGTCGCGTCGTTCTCGCCCTCGTCCGACGGCGCGTCGGCGTCGGCCCCTGTCTCCTCGGGGTCGATCCCCATGAGGACGGCGGCGACGCCGAGGTACAGGCCGGCGAACACACAGCCGAGGACGAGCAGTCGCAGGACGAGCGTGGTCTCGGGGCCCGTCTCCAGCGCGGGATGGACGCCGACGACGGCGGCCAGAAGCGCCAGGGCGACGACCCCGCCGCCGACCAGCGACCCCTGCCGGCCCTCCATCCCGCCCCAGATCCCCCGCTCACGGGCGACGGGTTCCCAGCGAGCGGCGACACCGACCGCGACGGCGTACACGGCGCTCACGGCCAGCGCGAGCGTCACGTCCCCGGCGAGACGGACGGCCCCTGCCCCGACGGCACCGCCGGCGACGAGTCCCAGGGCCGATGCGGGGCGGGTGTCCATCCCCGGTCAGGCGTACCGCTGCAGGTCCTCCCGGTCGAGGTCGTCGATCACGTCGTCGGCGACGTCGTCCAGCAGCTGCTGACCCTCTGGGGTGACGCGGCGACCCTCACCCTCGGCGGTGAGCACCAGTCCCGCGTCCTCCAGTTGAGTCAGCGCGACCCGGATGATCTTCCCGGAACCGTCGGCGCGGTGGGCGGGCGCGACGCGGTAGCGGTTCGAGCCCTCCTTCGAGCCGCCGTACTCGGTCGAGAGCCGCTCGACGCCGACGGGGCCGTCGTCGGCGACCTTCCGCAGCAGGCTGGCCGCGCGACGCTCCCAGAAGTCCTCCTGCTCGGGGGGGAGTTCGGCGTCGGCACCGGACTTCGTGAACTCGGCCCAGTCCGGTCGCTCGATCGCGTCGTGGTCGGCGAACTCCTCGGCGACGGCGTCGACGAGCGCCGACGCCGGGACGTCGTACATCGTAGCCATGGAGCGGAGTTCCCCGCCACGCCAGTTAAGCGCATCGTCATCCGCCGCGGAACCGACACCGACTTGCCGGCACCGCCGGACGTGGAGGTATGGACGACAGGCGCGTCCTCGTCACCGGCGGCGCGGGCTTCGTGGGATCGACGCTTGCCAACCACCTCGCGGCCGACAACGAGGTGATCGCCGTCGACGATCTCCACCTGGGGACGCCGGAGAACCTCGACGACAGCGTGGAGTTCGTCGAGGCCAACGTCGTCGACAACGACTGGCCCGCCGACGTCGACGTGGTGTTCCACCTCGCGGCGCTGTCCTCGCGGTCGATGCTGGAGGCCGACCCTCAGCGCGGGACGCGGGTCAACGTCGAGGGGACCGTCAACGTCGTCGAGCGGACCCGCGAGCACGCCG
>CAYODS010000066.1:0-16840 GCA_964402765.1 uncultured Halobacteriales archaeon
TGCTGTACGACCAACTGTGCAACGAGGAGACCGCCTACAAGTTCTACGACGACCTCATCGAGGCGCTTGCGGCCTCCGACGGGGAGTTCGCCGTCGACCGCGAGCGCGTCCTGGAGACCCTGCGGTCGATCCGCGCCGACGAGGAAGAGGGCGTCGAGGCGGTCACGCGACTCATGGAGCGTCAGGAATGACACACGAGACGACGGCACACGCGAGCGAGCAGCGGCACAGGTGGTCACGGTGAACACCGCCGACCAGTACCTCAAGGCGATCTACGTGCTCCAGCGCGCCGAGGACGGCCCCGCCTCGACGGGCGCGCTGGCGGAGATGCTGGCGGTGAGCCCCGCCAGCGCCAACGAGATGATCGGCAAACTCGAGGACCGCGGTCTCGCCGACCACGAGAAGTACGAGGGCGTCGAACTCACCGAGGCGGGGATCGTCCGCGCCGAGGAGGCCCTGCAGACGTACTGCATCATCGAGCGCTTTCTGGCGAACGTCCTCGAGGTCGAGGAGTATCAGGAGGAGGCCCGCGCCCTGGAGAGCGTCATCGACGACACCGTCGCCGAGCGCCTGGACACCATCATCGACCGCCGCGAGGAGTGTCCCGACTGCTTCGACGCCGAGGCGGACGCCTGCGTCTACCTCGAGGGCGAACTCGCCGAGGGCGCGGACTGAGAACGACAGTTCCAGTTACACTTTCACCACGCGTGGCTCGTGTTCAATGGCGGCCGTCGATACGTACCGCCATGGAGTGCCCGTCCTGTGGTCGCTCGTTCGAGAGTAAGCGAGGGGCACGACAGCACCACACGAAGGTCCACGGCGAACCGCTCGACAACAGGACCTGTAGCGGGTGTGGCGACAGCTTCTACGACCCGAAAGCGAGACGCGAGTTCTGCGACGACTGCGACCCCAACGCGGGCCGGAACAACGGCAACTGGCAGGGTGCGAAAGAGGAGACCGAGTGCGAGCGGTGCGGGTCCACGTTCGAGTACTACCCCTCCAACAAGGACGGCGTGTACTGCCCGGACTGTGTGAAGCGGGCGGACGAGTTCCTCGGGACGCCATACGCCGAGGTGGCCGATGTCGAAAGACAAACAAAACGATGTGATCACTGTGGAACTAAACAAGAAGTACTGAAGTCAGAGATAGAGAGAGGCCACGGGCGTTTCTGCAGTCGTGAGTGCTTGTCAGAGTGGATGTCGGAGAATTGGACCGGAGAAGACCACCACCTGTGGAAGGGTGGCGAGACCCAGTACATAGGGGATTGGAAGAAATCCAGAGAAGAAGCCCTCCAGAGAGATGATAAAGAATGTCAATTGTGTGGCAAGGGGCCCGGCGAAATTGGTCGCAATCCAGACGTACATCACATTAAGCCGGTCCGTGAGCACGAGGACCCCCGCCAAGCACACGATCTGGAGAACCTCATTACACTATGTCGGAGCTGTCACTCGAAGGTCGAACACGGGACTGAATCAGTACCCGACCACGGAGAGTAACGCTATTACCCGTCGGAGCGAAAGCTCGTGATGCAGCCCCGTGGTGTAGCGGCCAATCATGAGGGCCTTTGGAGCCTTCGACGGCGGTTCGAATCCGCCCGGGGCTACTTAAAAATTCTGACACCTTTCGACGGCGGGAATCTACTGTGGTCCGCCGAGAACATCCGGGGAACGGAGGTGGCTGGTACCGCGAGCGACAGGTGGATAGGCCGCGGGTGCGTCTCGTGGACATGAGCGACTGGGAGCCGGCGGACGTGCCGGACCTCGACGGACGGACGATAGTGGTGACGGGCGCGAACAGCGGCATCGGTCTGGAGGCGACGCGGCAGTTCGTCGCCAGCGGTGCCCACGTGGTGATGGCCTGCCGGAGCGTCGAGCGCGGGGAGAGCGCGGCGGCCGAGATAGACGGCGAGGGGTCGACCGAGGTGATGGCGCTGGACCTGGCGAGTCTCGACTCGGTGCGGTCGTTCGTCGAGGCGTTCGAGGCGGCCCACGAGGAGTTACACGTCCTGGTGAACAACGCGGGGGTGATGTTCGTCCCGTTCGGCCAGACGGAGGACGGCTTCGAGACGCAGTTCGGGGTGAACCACCTCGGCCACTTCGCGCTGACGGGGCTGTTGCTGGACCGCCTGGTGTCGACGCCGGGCGACGGTCGCGTGGTGACGGTGTCAAGCGGCTACCACCGCCGGAGCGACCGGGCGGAGTTCGAGACGGTGCACGACCGGGGGACCTACGACAAGGGCGACGCCTACGCCGACAGCAAGCTGGCGAACGTGCTGTTCGCGCAGGAACTCCAGCGGCGCCTGCTGGAGGCCGACCACGACGCGAAGAGCGTCGCCTGTCACCCGGGATGGGCGGCGACGAACCTGCAGTCTCGCGGACCGAGACAGGAGGGGTCCCGGCTCAAGTTGCTCGCCACGCGGGTCGCCAACCGGGTGTTCGCCCAGAGCGCCGAGCGTGGCGCGTGGCCGACGGTGTACGCCGCGACCAGTCCCGCCGTCCACGGCGGCGAGTACGTCGGGCCCGGCGGGTTGATGAGCATGCGGGGCCGGCCGGAGGTCCAGACAGCGAGCGACCGCGCGAACGACCCCGACCTCGCCCGGCGACTCTGGCGACGGTCGGAGGAGTGGACCGGGGTCGAGTTCGGGCTCCCGGCGCAGGGGGCGGGCGCCGCGGGCTCTGCGGACGACTCGCCGGTCGGCGGGACCGCGGACTGATCAGGGCACGAGAACGCCCCGGAACCGCACCTCACTCTCGCGCATCGCACGGTAGGCCTCCGCGGCGTCGGCGAGCGGGTACGTCTCGACGCGAGGTTCGATCCCGTGGCGGGCGCTAAAGGCGAGGGTGTCGGCGGCGTCGCCCGCGTGGCCGGAGGACCACCCGCGGACGGCCCGACGGCCGTTCACGACGCCGCCCAGCGGCACGCGCACCGGGTCCTCGGGGACGGCGACGGCGACGAGATCGCCGCGGGGGGCAAGGCCACCGAGGACGGACTCGATCGCGGCACGACTCGGGGCCGTCGCGAGGACGAGGTCGGCCCCGCCCAGCGCGGACAGCGCCTCGCTGGCGTCGGTGTCGGCGGCGTCGACGAAGTGGTCGGCACCCAACTCGCGGGCGGCGGTCGCCTTCGAGGGACTGCGCGAGAGGGCGACGGTCTCGTGGCCCATCGCGTCGGCGTACTGCAGCGCGAGGTGGCCGACGCCGCCGACCCCCTGGACCGCGACGAGGGCGTCGGGCGCGAGGTCGGCGTTTCGCAGGGCGTTGAACCCCGTCAGCCCCGCACAGACCAGCGGACCGGCGACGGTCGCGGGCACGCCGTCGGGCACGGGGACGAGTGCCTCCGGGGTGGCGAGCGTGAACTCGGCGTAGCCGCCGTCGCCGTGGACGCCGGCGATGGTGCCGTCCTCGCAGTCGGTGAACTGACCGCGCCGACAGGCGGCACACGACTGGCAGTAGCCGTCGTACCAGCCGACTGCGACGCGGTCGCCCGGCGCCCAGGTCGAGACGCGCTCGCCGACGGCGTCGACCCGTCCGGCGACCTCGTGGCCGGGGACGCGGGGGTACTCGACCGGCGGCGCACCCTCTCGTGGGACGCTGTCGCCGCCACAGACGCCACACGCCTCGACGGCGACCCGCACCTGCTCGGGACCCGGGTCCGGGACGGGTCGCTCGACGACCGCGAGGTCCTCGCCGGGACCGGGCACCTGCACCGCCCTCACGGCGACCACCCGCCGCTCGTGTCGACCGTGGTTCCGGAGTTGTTCGACATGTCCCGAGAGAGCGGCCGCTGCCCGATAAGCGTCATCTGAAGCGCAGTTGTGTACACGGTTCAATAGGTCAGTCGCCGGTGGCGTCGCGACGGTCGAGCGCGAGCGCGAGTGTGAGCAGCGCGAGGAAGACGCCGCCGACGCCGAGCGAGACGAGCGCGAGCAGGCGTGCGGTCTCCCCGAGGCCCTCGGTCCGGGCGGTCTCGACGACGGCGATCGCCCCGTAGCCGAGGACGGCGCCGAAGACGGCGAGCCAGGCGGCGACGGCAACCCGGTCGGGGTCGACCGGGAACGGGCCCCGGGCGAGGACCGAGACGGCGAACAGGACGCCCCCGACCGCGAGCACGGCGTCGACGACGTGGACGGCGACGCCGACGGTCGTCGCGGAGAGAGAGGGGCGGACGAGGACGAGCAGGGCGAGCACGCCCGCCGCGCCGAGCGCGGGCGAGAGCCCATCGTCGGTGAGGGCGAGTCGGCGCACGGGTGGCGACGGGTGATCGGGGGACGAAAGCGTACCGCGGTGTCTCAGAACTCGGCGATCGAGGTCTGGTCCTCGGCGGCGGCGTCGACGGCGAGCCAGGCGTACAGATCGGCGGCGGCCTCGCGGGTGAGCGGTTCGAAGGAGGGCAACCCCCCAGTCTCGTCGCCGGCACCGGGGAGGACGAAGGTGCGGGAGACGTCCGCGCCGTCGATCACCAGGCGTGCGTCGGTGAGTTGCAGGGCGTAGTCGACGGGGGTGCCGGCGTCGGCGAGCGTCTCGCGGACGAGCCGCAGCGTCGGGTACACGAGCGCCTCGGGGTGGTCCGGCACGGGCGGGTCGACGGCGGGGTCCTCGCCGACCCGGAGGACGAACCGCCGGCCGGTCGGGAGGTCGTGGTCGACGACCGGCAGGCCGTCGACGATCCGCCCGCGGTCCCCGCCTCCCTCGACAACGGAGACGTCCGCGGGGTCGTAGCCGAGCACGTCGAGCAGTCGCCGGCGGACGGCGGCGTGAGCGACCGGCACGTCGACGTCGAGGGCCGCCCACGACGCCGGGACGTCCCCGGGGTCGTCGTCATCCGCGAGTCGGGCGGGTACCGACTCCAGAAAGGCGTACAGGTCGTCGGCTGTCATCCCCACGGCGTACCGCCGCCGGACGTATGAATCCCGGCGGTCGACGGTCACGGCTCGCGCGCCGCGAGGCCGGTCGCTGGCGGGGTCACCCGGCGACCGCGAGCCAGGCGGCGAAGACGGCCGCACCACCGAGCAGCGTGGCGGCGACGGCGTGCAGGCGGAGCCGGTCGAGGCGGTGGTGTGCCTCGTCGCCGAGGTCGGTCGCCGCGTGGATCTCGCCGCCGACCTCACACTCGGGCAGGAAGTCGGTGCCGACGTGGAGAAAGACGCCGGCGGCGAACCCGAACACGACGGCGTTCAGCACGGGGTCGGCCGGCAGGGCCACGAGACTCGTCGTCAGCGCGGCGAGGCCGACGCCGCTGGCCGGCACCAGCAACACGGCGGTGGACTCGCTCTCTCTCGCGAGCCGCCGGGCGGCGGCGTACCCCGCGGGGCCCTTGTGCGAGACGATCGCAAGCCCCAGCAGCGGGCCCAACTCGGGGAGGTTGCCGTAGACGACGCCGATCACGGCGCCGGCGGCGAGAGCGTGAGCGGAGAGTTCCAGGCCGGTGTGCTCGAACGGGCCGGCGTGGGTGAGCCGGTGGCCCACCGTGTGGGCGGCGTAGCCGAGCAGGACCCCGCCAGCGACGCCGAACCCGCCGAACCTCGGGTGGTGGCCGATCGCGTCCGGCAGGAGGAAGACGGCCGCACTCGTGATCATCGCGCCGCTCGCCAGGCCGTACCCCCACACCAGCGGCCGGCCACCCCCCTCCGTGGCCGCCCGCCGACCGAGCGGGATCGCCCCCGCCATGGCCCCGAAGGCGACCCAGGAGATCCCGACGAGTTTCCACGGCGGGTCACCCACGCCGACGGTCCCGGCGGTGAGCACCACCAGCCCGGCCACCGCGGCGACCCCGACGGCGACACCCGCCGGGACGTTATTAACTCTGGACGCCAGTTTATTAGCCACTGACGGAAGGTGCGGGCGGGCGATTATAGCCGTTACGGTCGTCAGTCGAGTTCGAAACGGACCCGCTCCTCGTCGCTGCCCTTCGTCTCGCGGCCAGTCACTCGTACGGTGCCGACCTCGTCCGTGGCGGCGACGTGGGTGCCGGCACAGGCGGTGCGGTCGAGGGGGTCATCGGCGTCGCCGATCTCGACGATGCGCAACTCGCGGATGGAGTCGGGCAGGAGGTCGATCCGGGTGCGGTCCGTGTCGAGGGTGCGCTCGGCGCGCTCGCGGTCCATCTCGTACCACCGCACCGGGAGATCGCGGTCCACGAGGTCGTTCATTCGCGTCTCGACGTCGTCGAGGTCGGTCTCGGTGAAGCGGTCGTGGGCGACGTCGATGCGGGCGCGGTCGGCGTACAGCTGGTTGCCGGTGGTGCTGGCGTCGAACTCCTCGAGGAGGACCGCCGACAGCAGGTGCTGGGCGGTGTGGTAGCGCATGTGGGCGTACCGGCGGTCCCAGTCGAGTTCGCCCGCGACGGTCGCCCCCTCGGTGAGCGAGTCGGGCGGGTCCGTGAGGTGGTGGTAGATCGTGTCGCGTTTCTGGACGTCGACCACGTCGATCGCGTCACCGCCGTCGTCGTCGGTGACCCGCAGGCGACCGTTGTCGGCGGGCTGGCCGCCGCCCTCCGGGTAGAACAGGGTGCAGTCGAGCACCACCCGGTCGTCGAGCCGGCGCTCGACGGTGGCCTCGAACTCGCGGGCGCGGCTGTCCTGAAGGTACAGCGCGTCGGTCACACCGGGAGGGCGGGCGCCAGGGGTTTAGCCGTGTCGTCGGAGACGCGGGCGGCCCACGGCACGACGACCGACCGGCCCGCGGCGACGGCAAGACTAAAGAGCGAGACAGGCCTCATATCGGGTAAGATGATCGACGAGTACGCCGCCGGGGGGTGGTACCGTGGGCGTTGAGATAAAGGAGTCGTCCGTAGACGACGAGCAGTTCGCCGCGATGGAGGAGTTCGTCCGCGAGTACCTCACCGCCAGCGTCGAGACCGAAGACGAGGGTGGTCGGATGCGCTGGTACCCCTGGCACTCCGCCGAGTACCGGTTCAACCACATCCGCAACGTGGTCGAGTTGGGCGCGGAGATCGCCCGCGCGGAGGGTGCCGACGAGGACGTGGTGCGGGTCGCCGCGCTGTTCCACGACGTGGCGAAACTCGAAGCCGAGCAGGACGAACACGCCGCCGAGGGCGCCCGCGTCGCCCGCGAGTACCTCACCACACACACCGACCTGCCGGAGTCGTTCGTCGACGAGGTGTGTCGCTGCATCGACGAGCACTCCTACCAGGGCGACGTGACCGACCTCGCCCTGGAGACGCAGTGTCTGATCGAGGCCGACGTGCTGGACAAGGTCGGCGCGAACGGTGCCGCCCTGATGCTGCTGCGGATGGGCTACGAGTCCCGCACCCACCTCGACGCCGCCGAGATGATCGACCGCGTGCTGGAGCGTGGCGCCGAGGCCAAGGAACGCATCGAGTCCGACACCGCCGACGCGATCGCCCACGAGCGACTCAAGCGGGTAAAGTGGCTCCGCGAGTGGCTCGCCGAGGAGGTCGCCGTCGTCGAATCACGCGACTGACTGGGGGGTCACACCACCCCGAGCGTGCCCAGCGCGTCGACCAGAAAGACGACGCCGAACCCCACCAGGACGGCACCGCTCGCGTACGCTACCGCGGGCGCGAAGCGGTCCACCCGCCGACCGACGCCGACCAGCGCCGCCGGGAAGCCGGTGATCCAGACGACGATCCCCCCGAACAGCCCCACGAGCAGGGCCGGATTGCCGGTCTCCACCACCAGCACCCCGGCGAGGGCGTCGCCGACGTACGGCGTCTGCCCGAGCACGTCGATCCGCCCCGGCCGCAACAGGCCGACGCCGACGGTGAGCCAGAAGACGATCTGGTAGGGGTTGGTGATCGCCAGCGCGAACGCCTTCCGGAAGCCGCGTGACTCGGTCGTGTCCGGCGTCGGCGCCGCCGCGACCGTGGGCCCGTCGTTCGGTGCCGTGGTGTCGTCGGCGTCGGCCCGCCGGGGGCCGTCGGTGTCCGCGTCGTCGTCGTCCGGGTCGTCACCCGCGTCGTCGCCGTCAGCGTCGTGGAAGGCGCCGTCGGCGGCGTCGGTGACGGCGCCGTAGGCGAAGTAGAGCATCAGCAGGCCGCCGACGCCGACCATGCCGGCCCGCAGCGGCGGGACGCGCTCGACGGCGGTGACCGCACCCAGCAGTGCCAGCACCAGAAAGCACAGGTCGGCGACCATCGCCCCCAGGCCGGCGAGGAAGCCGCTGCGCCAGCCCCGCAGCACGCTCTCCTCGGCGATGACGGCGTTCATCGGGCCGGGCGGGGCGGCGAGCGCGAGACCGAACACCACGCCCGCCGCTCCCGTCACGAGCGGCGCGACTGCGGACACGTCAGCCACCAGTCCGCGGGCGAGCATAAGCCTCGCGTGTCGACACCTCTCAACACGGACGACCGGCACCGAGGGGTGACCGGGGGAGGGCGGCGTGACCGGGCGAGCCACGTCGCGAGCGGAGCGTCAGGCCTCCTCGACGCGTGGCTCCCCGTCGGCGCGACCGCCGGCGTCGGTGTCGGCGCCCTCGTCGGCGTCGGGGTCGTCGTCGAGGCGGCGAACGTGGACCGAGCGAGCGACCTCCTCGGGGAGACTGACCGTCTCGGCGTCGTCGGGGTCGACCGTGACCATTCCGAAGGGAGCGACCTCGGTGACGACGAGGCCGGCGCCGGGAGTGAGGCCGGCGTCCTGAAGATACGCCAGCACGTCGTCGTCGGCGTCGGGGACGCGGTCGACGACGGCGCGGTCACCCTCGCCGAGTTCGTCGACGCGGGTGCCCGGCCGGGGGTCCGGCGGCGAGAGGTCCGCCCCGGGGATGGGGTCGCCGTGGGGGTCGACCTCGGGGTCGTCCAGGGCGGCGGCGACGCGACGCTCGAACTCCTCGGAGATGTGGTGTTCGAGGCGGTCGGCCTCCTCGTGGACCTCGGTCCAGTCGTAATCGAGGTGCTCGGCGAGGTAGGCCTCAAGCAGGCGGTGGTGCCGCAGCACTTCGAGGGCGACGGTCTCGCCCTCGGCGGTGAGTTCGACACCCTTGTACTTCTCGCGGGTGAGCAGGCCCCGCTCCTCCAGGTCGCCGACCATGCTCGACACCGTCGGCGCGGTCACGTCGAGGTACTCGGCGATGTCGGAGGTGGCGACCGGGGGACCCTCGTCGATCTGGAGGACGTACACCGCCTTGAGGTAGTCCTCCATCGCGTCGCTGAGCACACCGGTCATACGCGCGAGCGCGACAAAACCCTGTGGGTCGCGCGCCGAAAACGCTATTCAGTCCCGGCCCGCGGTGGCACACGATGAGCACCCCGCCGCTCACGGCCGAGGCGGTGACGGTACTGGTGCCCGCGCTGATGGCCGCGCTGGTGCTGTCGATGCTGTACGTCCTGGAGCCGTCGGTGGACAGGCGGACCGTGCTCGCGCTGACGCCGTGGATGGTCGTCGGCGGCGCGGTCCACGCGCTGTACACCGCCGGCGCCTACCCCACCTCGTTCAGCCTCCGGGCCTTCTTCGGCCCGGTGACGGTGTACTTCACCACCGTCGTCGCCGCCGGACTGGTGTGGGCGATGATGACCACCGCCTCCCAACTGGCCGAGGGTGACAGCCGCGACGCCCAGTACCTCACCGCCGCGGGCACGGGGGCGGCGCTGTCGGCGCTCGCGATCGTCCTCTCGCGGGCGACCAACGCCGAGGCGATCGTCCCCGCCTTCGCGGGACTGGTCGTCGCCGCCGTCGTCGCCGCCGTCGTCTACCTGGCGGTGACGGTGCTTCACACGCCGACGCTGGTCCAGACCGGACTGCTCGGACTCGTCGTGGTGTTCGCTCACGCCCTCGACGCCGTCACCGCCGCCGTCGGCGTCGAGATGCTGGACCGCGGGGCGGGCGACGGGCGCACCGCCTGGCTGCTGGCCCAGGCCGCCGACCTCCCGGTGCCGGCGGTGCTCGGCACCGGGTGGGTGGTCGTCGTCGTCAGGCTGGCCGTCGCCGTCGTCGCGGTGGTGGTCGTCGCCGCCGTCGTCGACAGACCGGACCTGCGGGACCGCGCCCGCGTCGGCCACGTCGCCCTGGGCGTCGTCGCCGCCGCCGGTCTCGGACCGGGGGTCCACCGCTTCCTCTCGCTCGTCGTCGGGTGATCAGCCGGGGGTCGCTCCGCCGGGCACCCGCCAGCGCAGGACCAGCGCCGTCACCGCCAAGCCGGCGAGCAACGCGGCCCCGAACACGCCGAGCGCGGTCGTCGGCGCGAGCGCCGCCCCGAGCCACCCGGCCACGAACTGGACGCTCCCGCCGGCGACGTTGTAGGCCATCCCCAGCGCCGACAGCGTCGTCGCCCGGCCGACGGAGCCGACGCGGTCGTTGACGTACTGGCCGGCGAGCGTGCGGGTCACCGACCGACCGCCACGCGCGACGACGAACACCGCGATCGCGAGCGGCGGGAAGAGAGCGACGCCGACGAGCGACAGTCCCATCGCGAGCGGGAACGCCCGCAGCCAGCGTCGCGTGCCGACCCGGTCGCGGATCCGCCCGGCGTTGTAGCTGACCGCCGCCCCGACCAGCGTGAAGACGCCGTACAGCCACCCCAGGCCGGAGAGGGGGACGCCCAGGCCGCGAGCGACCGGCTGGACGTAGAAGTTCACCGCCCACGTCGCCCCCAGCGTGAGCGTCGCGAGGACGACCACCAGCCGCACGTCCGCCGCCGCCGTCCCCTCCCGCAGCAGCCGCCACGCCCGCGCCGGACCGAGCCTGTCGGGGCCCGTGTCGGCCGTCTCGCTCGTGGCGCTCGCGTCGTCACCCGGCTCCTCGTCCCCGTCTGTGTCGGCGTCGCCGGCGGCGCCGTCCGGGTCGAGCGACACCGCTGGGAACGACAGGGCGACGGGCGCGGCCAGTAGCGTGCCCGCGCCGGTCAGCAGGAACACCGCCGACATCGAGGTGGCGTCGGCGGCGTACCCGCCGACGACCGCCGTCGCGCCGGACGAGAGGAACATCGCCGCGTCGCCCCGCCCGCGGACGCGGGTGAACGCCTCCGTCGTGAGGTGCTCGCGGAGGGCGTCGTACAGCCAGGCGTCGTCGGCGCCGGTCCGCAGCGTCGACAGCAGCGCCGCCGCCCCGAACGCGACCGCCAGCCCGGCGAAGTCACTCGCCGCGGCGATCCCGCCGTAGGCGACCGCCAGCCCGACGTTACCGGCGGCGATGCTCAGGCGGCGCCCGTAACGGTCGGCGACGACCCCGGTGGGCACCTCGAAGGCGACCAGCCCGAACCACCAGACCGCCTGCAACACGCCCGCCAGGCCCGTCCCCGTCACGCTGATGAGGTACAGGTACCACACCGGCGCCGTGAACGCTGCGGCGACGACCGCCCGGTAGGCGTAGTAGCGGTGGACCAATGCCACGGGCGACCGTGGGGCGCCACCGACGTAACCCTAGTCCGAACCGCGTTTTTGTAGCTGCAGTAACACGCGCGGACAGTTTGATGTGGGTGTCGCCGTTACGGTGGATCGATGCGTCGCCGCCTGAAGATCGCCGTCGACGTGGACCGCTCGGGGATCGGCTACGCCTTCCTGTTCGGCGTGGTCGTCGGGGGCCTGCTCGCGTACCCCGCGCTCCCGTCGTCGGTGCAGCTGCTGAACCCCTCAACGCTCCGCCTGGAGGCGGGGCCCATCGCCGGGCCGCTGATCGGGGGTGTGGCCCTGTTCCTGCTGTTCTTCCTCGGGGTGTTCGCGCTGAACTGGCTCTTTATCGAGACCTCAAAGTAGCGGTCAGCGGCCCTGGCCCATCAGGTGACTCCTGAGGAGGTCTGCCTCCTTGTTGCCGGTGGCGGTGTTCAGCAGGACCACGGTGTCGTCCGACCCAAGCTCACCGCGGTCCGCCAGTTCGCGGGCGCCACTCGCGGCGGCCGCACACGTCGCGCCCATCTCCAGACCGGTCGCCTTCGCCACCTCGACGCCGGCCCCGAGGATCGCGTCGTCGTCCGTGGCGACGGCGGAGCCGCCGCTCTCCCGGACGGCGTCGAGGATCAGCGGGCTCGCGCCGGGGTCGGGGATCTCGATGCCACCACACACCGTATCGGGCGTCGCCCACTCCTCGTGGATCTCGCGGCCGTTCTCGTAGGCGTCGACGACCGGCGCACACCCCGCGGACTGGGCGGCGACCATCGCGGGCAGGTCGTCGATCAGTCCCAGCTCGCGCAGTTCCTTCGCGCCCTTGTGCATCCCGACGAGGCCCACCCCGCCGCCCGTGGGGTAGACGACGGCGTCGGGCACCTCGAAGTCCATCGCCTCGACGGTCTCGTACAGCATGGTCTTCTTGCCGTCGTGGCGGTACGGCGTGACGAACGTCTGGACGGGGTGCCAGTCCTCGTGCTCTTCGAGAGCGTCGTCCATGGCGGCGCCTGCGTCGCCGATGCGCCCGCCCACGACGGTGAGATCGGCGCCGTGAACGTTGACCATCGCCTTGTTGACGAAGTCCGCCCGCGAGGGCAGGAAGACGTGGGCGTCCAGGTCGGCACGGGCGGCGTAGGCCGCGGCGGCCTGGCCGGCGTTGCCGGCCGACGCGAGCACCACGTCAGAGGCCCCCGCCTCGCGAGCGGCGGTCACCGCGACCGTGGCGCCGCGGTCCTTGAACGACCCCGTCGGGTTGCGGCCCTCGTCCTTCACCAGCACCCGGCCCAGCCCCCACCGGTCGGCGAGTTCGGGACACTCCACCAGTTGGGTGGCACCCTCGTCCAGCGTGACCGCCCGCTCGCGGGGAAAGGGAAGCAGTTCCTCGTAGCGCCACATCGTGTCGAAGGGCCGGTCGGCGAGGTCAGCGCGGGTGAGATCGACCGCCGAGAGGTCGTACTCCGGGTCGAGGATACCCCCACACGCGGGACAGCGCCCGACCACCTCGGGCGTGTGGTGTTCGCCACAGTCCACGCAGGTCAACCCCTCGAAGGCGCCCGTGGTCTCGATGGACATACCCCCCGGATGGCCGCCCCGGACTAAGACCTGTCTCTCCCGGCGACCGGCGTGGCGGCGTCGGACCCCCCTGCCGGCGGGCGACCCGGGTCGGCCACCGGTCGAGACGGCGGCGCTCCCCGAAACCGCGGGTTTTTCACCCGGGACGCGCACGTTCGAGGTATGCAGGGCAACCTTCCGCCGGAGGCCCAGGAGAAACTCGAGGAGCTACAGGACCTCCAGGACACCGCACAGCAGGTGGCCGTCCAGAAGAACGAGGCCGAGACCCAGCTCACCGAGTCACAGAACGCCCTCGAGGAGCTCGAGAACATCGACGAGGACACCGCCATGTACCGCGAGGTCGGCGACCTCCTCGTGAAGACGGACTACGAGACCGCCAAGGACAACCTCGAGGAGAAGGTCGACAGCCTCGAACTGCGCGTGGAGAACCTCGAGCGCCAGGAGGGCCGGGTTCAGGAGAAGTTCGAGACCCTCCAGGAGGAACTCCAGGAGATGCTCGGCGGTGCCGGCGGTCCCGGCGGTATGCCCGGCGGTCCCGGTGGGCCCGGCGCGGGCGACTGACGACGGACCCGTGGCCGAGCGCAGCGACCCCACAGACACGGCACCGGACGACGAGACCGTCGTCGAGACCGGTGCCGCGGCCGCCCGCGATCTCGTCTTCTCGCGGTTCGACACCGACGAGGTGCGCGACCTCGACGTGACCGTGCGGTTCGAGGACGACGTACTGGAGGTCGACGTCTACCTCGACGTCCCCGACCCGGGTGTGCGGGACCCAGAGCAGGTTGCGGACGACGCCGCGCTGGCCGCCCGCCAGGCGGTCGACCGGCTGTTCGAGCCCGAGTAGCCGGGCCTCGCTTCCGGTCGCGCGGTCAGAACAGGAGGAACACGAGTGCCGACAGCGAGACGGAGGCCAGCACGACCACCCCGGCGAGGGCAAAGCCCATCGACACCATGGCGTTGGCGGTCGAGGCGAGCGTCTCGGTGCGGTCGTTGCCGAAGACGGTCACCTCGGCGTGCTCGCTGGCCATTCCCATCTCGACGGGCTCGCGGTCCGCGAGCGCCTCGTGGGTCACCTCCTCGACGACGGCGGTGAGCCGGTCCACGTCGAGGCGGTCACCGACCTGGTTCTCGGAGTCGACGGTGTTGACGACGTGGTTGTCGGTGGTCATCGCCTCGGCGTGGTCGACGTCGTCGATGGCGAGCAACGCGTCCACGAGTCGTCCCCGGACGCCGGGTTCCATGTTGTTGCCGTCGACCAGCGCGTACGCCGTCGTCTGCCCGTCCACCTCGAGGGCGGCGACGCGCACCCCGAGCGGGCCGACGCCGTCCTCGGGCTCCCAGTCGGTCTCGCTCCAGGCGACGCCGGCACGGGCGGGCTCGCGGGGGGTGTCCGCCAGCTCCTCGGCGACGGTCTCGACGGCCTGCATCAACTGGAACGACCGCGTCGACCCCGGGACGACGTGGCCCAGGTCGTCACCCTCCAGGCCGTCGTTGCAGTTGTGGGCGTCGGCGAGCAACACGTCGTCGAAGCCGCTCGACCGGGCCTCGGCCGCGGCCGACAGGCCCACCGAGTACTCCACGTCGTCGGCGCAGTTCGGCGCGAAGGAGGCGACGACGAACAGGTCGTCACCGACCGCCTGCCCGAGGACGGTCGCCTCGCCGACCTCGCGGCGCACGGCGCGGGTCGCGCCACGGTCGTACTCGACCGCACCGTGGGCGCCGTCGGCCGCCGCGACGACGGTGTCGACCTCGCGGTCGGTGACGAGGTTGAAGTCGTGGCCCGCCGTGGCGTGGGGCGGGAAGCAGAGCCCGTCGGTCGAGCGGGCCACCCGGGTCGGCAGCGACCCGCCACCGATCTCGCCCATCGGCCCCGGGTGGATCATCGGGAGGACGACCCGGAACTTCTCGGCGCCGTCCGGGCGACGGGCGGCCAGCACCGTCACCGGGACGACGGCCTCCTCGCCGATCTCCTCGAAGAAACTCTCCAGTTCGTCGGTGCCCTCGGCCATGTGGCCGATGAAGCCGCCGACGAAGTCAAGAACGGAGACGCCGAGCGAGCGCCGCCACGGGCGGTCGATCACCCGGACGAACGCGACGACGGCGACGGCGTACAGCAGACACAGCAGTGCCAGCCGCGTGAAGTCCTGCGGGACGACGATGAGCAACTCCGCGGGCGCCTGCTCCTGGCGGGCCAGGTAGGCGTCCGCGAGCGGGCCCGAGAGCCCGCTCACCTCCAGGTACCGCACCGTGCCGCTGTAGACGAACAGCAGGACGCCGGCGACGACCGTCTGGATCGCCGCCGGAACGGCGGCCACCAGGGGTCGGTGCCGGGAGACGCTCATCACGATCAGCAGCCGGAACCCGAAGATCGACGCCAGGCCGACAAGCAGGGCGTCGAACACGAAGTTCTGCCCGAGCGCCGGTACCGGACCGACCGTCCCGGCGGTGGCGCGGGTCACGACCATGATCGCGCCCGCGGCGAGCAGGGTGATCACGACCACCAGCTCGCAGGTCAGCGCCAGAAACGACGACCGGTTCGGGGTGAGTCGCCCGCCAAGCGAGCGGTCGACGGCGCTCGTGAGCGCGCTCGCGGCGACCGTCGGCACCCCGATGAAGAACACCCCCTGGGCCATGTCCGACAGGAGAAACTGCGAGTCGAACAGCGCGACGCCGGTCAGTGCGGCGACCACCAGGGCGAACCCTAGACTCGTGTACCACCGCGGGGTGCGGAAGATGAACCGCGACAGTCCCGCGAGGTTGCCCTGCGTGGCCGTCATCGACCGTACAAACGACCCCTCAGAAAGATAAAACCTACCGTCTCGTCTCACCGGGGAGCGCGACCGTCGCCGCCGTTCGGTCCGGTCACTCCCCGGACTCCGCCTCGGGCGTTCCTCTCAGTCGGCAGACAGACAGGAAGTTCTCGAACACCGCCTGGCCCCGCTCCGTGTGCGAGACCTCGGGGTGGTACTGGACGCCGTACAGGTCACGGTCGGTGTCGCTCATCGCCTCGATCGCACACACCTCCGAACGGGCGGTCCGCGTGAACCCGGGCGGCACCTCGGTCACCTCGTCGGCGTGACTCGCCCACGTGCGGGTCTCCGGCGCGAGCGACCCGACGATCGGGTCCTCGGGGTCGAGGATCTCGACGGTCACGTCGGCGTAGCCGCCGTACTCGCCCGGCCCGACCGTCCCGCCCAACTCGCGGGCCATCACCTGCATCCCGAGACAGATCCCCAGCACCGGGCGGCCGTCACGCAGGTACTCCCCGCACCGGCCAGTGCGCTCGATGTCCGGCCCACCGGAGAGCACGAACCCGTCCGCGTCCACGTCCCCGGGCGGCGTCTCGTTGTCGACCACCTCCGTGTCCACGCCCAACTCCCGCAGCACACGGTGCTCCAGGTGGGTGAACTGGCCGTGGTTGTCGACGACGACGATCCGCGTCATGGGCCGAGTACGACGCGAGCGGGCAAAAGGACCCCGACTGGCCCGCGCCGACCGCCACGAGACGGGCCGGGCCACCGACGCGACAGGTCTAAGCCGCCCTCGCCCGAGGGCGGCGTATGGACCTGCCGGACCCGGAGGACCTCCCGGGGCCGCTCGGGCAGTTCGTGGCCCCCGCGTGGGTGACCGCCGTCGGCACTGTCGTCGCCTACGGGGCGATCCTGCTGGTGATGTTTCTCGTGCTCTTCGTCGTCCCGTTTCTGGTGTTCAGGGCACTGTGAGTCGACGACGGAAGTGAAGAGCGGGCGGCGTGCGGTCCGGAGGAGTCAGGCGAACGTCTTCGAGACGTTCGCGGTCTCGTCGTTCTCGGCCTTGACCTTCTCCCAGGCGTTGCGGAAGTCCTCCATCCGGATCTCGGTGCGGTCGTCGCGGATGGCGAACATCCCCGCCTCCGTGCACACCGCCTTTATGTCCGCGCCCGAGGCGGCACCGGTCTCCGCGGCGAGCGGCCCGAAGTCCACGTCGTCCGCGA
>CAYODS010000067.1:0-16809 GCA_964402765.1 uncultured Halobacteriales archaeon
TTCTGGCGACGCCCCGGAAATCGCGGAGCGATTTCCGCAGGCCGCCAGGCCCGCGGGTGGTCCCCACACCACCCCGCCCGGTCGCGGAAGTCGCTCGGCGTCCTCGCCGGCGGCTCGGACGCAGCGAGGCGCTACGCGCCTCTGGCAGCCGGGCGGCTCCGCCGCCCGGCGACCTCGCAGCGAGGCGACCGGGCGCTTCCTGTCGCAGGGCGCGCGAGCAACGCGCGAGGGACGAGTGAGGGAGCGAAGCGACTGAACGAGGAGGTTGGGGAGGCGCGAGGATGCGGCTGCGGCGGGTGGGACTGAAAGGGGCCGCCCCGGTGCGGGAAGCACGCCGACGCAAGCACCGCAGCGGAGCGAGGAGCGCAGCGAGGCGCGCGACCGCACCGGGGCGGGGGCTTTCTGGGGCCTCTCGTCAGCGGTACCAACCCCCGAGAGCACCGGGGCGGGGGCTTTCTGGGCCCTGATGGCAGTAACGGAAGCGAGTGAGAGCACCCGGACGAAAGCTCTTGAGCCCTCACAGCAGCGACGGAAACGGGTGAGAGATCGACGCAGCGAGGACTACTCAGACGACCGACCGACGAAGAAACGGATCAGCTCTCCATCTCGCGGGCCATGTCCTGCAGGCGGTCGATGCGCTTCTCGGTCGGGGGGTGCGTCGAGAACAGCCGCCCGACGATGCCGGATTTGATGGGGATGATGAAGAAGGCGTTCATCTCGTTCTGGGAGCGCAGGTCCTCCTTTGGCACGCGGCCCATGGAGTCGTCGATGCTGCGCAGCGCCGAGGCGAGCGCGGCGGGGTCGCCCGTGATCGAGGCGGCGCCGCGGTCGGCGGCGTACTCCCGGTACCGGGACAGCGCCCGGATGAGCAGGAAACTCACGACCCACACCGCAAGCGAGACCACGATGGCGACGATGATGCCGCCCCCGCCGTTGCGACGGTTGCCGCCGAACAGCCACCCCCAGCGGACGACGACGAATGCGATCGTCGACAAAAGCGAGGCGATCGTCATCACGGCCATGTCGCGGTTCTTGATGTGGGCGAGTTCGTGGGCGAGCACGCCCTCGAGTTCGTCGTCGTCCAGGCGCTTGAGGATGCCCGAGGTGACACAGACGACGCCTTTCTTCTGGGTGGGCCCGGTCGCGAAGGCGTTTGGCACCTGCGAGTCCGAGACCGCGACGGTGGGCTTCGGGAGGTCCGCCTGGCGGGAGAGTCGCTCGACCTGATCGTGCAGTTCGGGATACTCCTGTGGGCTCACCTCCTTTGCGCCCATGCTCCACAGCGTGATCTTGTGGCTGTAGAGGAACTGGACGATCGAGAACCCGCCGATGAACAGGCCCATCACCAGCAGGCTGCCGGAGTACCAGAACAGGGCCCCGGCGAACACCACGTACAGCGCGAACAGCAGGAACATCGTCAGGACCATCCGGCCCCGGAGCCCCCAGTCCGTCTTCCAGTCCATGTGGTTCGGGGTAGTCGCTCGATCGGTTAAAACCTCGCGCTCCGTCGCCGGCCCGTGGTCTCGACCCGACGCCGACTACCGCCGCGCGGGGTGGTCGTCCGGCAGGTGCGGGCCGTAGTCGCCGCCGAACATGCGCTCACGGAGGGTGTCGCCCGCCGGGTCGCGGACGAGCCCGCGCTCGCGCAACACGGGTACGACCATGTCAACGAAGTCGTCCAGCGTGCCGGTGCGGGTCACCTCTTTCACGTTGAACCCGTCGACGCCGGCCTCGTACCACCGTTCGAGTTCGTCGGCGACCTGGTGAGGGGTGCCGACGACGACCGGCGACGTCGACCCCAGCCCGGCGAAGCGGGCCACCTCGCCGACGGTCCACTCCCGCCCGGGGTCGGCGCGGGTGAAGGCGTCGACCGCCCCCTGGATCGCCTCCGTCTCGATGTGTTCGACACGCTGGTCGGGGTCCAACTGCGAGAGATCCATGTCGAAGAAGCCACTCAGCAGGGCGAGCGTGGCCGTCTCGTCGACCGCCTCCAGGAGTGCCTCGTGTTTCTGGCGGGCGAGCCGTTCGGTCTCGCCGACTATCGGGACGACCCCCGGGAAAAAGAGCAGCGAGTCAGGGTCGCGGCCCCGCTCGCGGACCCGACGGCGCATGTCCTCGACGTACTCGAGCACCCCGTCGCGGGTGGGCCGGGAGGTGAACACCGCCTCGGCGTTGTCGGCGGCGAACTGCCGGCCCCGGTCGGAGGAGCCGGCCTGGAACACGACCGGCGTGCGCTGCGGTGAGGGCTCACAGCCGTGTGGCCCCGGCACCGAGAAGCGCTCGCCCTCGTGGTCGATCGCGTGGACCTTCTCGGGGTCGGTGAACACGCCGCGCTCGGCGTCGCGGACGACGGCGTCGTCCTCCCAGGAGTCCTCCCACAGCGCGTAACACACGTCCATGAACTCGTCGGCGCGGTCGTACCGCGCCTGGCGGTCCATGCGCTCCTCGAGCCCGAGGTTCCGGGCGGCGCTCTCCAGGTAGGAGGTGACGACGTTGAACGCCACCCGGCCGTCGGTGACGTGATCGAGCGTGGAGAACTCCCGGGCGAGTTGGTAGGGGTGGGTGTAGGTGGTCGACCGGGTCACGGCGAAGCCCAGATCGGTGGTGGCGTCGGCCATCGCGGGCACCACGAGTTGCGGGTCGTTGGCGGGCGTCTGGACCGCCCTCTCGACGGCGACGTGACGGTCGCCGCCGTACACGTCGTACACGCCGCGGACGTCGGCGAAGAAGACGGCGTCGAAGCCGCCGCGCTCGGCGGTGCGGGCCACGTCGGTCCAGTAGTCCAGGTCGGTGTACTCGGCCGAGCGGTCACCGGGCTGGCGCCACAGGCCCGTCGAGACGTGCTCGACCGCGTTCATCGTGAACAGGTTGAGCCGCAGGCGCCCCTCGGTCATACGCCCGACATCGGCGGCGGCGAGGAAAGCCTTCGGGAACCGGCGGTCGTCGGCGGTGTCCGGGCGTCCGACGCTCGTGCGACGAAAGCGTAATATCCGCGCGGACCCAGTTGGGGCGCGTGCCGCACTGCAACAACTGCGAGGCCTTCGTCACCGAGGCGTACGTCGCCGTGTTCGCGCCGGACGGCTACGAGACGGTGCGGACGTGTCCCCACTGCGAGGACGTGATCCGCGACGGCGCCGACGTGCGGGAGGCTCGCGCTCCCCGTGGGTGAGTGGGGTCGCGACGAGACGACGCGGGACGGCACGACACGACTCCCGACCCTCGCGGTCGGGCACTGCAGGCGACCGACGACGGGACCGGTCAGCAGGCGCAGTAGTACTCCCGGTCGCGTATCTCCGACTCGACCAGCCGGTAGGCCGGCTCCGGGTCGGCGGGCCGGTACACGCCGGTGGTCAGGTCCCGGCGCTCGCTCACCTTCCCCGCGACCAGCGCCCGCCAGTGCGCCGGCGACAGCGCCTCCCGGTCCGCCTGGGTGACCGCCCCGTCGTCGCCGGCGCCGGTCAGCAGCGCGAGGTAGTCCCGGAGGTACACCCACGTCACTGGGTTCTCGGGCGGGGTAGCACTCGCGACCGAGCGGCCCAGGTCCTCGACGCAGTCGGCGTACCCCGCCAGCGGCAGGTTCCGGCCCGCGGCGACCGGCATCGCGATCCACTTCCAGGGGCGGGTGTTCACGTCCAGCAGGACGTGGGTGTCGCGCTCGCGGTCGTACACGAACTCCGCCTCGCTCACCCCGTGGTAGCCGGCGTCTCCGAGCACCGACAGCGCCCGCGCGCGGACGGTGTCGGCGGCGTCGTCGTCGGTCTGGTGGACCACACAGGAGGTGCCGTACCCCCGGGGGTACCGCACCGCGGCGTTGCCGACGACCGCGAGGGCGTCGTCGGTCGCCGCGCCCCCGTCACCCGGGGGGACGTACGACGCCAGCGAGCGGTCGGCCCCGACCCGCTTCTCGACGCGGGCCTGGGCGAGCAGCCGAATGCCGGCCTCGCGGGCGTCGGCGACCACCTCTTCGTAGCGGTCGCGGTCACCGACCTCGACGACGTTCGTGCCGAAGGCCTCCTCGAAGCGGCGCTTCAGGGCGGGTTTCAGCACGAGCGGGAACCCAAGGCGGTCGGCCGCCTCCCTGGCGGGGAGGGCGGGGGGGGCGTCGTGCGAGTCGTCGGTCGCCGTCTCGGCGATCCGGTAGGTCTCCGGGTGGGGGACGTCGAGACGGTCGGCGGTCGCGTACAGCCGTTCCTTGTCGAGGACGCGGTCGACGCGGTCGGCGGCGAACGGCAGGCGCACGCCGTCGGGCCGGGCGTCCACGAGGGCGTGGACCCACTCGTCCATGCAGCCGACGGCGACGGGGTCGTGCCCGCAGGCGTCGGCGAGCGCCGCCAGGTCCGAGCGGTAGCCGTCGAGATCGTCGAGCGGGTAGGTGACCCGACCGGCGAGGTCGACGGCGTCGGAGCAGGGGGCGACGCCGTCTGGCGAGCGGTCGACGGCGATGACGGGCACGTCGGCCGCGGACAGCGCCCGGGCGACCCCCAGCCCCGTTATGTGTGCGTTGGCGACCAGTGCCGGCGGGCGGTCGAAGTCGGCGGCGCTGACGGCCTCGACCAGGCCGGCGTGGTCGCGGAACCGGTCTGCCATGCCCGCGCCTCGTGCCGACCCGAGGTAAACGCACCGCTTAACCGCCACCTGCCCGTACGGCGAGTATGAGCGACCGGACGAGCGCGCCCTGTCCGTCCTGTGGTGCCCCCGTCGAGGCGGGGGCCCGCGACCCGACCGGCGAGGGCGGGGACCTCTGTGCGGACTGCTACTTCGAGCGGTTCGAGCTCGTCGACCACCCCGAGCGGGTCGAGTTGACGGTCTGTCCCACCTGTGGCGCCGTCGAGCGGGGACGCCGGTGGGTCGACGTCGACGCCGACGACTACGTTGACGTGGCCGTCGATGCCGTCGCCGACCGCATCGACGTCCACGTCGACGCCCGCGACGTGCACTGGGAGGTCCGCCCCGAGCGCAAGGGCGAGACGGAGATCGACGTCCACGCCCAGTTCTCGGCGGTCGTCCGCGGGCGGCCGGTCGAGGTCGAGCACACGATCCCGGTGTCGATCGGGCACGGCACCTGCGAGCGCTGTGGGCGGATGGCCGGGGACTACCACGAGGCGGTGGTGCAGGTGCGGGCCGCCGACCGCTCGCCCGACCCGGACGAGCGCCGTGGCGCCCGCGAGGCCGTCGACGCCTACCTCGCCGAGCGGGAGGCGGCGGGCGACCGCAACGCGTTCGTCTCCTCGGTCGAGTCCGACGACGACGGCCTGGACGTGCGGGTGTCGACCGCCCAGATCGGCCGCGCCGTCGCCGAGCGGATCGTCCAGCGGTTCGGCGGCACCGTCGACGACGCCCGCGAACTCGTCACCGAGGACGGCGACGGCGAGCGCCTGTACCGGATGACCTACCGCGTCCGCCTGCCCGCCTTCCGGCCCGGCGACGTGATCGACGTCGGCGAGGACGCCCCCGTCATCGTCACGAACGTCCAGGGCGGGCTCACCGGCCTGCACCTCGACTCCGGTGAGTCGTTCCACGCGCCGGTCGCCGGCGAGCGCGAGACGGAGTTCCACCGCCTCGGCGACGTCGAGGACGCCGCCGAGACCGCCCTCGTCACCGTCGAGGACGACCACGCCGTCCAGGTGCTCGACCCGGAGTCCTACGAGGCGGTCACCGTCCCACGCCCGCCGTACCTCGACCCCGACGCCGAGACGGTGCCGGCGATCCACACCACCGCCGGCACCTACGTCCTCCCCGAGGACGCGCCGGGGGACGCCTGAGGGCTCGCGGCGGACACCTGGACACCGACCGCGTGTTTTATTCCCGGCGCGACGAACCGACAGGCGATGGACCGGCTCCACGCGCGGTACCCGTTCCTGGTGGCGGCCCGCGAGGCCGTCGACCGCGCCGACGTCGACCTAGGGGCGCTCGTCCAGGCCGGCGGCGCCCCCGTCGAGCGCGGCGTCGAGCGCGTGGAGACCGCGATAAGCGACGGGCGCGTCGGCGAGTCACGGCGCGTCCGCACCGAACTGCTGTCGTACCCCGTCGCCCGGGTGGTCGTCTCCCTGGTCGACGACCCACGACTGACCGAGGCGTACGCGGGCGCCGAGGCGGCCACCGCCCACGAGCGGTTCGTTGACGACATCGAAGAGCCCACGCCGGACAGCCTCTCCGACGGCATCGACCTGGAGCAGTTACTCGCGGAGTTCGACCTCGACGACGCCGTCACCGAGGCGGACGAGGCGTTCCGCGTCGACGTGGGTCCGTACCTCCGACTCGCCTCGGGGCTCGCGGAGGACCGCTGGCGGCTGGTCGCCCGGGATCTCGACGACGGGTCGGTGCCGGTCGAGGCCGAGGAACTGTACGCCCTGCTGCGGGAGGCGGTCCGCGAGCGGGTGCTCGACGGCCTGCCGCTGTCGGTGCCCGACCCCGTCGGGGCGGCGCTCGCGACGGAGGTCGAGACCGTCTCGCGGGCGCTGTCGGAGTACGAACTCCCGCGGTCGGTCGACGCCGACCTCACCCCGGCGGCGTTCCCGCCCTGCGTCGAGCGACTGGTCGAGCGCGCCCGGGCGGGCGAGGAGCTCTCCGACCACGCGACGTTCGCGCTCGTGGCCTTTCTGGCGGGTGCCGGCGCCGACCTCGAACAGACCGCCGCCGTCACCGGGCTCGACCCCGAGACGGTGGCGTACCGCCACGAGCGGCTGGCGGGCGAGTCCGGTGCCGACTACCCCTCGCCGTCGTGTGCGGTGATGCAGGCGTACGGCGACTGCGTGCCCGAACGGGAGCGTGACGAGCGCTGCGGGCGGATCGACCACCCGCTCAACTACTACGCGACCGCCGTCGAGGAGCGAACGGGAGAGGGAGACTGATCAGGCGGTGCGGGCCCGCCACAGGCCGACGACGGTCGTCATCAGGACGAAGGCGGTGATGACGACGACGACCGCCTGCGCGCCCTGGGGGGAGATCCCGTCGGGCGAGGCGTACGTCTGCCCGACGACGTAGATCGCGGCGATCGCTACCGTGGGCGGCACTATCGCCGCGACCGCCTCGACGACCGTGTCGCGGTCGACGTCCATACCACATCTTACACGAGCCACAGCAAAAGGGCTTCGAAGGTCACGGCGTCAGTCGCCGGTCAGCGTCGTCTCGCCGCCGGCGAGAAACGCCGTCTCGTACCCCTCGTGGCGGGCGACCTGGGGCGGCGTCTCGACGCGGACGGTGACCGTCCCGGGTGACGCCGGCAGCGCCGTGCCGTAGTGGTAGCCGAGCGCGGGGTCGAGCGTGCGGACGAGTCGGCGGTCCGCCCCGTCGACGACCGCGACGAGACCCATCGCGGGCAGCACCGTCCGGTTGTACGGCGTCCGCGGCGACACCGCGAGGTACCGCTCGCCGTCGACACCTCCTGGCGGGTCCGTGACCGTCGCGACGACCACCGCGTCACCCACGCGACCCCGCCCGAGGCGTCGCCCCGGCAGCGCCTCGGGGGTGGGCGCCACGGAGCGCGGCATCGCCGTCTGACGGGGCTCGACCGCCGCCCGCGACCCGGCGCGGTCCTCCGTGACCTCGTACGGGAGGCCGTCCCGGTCGGCACCGCTGTAGTCGAGTGACACCGTCGCACTCGCCGGGTCGCCAAAGCGCCCGGCGAAGGCGCCGGTCCGCCGTACCGACGTGCCGGCGACGCTGACCCGCACCGCGTACGTCCCGTCGCCGTCGAGGGTGAAGTTGCCGCCGTAGTGAAATCCCATCGGCTGGGAGAGCATCGGGTACACCACCTCCTGGCTCACCAGCTCGCCGCCGCGGGTGATCTCGACGTCGACGCCGGTCTCCGGCAGGACCGTCCCCGTCTCGGGGTCCCACACCGTCGTCATCAGGTGCAGGTCCCCGGCGACCGAGTGCTTGGAGCGTTCGGTACCCGTCACCGTCCAGAAGCGGTGCGGGTAACTGTACATGACCGCCACGCGGTACTCGCCGTTCGCGCCGTCCGCGCCGCCCGCCGGCGTCGCCGTCGCCTGCCCGACCATCGCCATCCCCTCGACGTGGCTCGGGTAGTACACCGCGTCGGGGCGGTCCTCGGGAAGCGGCACCGTCCGCGCCGACCGCGTCTCCAGCACGCCCAGACACCCGGACAGTCCCGCCGCTGCGCCCAGCGAGAGTCCCGCCGCGCCCCGCAGGAACCGGCGGCGTCGCATCACGCCCACGTAGGCGTCTCGGGTGCTTGTGGCTGTCGCTCTGCCACGGGTCTCCCGCCCGCCAGTTCTGTTGGACTGGCGACAGCGAGAACCAGGGTTCTCTGCCCGCCAGTTCTGTTGGACTGGCGACAGCGAAAATCACGGATTTCCTGGCCGCCAGTCCTGTTGGACTGGCGACAACCCTTTACCCGTCCGACCCCTGGTATCTCGTACGCGCGCGGCTCGTCAGACGCCACGCCCTCGTGCGGTCGTGGTCGAGACGGGCGTGCCACACATCCATGACGCAACCAGAAACAGCAAGCGCGTCAGCGAGCGATCTGCGAACCCTCTCCCCGGGTGAGACGGAGGGGCGTGCCCGGCGTGCCCGTGCGGAGCCGATGGCCGTGCGCTCCTTCGGCACCAACCTGTACGAGGTCCGCACCGAGGGCGGCAGTTACCTCGTCGACGTCGGCGCCGGCCGGTGCACCTGCCCTGACTTCCTCTTCCGGGACGCCCACTGCAAGCACCTGCGCCGCGTCGCCATCGAGATCACCGAGGGCCGGGTGCCACCGCCGGGCCACGTCGCCGTCGACTGCCGGGACTGCGGCTGCGAGGTGTACGTCCGCTCCGACCGCGCCGACGGCCTGCACTACTGCGAGGACCACCGCCTCGTCGTCGGCGACACCGTCCGCGACCGCGAGACCGGGCGCCGCCTGGTGGTCGTCGCCGGCCCCGGCGGTCGCGCCGACGCCGTCGACCTGGGGGAGACGACCGTCGCCGACCACCCGACGAACGAGGGGTACGACCCCTCGGACCCGGTCGTCGGCGCCGTCTACCCCGGCGGCGAGATCACCGCCGCGGGGCCACGACCGCGGGACCTGCGGGTGTACGCCTTCCCCCGCTCCCGGCTCCGCGCCGTCGACCCCGCGCCCGAGCGCTGACCCCGGGCGCGATCCGAACGCCGATACGGCACGAGCGCACAGCGGGTACATGGTCTACGCGGACTTGCACGTCCACACGGACTGCTCGGACGGGCAACTCACGCTGCCGGAGGTGCCCGCCGCGGCGCGACGGGCGGGCGTCTCCGTCGTCGCCGTCACCGACCACGACCGCGTCCACCCCGGGTTCGAGGCGCCCGTCCAGCGCCACGCCGCCGGTGACGAGGAGGCGGCGGTGACGCTCGTCCGCGGCGTCGAACTCCGGGTCGAGTCGCCCGCCGGACGGGTCGACCTGCTGGGGTACGGCGTCGAGCCGACCCCCGAGTTGCGGGCGGTCGAGGAACACGTCCAGGCGGACCGCCGCGAGCGCGGGCGAGCCATCGTCGAGTGCGTCGAGGACCGCCTCGGGGTCGAGCTGGACGTCGAGATCCGCGCCGGTCTGGGCCGGCCCCACGTCGCCCGTGCCGTCGCCGACCACCCCGACACGGAGTACGACTACGAGGGCGCCTTCGAGCACCTGATCGGCGGGGACTGTCCCTGCTTCGTCCCGCGGGATGTCCCCGGGTTCGAGCGGGGACGGACGGTGCTCGAGGGGGCGTGTGGGCTCGTCGGACTCGCACACCCGCTGCGGTACCCGGACCCCGAGGCGGCGCTGGCGCTGACGGCCGACCTCGACGCCGTCGAGGTGCCGTACCCCTACGACGAGGCCGACCTCGCGCCCGTCGAGCGGGCCGTCGCCGAGCACGATCTGGAGGTGACCGGCGGCTCCGACGCCCACGAGGATCGCCTGGGGCTGGCCGGCCTCGACCGCGACGAGTTCGCGGCCGTCGACGCCCATCTGCCGGCCCCCGTCGCCGTCTGAGCCCCGCTCGTCAGACACGAACCACCGGGGGCGTAGCATTGATAGAGGGTGGTGTTCAACTGGAGATATGCAGTGTCACTACTGCGAGCGTGAGGCTGCCTTCTCCGCCGAACACGAGGGGGTTCGCGTCGGACTCTGCGAGGAGCACTTCCGGGAGCGGGTCGAAACCATCACGGAGGCCGACTCCCTGGCGGAACTCCGCGAGCAGGTCGACATCGACCGCGCCGAGTGACCACCCGCGCCGTCGGTCTCTCCTCTCGCCGCAGTCGACGCCGGCACCGTCAGCCCCAATCCGGGGGCCGCCATCTACTCGCGCATGGTCGTCAACGAGCGCGACCTGGACTGGACCGAGGTGGGGCCCACCGACCTGCGGCGCAAGCAGTTGGGCGCCGCGGACGGCGGCGAGCGGATCGGTTGTAGCCTGTACGAGTTACCGCCCGGCGAGGACGCCTGGCCGTACCACTACCACCAGGGCAACGGCGAGGCGCTGTACGTGCTCTCGGGGACGGGTCGTCTGCGCACCCCCGACGGCGAGCGGGGGCTCGAACCGGGCGACTACGCCGCCTTCCCGCCGGGTGCGGCGGGTGCCCACGCCGTCGCCAACGACGGCGACGCCGTCCTCCGCTATCTCGTCGTCTCGACGATGGAGACCCCGGACGTGACCGTGTACCCCGACGCCGACGCCGTCGGCGTGTTCACCGGCGCACCGCCGGGTGGCGACGGCGACCGCCCCGTGCACGACTACTTCCCCCGCGAGGCGGCGGTGGACTACTGGGACGAGGTGGCGGATGGAGACGACGGAGCCTGAGACGGGGCGACAGGCGTATCAGTGGACCCGGCGGGCGTCTGGTATGGAGCGACGCCGTTTCCTCGCCGGCGCGGTACTGGTCACGACCGCGGGCTGTCTGGGTGCGGACGACAGTTACCCCGGCGGTACGCTGGTCGTCGAGAACCGGGCGACCGAGAGACTCTCGGTCACCGTGACGGCCATGGAGCGCTCGCCGCGGTTCTCGCGGACGGTCGGCGAGAGGGAGACGAGCGTCGAGCGGTCGTTCGTCGACGCCGACCGCGGCGAGGCCGTCCGACTCGACGCGCGGATCGGCGACACCGCCGACCCCGCACTGGCGACGTTCGAGTTCCTCCCCGCCGGCGGCGACACCGCCCCGCCGGAGGTCGCCCGACTCGTCGTGCGTGGACCGGTCGAGGCCGAGGCCGAGTGGAGCGCCACCGCGGCGAGTGAGTGACCGACCCGCTCGCTTAACCGGCCGGGACCCCTCCCGGCGAGTATGCGAAAGGTCGACCCCTCCGAGATGGACGCCCGCCTGGGACCGGCGGCCGTGAGCCGTCCGCTGTCGGACGCGCTCGGCACGACGGACCTGGCAGTGAACTACTACGAACTCGACCCTGGCGAGTCGACGGCGTACGGACTGCACGCCCACGACGATCAGGAGGAGGTCTTCTACGTGCTCTCGGGCCGACTGCGGTTCGAGACCGACGGCGACCCGGTCCACGCCGAGGCGGGTGAACTCGTCCGCGTCGGGCGCGGGGAGTACCAGCGCTCGCACAACGACGGCGACGAGCGGGCGACGGTGCTGGCGATGGGTGCCCCCCGCGACGGCGGCGACACCGAGGTGCTGCGGTCGTGTGCCGACTGCGGTCGGCGCACCCCACAGGACCTCGGGATGACCGAGGACCGCTCCGCCGTCCAGGCCCGCTGTACCGTCTGTGGCAGCGTCACCGGCGAGTTCGACTGATCAGGCCCGCTCGAACCGGTGACGGACGACGCGGTCGTCGTCGTCCCACTCGAAGTTCTCGTGGGCGCGCTCCAGGCGCTCGCGGTAGTGGTCCAGGTCTGGTGACCCCTCGCGGCGGGCGTCCTCGTCGGTCATCCCCCCGAGGGTGCGCTCGGTCACGTCGGTCACCTCGAAGACGACACCGTCGACCTCGAACCGGTCGCCCTCCTCGGCGTACTGGTCCCCACGGTGCAGTTGGGTCACCTCGCCGTCGAGCGCCCGCTGCTTGAGTCGCTCGTTGACGAGCAGTCGGTCGGCCTCGATCTCGCCCATGACCGGCGGTAGCCGCGGACGAGACAAAACCTCTGTGTCGCCGTCGGGTATTAGTACCGCGTCGGTGTACCGGGCGACGATGGTCGAGCACCTCGCCCGGGCGCTGGCGCCGCCGTTGATCGCCGCGCTGGCCGTCTGTCTCGTCGGCTTCGGCGGGGTGCTGACCCTGAACGCGAACGCTCAGGTGACGCCGGCCGAGACCACCCAGGGCGAGGTCGTCAGCGTCGGGGTCGAGCGGCTGAACGTCGCCAGGGACGACGACAGGCGGAAACACTACGTCTACGAGATAGACGTGCGGTACCGCTACGAGGTCGGCGACGAGAGCTACGTCGGCGACCGTCTCGCCCGGCCGGACACGCTGCGGGTCGAGGCGGAGGGGGCGGCACGGACCTACCGGAGCGAACTCCAGGCCGCCGACGGCGTCACCGTCTACTACGACCCCGCGCGGCCGGAGCGGTCGTACCTGCGGGCGACCTACCCCGTCCGGTGGCTGCTGGCACACACCGTCGGGTGGGCACTCCTGCTCGGGCTGGTCGCCCGCGACACCTACGGGGTGGCGTCCTGGTGCCGGGGGCTGGTCGCCGACCTGCCGGTCGTCGGCGCCCGCACGCCGCTTGGGACGGCGGCCGCACTCCCGGTCTACGCGGTGGTCTGGTACCTCGCGCTCGTGCCGTGGTGGTGGCACCTCGACCGCGGCGACCCCGGCGGGTTCGGGTTCGCGCCCGTCGCCGCGGCGGTCCTGCTCGTCGTCGTCTGGGCCGGGTTCCAGGTCAACGCCTGGCTTCACCACTGGGCCGACACCGGCTGACCCCCGACCCCGCCACGACGAACGAGCGGTCGATGCCGTCAGGTTTTGGTGTCGGGATCGAGTCATTAGAGAGAACGTGGTGAGCCCCCAACGGATGACCACCGACGACGGGGAGCGTGCGGCCGCGTCGCTGGTCGGCGTGTTGCTGATGGTCGCCGTCGTGGTCGTCCTCGGCGGTGGGTTGGCGTTCTCGGCGTTTCAGGTGTTCGGCGGCGCCTCCGACCCCGCGCCGGTCGCCGAGGTGGAGTTCGAGTTCGACAACCTCGACGACGGCGTCGCGAAGAACGACACCATCAGGATCACCCACGGCGGCGGTGACGAACTGAAGCGGGAGAACATCGTCGTCACCGTCGGCGACGACGTGGTGTACAACGCCACCGCCGACAGCGAGAGCACGAACGCGAGCGTCCAGGTGCCCGGACTGGTCGTCGAGGTGGACGACGACGAGTTCAACGACCTGAACAAGCCCTGCTTCATCGACGGCCAGCGCGTCTCGCCCGTCGGAACGTGTGGCGGCCCGCCCGGCGACGGCGACGGCTCCGACGACGGCGTCGTCGTCCAGTGGTCCGAGAACGTAAGCGCCGGCGAGACACTCGTGATCCAGGAGCGCAACGACCCGGACGACGCGTACGACGTGTTCAGCGAGGGCGAGACGGTGACTGTGAAGTACGAGGCAGAGAGCCTCTCGGTCGTGATCGCCGAGGCGACGGTCGAGGCAGAGGACTGACTCACGGGTCGGTCACCGCCCCGCGATCCGGACGACGGGCTACCCCCGCGCTCGCAGGTCCGCCAGTCGCTCGCGGACGCGCTCGGCGACGGCGTCGGCCCGGTCGCGGTTGTCCTCGATCCCGCGCTGTGTCGCCAGCGAGTCCAGGTAGGAGACGGCGACGAGCGTCCGGTAGAACGCCGCCCGCTCCTCGACGGGCGGGAGCGGGCGCACCGACTCGTACCCGCGGCGGAACCGCTCCCACCCGTCGTCGAGGTCGGGCCCGAACGTCGGCAGCGCCAGCCGCCACAGGTCGTACGCTGCCGCCCCCGACATCGCGTGCTCGAAGTCTACCACCGCGTGCACCTCTGTGTCGTCGGCGTCCGTGCCGACGGCGACGTGTTCCGGCGTGAACCAGCCGTGGACGAGCACCGGGTCAGCGCCCGCGAGGCGGTCGGCGTGCGTCCTGACGAACGACCTGGTCTCCTCGACGACGGCGGCGTACTCGGTGCCGGCGACCGAGTCGTGGAACACCCCGAGCAGGTCCTCGACCGCGTCGGGCCACCGCGCGCCGGGGTCGGCGTCCACCCGCAGCCCCGTCCCGGGGTCCGCGGGGTCGCCGTCCACGACGAGGGGACCGTGGCGGTCGAACGAGAGTGAGTGCAGGCGGGCCAGTCCCCGCCCGGCGGCGCGACACCACGCGTCGGTGGCCGTCGTCTCCGGGTCGCGGACCCTCTCGTCGTACGCGGCGAGGAAGGCGCCGTCACCGACCCAGGGCACCGCGGGCGCGAGGCCTGTCTCGCGGGCGACGAGGCGCTGGACCCGGCCCTCGACGCCCGCGTTGCCCCGCGGGTCGGTCGACCGCTTCAGCACCGCGCGGCGCCCGTCGACCTCGACCAGGTGGACCTCGTTCGGCGCCACGTCGTGTAACTGCTCGATCGTCTCGACGCTGTCGTACCGCTCGTGCAGCGCCGGGATCACGCCGACCACCCCTCGCCGGTGGGAGCGCCGGGGGTCTCGACCGCGTCCAGGCAGTCGAAGGCGTACGACCGCAGGGTGTTCCGGAGCCGCTGGGGGTCGAAGTCGAGTCCGCCCGACCGCGCACCCTCGACCAGTCGGGGCAGGTACTGCGCGGTCAGCGCCGCCCGGTAGAGCCGCCGACGGTCCGCAGAGCGCCGGGGCGGGGTGCGCTCTGCCCGGTAGCCGGCTAGGAGTGCGGCGAAGAAGCCGGGGTCCTCGCCGGCGTACGGCATGTCGAAGCAGTCCAGGCGGGCGTGTGCGAGGTCGAACTCCGGGGGCGCGGCCGCGGCGGCCGACCAGTCCGCCAGGCCGATCGCCGGCGACCGGTCGGGTGCGCCGCCGGCGCCGTCGCCAAAGCGCACGTCGAGCAACTTCGGCCAGCCGTGGACCAGCGCGTGGTCGAGACCGTCGAACAGGCCGGCGTCGCGGGCCGCGGTGACGGCCTCGCGGACCGCCCGCGCGAGGTCGGCGTCCTCCGGGCCGAGCGGCGCGAGCCACGCCTCGACCCGGTCGGGGAACCGCTCGGCCCACGGCTCCGGGTCCGCGACCGCGAGGTCGCCCCCGACGGTCAGTTCGCCACAGCCCACGAAGCGGTCGGCGGTCGCCCGGTGCAGGCGGGCCAGTGCGCCCCCGACGGCCCGGACCCGGCGGTCACGGGCAGCGGCTGGCGCCTCGGGGTCGTAGCGGTCGCCGTCGGGCAGCGCGAGCACGAGCGTCCGCTCCTCGATGGCCACCACCGAGGGCGCCCGGACGGTGCCGGTCGCGCCGACGACCCGGCAGGTCGCCGCCTCCACCGCGGGTGGGTTGCGGTCGGTCTCCGCCCCGGTGGTCCAGAGCTTGCAGACCGCCGGGTCGCCGTCGAGGCGGACGCCGTAGACCGCGTAGCCGTCGTCGTCGCGTCGCCGGTCACCGACGGTCACGTCCTGGGCGTGCGATGCGAGTCTGTCCCGTACGTCGTCCGGTGGCACGTGCATGGGTTCACGCCGCGTGACGTGCGGCGACCGGCCGAGAGCGGGTGCCGCGGCTCCGGCCGTGTGAGAACTGACCCTTAGGTGGAACGTCGGGGCTATTCAGTCTGACGGAGACGCCCGGGTGCGGGCGGCGGCGACCCGGCGGTCGAACTCGTCGCGCACCCACCGCCGCAGGTCGTCGGTCGCGGGCGTCTCGACCGCCCAGTGCTCGAACGTGAGCACGGTCTGGAGAAACGTCACGGCGCGGTAGACGGGTCGGCGCCGCTCGTACCGCGGCGGCAGTCCGTCGGCGCCGACCGGCGTGTCGACCGCCCGCGCTCCGGCGCGGTACCCCTCGTGCAGCGCCGCCCGTGCCCGCTCGCGGGTCCGGCGGTCCAGGTCCGGGCGGCCGTCGACCGCGACCGACGCCGCCCGGACGAGGTCGAAGGCCGGGTCGCCCGCGACCGCCGACTCCAGGTCGAGCACGCCGAGCGGGTCGGCGACGACGTTGCCGGGGTGGGGGTCGCCGTGGACGACCGTCGCCGGGCCGTCGAGCCGGAGGTCGCCGGCTCGCCCGGACAGGAGCGTCGCCACCCGCCGGGGCAGGTCGGGAAAGCGCGGCGGCACGGGCGACCCCTCGATCGCCGTCTCGCGCAGCACCGCGGGCCAGGGGCGGGCGTCGACCGCCAGTCCCGACCGGTCGCCCCCGGTGACGGTCCCGGCGGCGTCTAGCCGGACGGCGTGGAGTCGTGCGAGCGCCCGCCCGACCCGCCGGCACACCGCCGCGTACGTCTCCGAGTCGACACCGCTCGCGAGACGGGCGGCCAGTGGGTCGCCCGAGAGCGGGCGGGTCGCGACGAACGGGGGCGGGTCGTCGGCGCCGGAGCCGCCGGTGGAGGCGGCGACCACCTCGGGGACCGAAAGCGGCGCGTGGTCACCGAGGTACCGCAGGACGGTCGTCTCGCGGGCGAGGCGGTCCCGGCCCCACTCGCCGGTCGCGACCTTCAGGTACAGCCTCGTGCCGTCGGCGAGGGCGAGCCGCCGGACCGCGTTGCCGGGGTGGCCGGAGTCGGCGTCCGTGACGGCGGTCACGCGGCGGTCGACGGCGGCACGGAGCGCCCGCCGGACTGGCGGGGCGACCGGGTCGTCGCTCACGCCCGTCGGTCCGGGGTGGGGGCACTAAGTTCGGCCGCCTCACTCGAAGGCGGGGATGCCGGTGAGGTCCTCGCCGAGGATCAGCGTGTGGATGTCGTGGGTGCCCTCGTAGGTGTAGACGGTCTCCATGTTGGCCATGTGACGCATCGGGGAG
>CAYODS010000068.1:0-13616 GCA_964402765.1 uncultured Halobacteriales archaeon
CGGTAGGACTCCTCGCGGAGCAGGCGGTCGCCGTCGGCGGCGGCCCGCCCGACCAGTGCCGCCGTCGGACTGTCGGCGTCGGTCCGCGTTGGCGTGTCGGTCTCGGCGTCGATCTCCGCCTCGGGCGCGAGCGTCTCGCTCCACCCCGCCAGGTCGAGGTCGCCCCCCTCGACGCCCACCGTCGGGGACTCGAACCGCTCGCGCTCGCCTTGCGGGAACGAGAGGTCGGCCCCCGTGAGGTCGACCGTCTCCGTGCGACTCTCGACGAGGAACGGAGTGGCGCCACGCCGCTCGCGGTGGACCGTCTCGCTCTTGTGGCCCCGCCCGAGCACCTTCCTGACGTACTCGACGACTCGTGCCTCGTACCAGCGGGTGACCGCCTCCTCGTCCGGGCCGGGCGTCGTCGGGTCTGTGGCGGCCCACCCGGAGAGGGCGGTCGCCTCGCCCCCTCCGTCGACCCGGTCGTCGTCGACGACCGGTGCCTCGACCGTCCCGGTCTCCTCTGCGATCCGCCCCTCGACCACGGTCCGGTCGCCCCGCGGTCCAGGGGCCACGTCGTCGAGACGGCCGACGAGTCGCCGCTGGCGTCGCCAGCCGTAGACTGCGACCGTCCCGCCGACGAGTGCGGCCGCGGTCCCGACGTTCAGCCATCCCTGGAGGACGTTCTCGGTGCCGGTCACCGTCCCGTACAGCAACACGAGGAGGAACACGCCGAACGCAACCCCCGCGTACGTCAGGTACCGGTCTCCGCGGTCCCCGAACGGCGTCTCCCGGAAGGCCACGGTCAATCCTCGTCGCTCCGTGAAAATAAGTGCTCACCCGCTCCGCTCGGTCGCTCCCCCCGAGACGGCGGGACAGGTTCTTGTCTCTCCTTGCGCAGGCACCCGGTGATGCGGGCGATCGCCCTCCAGTTCGGCGCGTCCGGCCCGCCGCCCGTGTTCAGGCTGTTCGGGCTGCTGTTCGCCGCGCTCGGCGCCCTGAACGTCCTGCGCCCGCGAGCGATGACGAGTTACCAGATCCGGCGCCGCACGCGTGGCGACGTCGAGGGACGGATAGAGCCAACCCGAACGCGACTGCTGGTCACTCGCGTGATCGGCGGCGTGGCGGTGGTGGTCGGCCCGGCGCTGGCCGCCGGCGTGGTCGGTCCCTGAGTGACCCGCCGAGAGTGTCTTCCGATCGACCGCCCGACGGAGGACCGATGATCCAGGCGGACCTCCGACTGCGCCGCTACGACGGCGAGCGCGACGCGGTCTGGACCGTCCACGACCGGGCGTTCCGGGCCGCCCCGATCGCGTTCGACCCCGAACTCGACCGGCACCTCCGGCACCCGTGGGTCACCTTCCTCGACGCCGGTGGCGAGTTCCTCGTCGACGTCGCCGGGGTGCCGCCGGCACCGCCCACCCTCGGGGGGCGGGGTCCCGACGGCGAGCAGGTGGTCGCTCGGTGGCTACCTCCCGACGATCGCCGCGGCGGCGTCGGTCCGGCCGGCGTCGCCGGTCGACCCCGCGCCCGACACTGCCGAGGTTCGGTCGGTGCGGGTCGACCCCGCGTTCCAGGGGCGGGGGTACGGCCGTCGCCTGGTCGAGACGCTGGAGGACCGTGCCCGCGAGGCGGGGTTCGCCCGGATGGTGCTCGACACGAACGTCGCGCTGCGGGGGGTACGGGCGCTGTACGAGTCGCTCGGCTACCGGGCGGTCGGCAGGGAGGACCGGGGCGTCGAGTTGGTGTACTACGAGCGGCCGCTGTAGGGGGCCGTCAGTCGACGTGCAGCGGGCGGTCCCACATATGTTCCCGGAGGGCGGAGATGTCCTCGACGCCGGCGCCGTCCTCGAAGCGACGGATCAGCGCGTACACCTCCGCGCGGTCGACGGCCACGTCGCCCTCGTGGACGACGTCCTCCGGTCGCGCCCGCAACTCGCGGATCGTTGCCACCGCCAGCAGGAAGGGGATCGCCCACGCGGCGGCGGTGTTGCCCTCCCGCAGCGGCATCGCCGTTAGCCAGCGCTGGGCGCCGTCGAGGTAGGCCGTGGCCCGGTCGACGACGCGGGCGACGACGCGGGCGACGGCGGCGGCCCGTTCCGGGTCGGCGACGTCGTCGGGGTCGACCCCCTCCTCGCGGAGCCACTCGACGGGGAGGTAGACGTTGTCCTCCTCGCGGTAGTCGGTGGCGACGTCCTTCGCGACGTTGACCAGCTGCAGCAACAGGGCGAAGGCCTGGGCGTCGGCCCGGAGGTCGTCGTCGACCGCCGCCGGCGGGAAGACGAGGTCGGTGACGAGTCGGCCGACGGTGCCGGCGGCGTAGTCACAGTACTCTTCGAGTTCGTCGTACGTGCGGATGCGCAGCCCGCCGTCGTCGGCGTAGCGGTCGACGAAGGTGGCCATCCCCGAGACGAGGTCGGCGACGGGCGGGTAGATGGCGGCCCGGGCGTCGGCGTCGAGTGCCTGGAAACTCCTGACGATCCGCGGGGCGTCGGCGACGACCGCCCAGTGGGGTGAGCGCTCGCCCACCGGCGGCAGGTGGGGGGTGACGGCGTCGCGAAACGCCGCGATCCGGGTCGGGTCCTCCGGGTCGAGCGCCCGGGCGTACGTCCGCAACAGGTCGCGCTGCTCGGCGGGCGCGACGCCGGCGGCGTCCTCGATCGTGTCGGCGACCCGACACAGAAGGTAGCCCACGCACACCCGCCGGGCGGTCGGCTCCTCCAGTTCGTCGATCGTGATCGCGAAGGTGCGGGAGACGCCCTCGACGGTGCGGTAACACCACTCCAGGTCGGCGGTGGCCGTCGGCTCGTCGCCCACCTGGAACACGTCGATGTCGGCACCGAGCGTGGGGCTGATCCGTCCCGGTTGACCGCCGTCGGTCGTGGCGGCGTCCGCGTCGTCTGCCTCGTCCGTCTCGGTCGCGTCGTGCCCGCTGTGTCCCTCGTCGCTCATCGCGAACGGTGACCGGAACCAGAAAGCCCGCACACACAAACCCTTCGCCATTGACCGCCGGCCCTCGTGGCGCCGACCGCCCGCGGTCGTCCCGGCCACGGCGACGGCTCCCGGGGTCCTGTCGTGTCACGGGTCATTTTCGTTCCTGAGAACTTGGCCCACAGATACAATAAACGGGGCCTCGGCGGAACGTCCATCATGCCGGGTGACAGCCTCCAGACGACCACGCGCCGACGACAGTCCCCTCGACGGACCCCGACGACGCCCCACGACCAGGCCGACGGAGGGACGGCATGAGCGACGACCGTGGCCCGGCGGTCAGGCGCCGGAGCGTGCTCGCCGCCACGACCGGTCTGGTCGGACTGGCGGGCTGTACCGGCGGTGGCGGCGGTGGCGACGGCGGCGACGGTGGCGGAGGCGGTGGCGGTCTGTACGAGGGCGACGACTTCACCTGTGCCAGCGTCAGACAGGCGTCGACCACGCAGTACGACGTCGCCGGAACCGGGTTCCTGTGCCAGTTCGAGTACCCCGACGTGTTCGGCACGGTCAACGCCCGGGGAGAGCCAGTCACGAGGCTCGAACTGCTCAAGCGGTTCGGCGGCGACGAGACCTACACCGAGGACCAACTCCTGCTCACCGTGACGCAGTCGGACACGGGCGTCGACGAGGGCGACGTGGGCGTCGGCGACGTCGATCCCACCGAGATCGAGTTCGGCGACCAGACCGCCTTTCTCAACCCAACACTCGGGATAACGGGCGAACCCAACAGGGGCCGGTTCACGGCGAACCTCCCTCACGAGGTCGACGGACAGGTTCGCTACTTCGGGGTGCAGTTCATCCTCTCGATCAGCATCCAGGTGACCGAGGGCAACCGCGACGCTCCCGACGAGTGTGCGACGATCCTCGACGAGACCGCCCGCGAGATCGCGGAGTCGGTCACGCCCAACCCGGACACCGCCTTCGACGAGATCCCCGAAGACTGACCGCACCGCTTCGCCCCCGTTCGTCCCCGCTCGGACCCGCGCAGGGCACCGGTTCACAGTAGGAACTGCTAAGGAGCGGCCGCGCCAACACCGGCCATGGACTTCGCGCTCTCGACGGAGCAGCGCCAGATCCGGGACACCGTCGCCGAGTTCGTCGACGAGGAGGTCGTCCCCCGCGCCGCCGAGATCGACAGCGAAGACGAGTTCCCGCGCGACCTGATCGAGAAGATGGCCCCTCTCGGCCTGCTGGGGATGCCGTTCCCCGAGGAGTACGGCGGGGCTGGCCTGGACTACCACTCCTACGCGATCGGCCTGGCGGAGATCTCCCGCGGTTCGGGAGGGCTCGGCACCGTCGTCGCCGCCCACACCTCCCTCGCCGCCGCGATGGTGTACGAGTACGGCACCGAGCGCCAGCGCGAGCAGTACCTCACGCCGCTGGCGAGCGGCGAGGAGGTCGGCGCCTTCGCGCTGTCGGAGGCGGGCGCCGGCAGCGACGTGCCCAGCATGACCACCCACGCCGACCCCGACGACGACGCCGACCCGGACGCCGGCGCGGACACCGACGTAGATCCCACCGGCGGCGCTCCCGACGCCGAGCGCGAGGGCGACGGCTACCTGCTGAACGGCTCGAAGCTGTGGACCTCGAACGGATCGGTCGCGGACACCGTCGTCGTGTTCGCGAAGACCGACGCCGACGCGGGCACGCGGGGGATCACCGCCTTCGTCGTCCGGCCCGACGCCGATCCGGGCTTCCACGTCGAGGGCGTCGAGGACAAACTGGGCGACAAGGGCTGTCCCACGGCGGAGTTGCGCTTCGAGGACTGCTACGTGCCCACGGAACGGCGGCTGGGCGAGGAGGGCGAGGGGTTCAAGCAGGCCCTGGAGACGCTGAACGGCGGGCGCATCACCATCGCCGCCCGCGGGGTCGGCATCGCCAGCGCCGCCTTCGAGGCGGCCCGCGAGTACGCCACCCAGCGCGAGCAGTTCGACCGCCCCATCAGCGAGTTCCAGACCATCCAGCACAAACTCGCCGACATGGACACGAAGATCCAGGCTGCCCGCCTGCTGATGCACCGTGCCGCCGACCGCAAGGAGCGCGGCGAGCGGTTCGTCAAGCACGCCGCACAGGCCAAGCTGTACGCCTCCGAGGTCTCCCGGGAGGTCGCCAACGAGGGCATCCAGATCCACGGCGGCTACGGCTACACGAAGGACTTCCCCGCCGAGCGGTTCTACCGCGACGCCAAACTCAACGAGATCTACGAGGGCACCAGCGAGATCCTGCGGAACACGATCGCGAGAGAGTTGCTGGACTGATTGCGCGCCAGACCGAGCCCGGTCTCGACGACCGAACCGGGACACCCTTCTACCGCCCGTCCCGACCCGATGGCGATGACCGACGGGCAGGTGCAGGACGATGGGTCCACGGCCGGGTCCACGACCGACGGTCGCCGGACGTCGACCGACGGCGACCGAGTCCCAGCTGTCCGCGTCGCTGACGTCCGGAAGTCCTACGCCGAGACGACCGCCCTCGACGGCGTCTCGCTGTCGGTCGACCAGGGGGAGGTGGTCGGACTGCTCGGCCCGAACGGTGCGGGCAAGACTACCCTCGTCCGGGCTATCACCGGGACGACGGGCGTCGAGGGGTCGGTGCGGGTGTTCGGCCGGCCGCCGGACGCGTTCGACCGCTCGCGGATCGGCGTGCTCCCGCAGACGTTCGACCCGCCCGAGCGGCTGACCGCCCGCGAGTTGCTCGCGTACTACGGTGGCCTGTACGACGACGCGCAGTCGCCCGGCGAGGTGCTCGCGACCGTCGGCGTCGCCGACAGCGCGGCCACCCGCTACGACCGCCTCTCCGGCGGCCAGCGCCGCCGGGTCGCCCTGGCCGCCGCGCTGGTGAACGACCCGGACCTGCTGGTGCTGGACGAGCCGACCGCGGGGATCGACCCCGCCGGGGCGCGGGCGGTGCGCGAGCGGATCACCGCGCTGGCGGCCGGCGGGACGACCGTCGTCGTCACCGGCCACGACGTCGACGCCGTCGAGGCGCTCGCGGACCGCGTCGCCCTCCTGGACGACGGCGAACTGGTCGCCGCCGGGCGCCCCGCCGACCTGGTCGCCGAACACGGCGGCGCCAGCCGGCTGTTCGTCGCCACCGACGACGCCGTCCCCGACCGCCTCGCCGGCCACGAGACCGCCCGCACCGAGCGCGGTGTCGTCGTCCGGGACGTGGAGCGGTCGGCGGTCGGCACCGTCGTCGACGCCCTGGCCGACGCGGACGTGGCGTACGCCGCCCTGCGGTGGTCCCGGCCGAGCCTGGAGGACGTGTACCTCGCGCTCACCGGCCACCCCGACCTCGCGGGCGTCGTCGGCGCGGGCGATCTCAACCGCGCGGCGGCGGTCGCCGGCGACGGACGAGACGGCGAGTCCCGGGTGTCGCCCGCCGGGACCGATGGGGGCGATCGCCAGTGAGCCGCCTGGCGCGGGTGCGGGCGGCGGCGACGGCGGACTGGCGGTCGTTCCTGCGGCGCCGCACCGCGGTCTTTTTCACGTTCTTCTTCCCGCTGTTGCTGGTGGTCGTGTTCGGCGCGCTGGTGCGGACGGAGCCCGGCGGCGGTGGCCTGTTCACCGAGCCACCCGCCTACTACGTGCCGGGTTACCTGGCGGTCGTGGTCATCTTCACGCCGCTGTCCCGACTCGGAAGCGAGGTGGCCCGCCACCGCGACCGGGGGCGCTTCGAGAAACTGGCGACCACGCCGCTGTCGCCGGGCGAGTGGCTGCTCGCACAGACCGCCGTCGCCGTCGTCGTCGTCGGCCTCGCAGGCGTCGCCGTCCTCGCGCTGGTCGTCGCGGTCACCGGCGCGGACCTCGCGCTCTCGGTGCCCCGCGTCGCCGTCCTCGCGGCGCTCGTCGTCGCGGCGATCGTCCTGTTCTGTGGAATCGGGGCGGTCCTGGGCCGGGTCGCCGACTCACAGGACGGCGCGATAGCGGCCGCGAACGGGCTGGCGCTGCCGCTGCTGTTGCTGTCGGAGACGTTCGTCCCGCCCGCACTGCTGCCGGAGTGGGTGTCCGCGCTCGCCCTGCTGTCGCCGGTCACCCACCTCTCGCGGGGTGTCCGGGCGGCGACCGGCGCGGGTGGGAGTGACCCGCTCGTCTCGCTGGCCGTCCTCGTGAGCGCCGCGGCGGTCGCCGTCGGCGTCGGCGCGGCGGCGGTGCCCTGGCGGGCGTGATCACTCGACCCCGATCCGGACGCCCCCGTCGTCGGTGGGGTCCTCGCGGTCGGCCAGGCGGACCCGCTCGGTCGTCTCGCCCGCCCCCCGGCGCACCCGCAGGTCGACGGCGTCGCCGGGGCGGTAGTCGGTCATCAGCGCCCGGACGAGTTCCTCGTGGGAGTGTAACTCCCGGCCGTCGATCCCGACGAGCACGTCGCCGCCGACGGGCACCCGCTGGCCCCGGACCCCGCGGACGGCGGTACACCCCCCGAGCACGCCGCTGGCCGGTCCCTCGCGCACGTCGACGACGAGCACGCCACCCGGTTCGACATCGTTCGCGGCGGCGACCGTCGGCGAGACGTCGACCGTCGAGACGTGTAGCGTGGCGTGACGCGTCTCGCCCGCCTCGATCAGGTCGGGGACGACCCGCGAGACGAGCGCGGGCGAGACGTCGACCGTCGAGACGTGTAGCGTGGCGTGACGCGTCTCGCCCGCCTCGATCAGGTCGGGGACGACCCGCGAGACGAGCGCGGGCGAGACGGCGAACCCGATGTTGTCGCCGCCGCGGGCGCGGTTGACGCCGACCACCGCGCCGTCACGGTCCACGAGCGGCCCGCCGCTGTTGCCCGGGTTGATCGGCGCGTCCGTCTGGACCGTGTCTGGGATCGTGAACCCGTCCTCGGTGGGCATCGAGCGGTTGACCCCGCTCACCACGCCCGTCGAGATCGTCGCGTCCAGTCCCATCGGGTTGCCCAGCGCCGCCACCGGCGCGCCCGGCTTCGGCGTCTCGGTCGCGACCGACAGCGGCTCGGCGTACGCCGGCCGCCCGTCGACGGCGACGACCGCGAGATCCGTGTAACGGTCCGCCCCGACGACGCGGCCGTCGGCCCACTCACCCTCCGCGAACCGCACCTCCACGCGGTCACTCCCCCTGACGACGTGTTCGTTCGTCACCAGGTGGTCGCCGTCGTAGACGAACCCAGAGCCGGCGCCCTGGGGCCGCCGTGGTCCCGCCCCGTCGGTGTACACCGACACCACCGAGGGGATCGTCGCGTCGTACAGCTCCGTGTACCGTTCCGTCACCGTGATCACCTCGGGTAAGCGTCGGTCGTATTTAAAGTGTGGGACGGAGTCACACGCTGCCGCTACGCCACACCGAGCGCGGTGCCGACGCCGAACACGTCGAACACCCGGGTGAGGTAGTACAGCGACACCGCGAGCATCACGACGCCGGTGGTGACGTTGATCGCCCGGCGGTGGCGGGCGAGCAGGCGGGTGACCCACCGACCGGCCGCCTCGGAGACGACCGCGAGCGCGAGCAGCGGTGTCCCGATGCCCAGTCCGAACGCGAAGAAGACGAGCAACTTCTCGACGGGCGCGGTGACGAGGAACTGCCGGGCCAGCGCGAAGGTGATCACGCCGGGGTTGCAGGGGACGACGATCGCCCCGAAGAAGAAGCCGTACAGCACGGCGGTCGCCGCGGGGTGGCTGGTCTGGGGTGGCTCGACGGCCGGTGCCCGCGCGAACACCTCCAGGTCGGCGATGAGCGCGACGCTTACGAGCGCCAGCAGGCCGAACGCGATCGGCGAGACGACGCCGATGACGCCGGTCAGCGACTGCTGCAGCACCGCCGAGAACAGCAGTCCGACCGACAGCATGAAGGCGAGCACGCCGGCGACGACGAGCACGCCCAGGAGTGCCGGCGAGTAGCCGCCCTCGCTGCCGGCGTCTCCCGTCCGGGTCGAGTCTCCTCCGTCCCCGCCGGACTGTGCCGAGAGGTAGGCGACGAATCCGGGGTACAGCGGGACCACGCAGACGGCGCTCAGCGGCGTCGCCAGGCCGAGCAGGTAGAACTCGACGACTCTCGTCGCCAGGCCCACTCAACGGCCCTCCACGCGGGCGGAGGAGCACGGCGCCCGCCTGTCGTCGCCCGCTGCCGGTGCCCTCACGCCGACGAACACTCCTCGACGGCGTCGACGAGCCAGTCGGCCGACTTCACGCCGTTCGCGAGCCGGGTGGCGCCGTCCTCGCAGACGCGGACCTTCGGCACCCGTGGCGCGACCGTCATCGAGGAGCCGAACTGCGAGACGAGGCTGTCGGTCACCGGTGCCGGCGAGACGGCGTACCGCCAGTCGAAGCCGTTCTCCTCGGCGTGGCGACGCACCTTGTCGCTGTTCTCGTTGGGGTCGATGTTCAGTGCCACCGAGGGCACGTCGGGGTTGCGCTCGTGGAACGTCTTCAGGTTCTCCTGCTGGGCGAAACACCGGGAACACCACACCGCGAACGTCTCCACCAGCAGTGGCTTTGGCAGGCTCTCGATCGTGAACCGTTCGCCCGTGCGGACGTCGGTCAACTCCGTCGTCCGCCACGCGGGGGCGTCGCCGTCGCCACCGTCTCCGCTGCCGCCCTCTGAGCCGTCGCCACCGCCACCGCCACCGAGACCGCCGACACACCCGGCGAGGGCACCGACCGTCGCCGCGGTCCCGCTCGCCAGCAGCCGCCGGCGCGTCGTCTCTCGCATGTCACGCACGCGGACCGCCGGCCACGTAAGTCATTCCCAGATTCCGTCTAGAATTACCCCGGGATCGGGGGTCACATGAACTCGTAGCCGTACACGTGGTTGAGCATCACGTAGGTGATCACCCCGAACGCGAGACTGAGCATCCAGGTCGAGGCGGCGACCCGTCCGACCCGCGGGTGGATCGTCTCCCGGAGTTCGGCCGGCGAGTGGGTGAGCCCGAGCACGAGGGCGTGGATCACCAGCGGCACCGCGAGCACGGACAGCACGATGTGCACCGCGAGCATGCCCAGGTAGGCGAAGTAGAGGGCGTTCTCGGGCATCAGGATGCGCTTCTCGCCGCCGCCGCCGACCTTCAGGAGGTACATGAGCAGAAAGGCGCCGATGAGCACCGTTGCGGTGACCATCGCGGCGCGGTGGCGGTCGACCTGGCCCCGCCGGATGAAGTACACCCCGGCGACCAGCGACGCCAGCGCGAGCGTGTTGACGACGGCGATGGCGTGCGAGAGGAGGTTCACCGTCGCTCGCGAGATCTCCGGAAACGGGACGAGACCGGCGAACGTGCCGAGCACGACGGCGTAGGCGGCGACCGACAGGGCGACCGTCGTCGCGCGAGGGTTGGCCTTCACCCGGCGCTTCCCGGTCGTGATTGCCATGCCCGCGTCAGGCTCTGCGGGCGTATTTGTCTTCTCATTCCTGGAGGATCGGGGGCGGCAGGCGGCCGACGGGCGCGCACGGCTCCGTCAGAGTGAAACCGACGGCCACGCAACCGTGTGGTAATGAGTACGGAGCGTGCGGCGGAGGGCGACGGCGACGAGCGGGCGGTTCGGTGTCTCATCGCCAAGGTCGGACTGGACGGCCACGACCGCGGTGCCCACGTCATCACGCGGGCGTTCCGCGACGCTGGCTTCGAGGTCATCTACTCCGGGCTCCACAAGGCCCCCGAGGAGATCGTCCAGGCGACGGTCCAGGAGGACGTCGACGTGCTGGGGATCTCCATCCTCTCGGGGGCGCACAACACGCTCATCCCGAAGATCGTCTCCGGCCTGGAGGAGTACGACGCCTTCGAGGACACGCTGTTGATCGTCGGCGGCGTCATCCCCGACGAGGACAAGGCCGAACTCAAGAAGATGGGCGTCGCCGAGGTGTTCGGTCCCGGGACGCCGATCGAGGAGACGGTCGAGTTCGTCCGCGAGAACGCCCCCCGACGATGAGCGTCGACCCCGACGCGCTGTACGAGCGGCTGCTCGACGGCGACCACCGTGCGCTGGCACGGACGATCACCGCCGTCGAGAACCGCTCGCCCGGCTACCGCGATCTCGTCTCGCGACTGTACGAGCACACCGGCAGCGCCTCGGTGCTCGGGGTGACCGGATCGCCCGGCTCCGGGAAATCGACGCTCGTGGACAAACTCGCACAGGCCTACCGCGACCGCGGCGAGACCGTCGGGATCATCGCGGTCGACCCCTCCTCGCCGTACACCGGCGGTGCGGTGCTGGGCGACCGCATCCGGATGGCCTCGAACGTCGGTGACATGGACGTGTTCGTCCGCTCGATGAGCGCCCGTGGCCGCCTGGGCGGGCTGTCGACGGCGACCGCGGACGCGGTGAAGGCACTGGACGCCTTCGGGAAGGACCGCATCATCGTCGAGACCGTCGGCGCCGGCCAGAACGAGATCGACATCGTCCGCACCGCCGACACCGTCGCCGTCCTCGTCCCGCCCGGGAGCGGCGACGACGTCCAGACCCTGAAGGCCGGCATCCTGGAGATAGCCGACGTGTTCGTCGTCAACAAGGCCGACAAGGACGGCGCCGACCGCACCGTTCAGGAACTCCGTGAGATGATCTCCCTGCGGGACGACGACCGGCCCTCCCTCGTGAGTTCGGGCCACCACGGCCCCGACTCGGGACACGGGCAGGGCCACGACCACGACACCGGCGGCCACGCCGGCCACGGGCACGGCCACCAGTCGAACGACGGCGAGCACGCGGACGCCGGTGCGGCGGACGGGGACGAGTGGACCCCGCGGATCGTCGAGACCGTCGCCACCCGCGGCGAGGGCGTCGCGGAACTGGTCGAGACCTTCGACGACCACCACGCCTACCTGGAGCGGACCGGTCGACTGGAGGAGCAGGTCCGGGACCGCTACGCCGCCGAGATCCGCACGCTGCTGCGCGAGGACGCCGCCGGCCTGCTGGAGGCGGAGATCGAGCACCGCGGCGGGATCGACGCCCTGGTCGACGCCGTCATCGCCGAGGAGACGGACCCGTACACGCTGGCCGACGAGATCCTCGCCCCGATCGAGGAGCACCTGCAGCGGCGCCACCGCGACGAGCCCGTCACTCCCGAGGAGTGAGTGGACGCCGCCGAGCGCGAGCGTTTTGTCCCCGGCGTCCCAACCGGCGGGTATGAAGCGAAAGCTAGCCGGCGCACTCGCGGTCGTCGGGGGCGGTCTGGGAGTGGCGGCGGTCAACCGTGTGCTCGCCGCCCGTGCCGTCGACGACCTCGCCGCGCCGCTGCCCGGCGAGGCGCGCACGTACCGCTGGCGGGGGCTCGACGTCGCCTACACCGAGGCGGGCGACCCCGAGAACCCCGACCTGCTGCTGGTCCACGGGCTCAACGCCGCCGCGACGAGTCGGGAGTTCGAGCCCGTCGTCGAGGACCTCGCGGAGGAGTTTCACGTGATAGCGCCCGACCTGCCCGGCTTCGGCCGCTCGGAGCGCCCACCGATGGTGTATTCCGGGTCGCTGTACGAGTCCTTCCTCGCGGACTTCGCCGCCGACACGACCGAGGACGCGGTCTGTGTGGCCGCCTCGCTGTCGGGCGCCTACGCGGTGAGCGCGGCGGGCGACGACCGCGTGGACTTCTCGCGGCTCGTGCTGGTCTGTCCGACCGCGACGACGATGCCCGGCCGTCGCCTGTGGCTGCGCACCCTGCTGCGGGCGCCGCTTCTGGGCACCGCCATCTACAACGTCATCGCGAGTCGCCCGTCGATCGACTACTTCGCGAGCGATCACGGCTACTACGACCCGGAGCGCAAGCCCGAGGGCCTCGCGGACTACCAGTGGCAGACCGCACACCAGCCCGGCGCTCGCTACGCGCCCGCCTCCTTCATCAGCGGCTACCTCGACTCCGAGATCGATCTGGAACGGGCGATCGCCGACCTGGACGTGCCGACCACCCTGGTGTGGGGTCGCGAGTCCGAGATCACGCCGCTCTCGGGGGGCCGTGACCTCGCGGCGGCGGCCGGCTGCCGGCTGGTCGTCGTCGACTACGCCACGCTCCAGCCCCAGGCCGAACACCCCGAGCGCTTCCTCGAGATCATGGAGGACGAGACCGGCGTCGAGTTGACCGACGTCGAGACCGACGGGATCACGATCGAGGTCGAGGGGCCGACCGAGACCGACCCCGACCGCGGGGCGTCCGAGGAGGCAGAGAGCGGCGGCTCCTAGCGCGGGCGGAACACGAGCACTGGGTCGCCGGTCGTCGCCGTCACCTCGACGTCCAACTCGACGACGGCACCCGCGTCGACGGCGTCACCGTCGACGCCGCGGACCTGTGCGGTCACCTCCACCGGGCCGAAGTCTGCGACCGCGAGGACGTAGGGGGTGTCCCCCGAGAAGTTCGGCGAGGCCACGTGGGTGGTGGTGTACGTCTCCACCTGCCCGACCTCGGGGAGCGGCGTCTCGGTGAGGTCGCGCTCGCCACACTCGGGACAGACCCGTCGCGGCGGGAGGTTCCCGTGGCCGTTCGGACACTTCAGGTACCACGCCTCGCCCTCTCGGGCGGCGTCGAGGAAGTCGTCGTACCCCTCGTTGGGGTACTCCGTCCGTGTGGGCTGTTCGGTCACGCCACCACCTCCAGAACGTGGACGACCGCGCTGGCGACGGTACCACCGGCGTTGTGTGCCACGCCGGTCGTCGCGTCGCGGACGTGCTCGCAGTTGACGTGGTCACCGCGCAACAGCCACGCCAGCTC
>CAYODS010000068.1:13626-16118 GCA_964402765.1 uncultured Halobacteriales archaeon
CCTGGGAGGCACCCGTGGCGCCGACGGGGTGGCCCTTCGCCTTCAGCCCGCCGGAGAGGTTCACCGGCACGTCGCCGCCACACCTCGTCTCGCCGTCGCGGGCGGCGGTGATCCCCTCGCCCGGCTCGTACAGGCCGAGCGACTCCAGGGCGAGCACCTCGGCGATCGTGAAGCAGTCGTGGACCTCCGCGACGTCGACGTCCTCCGGGCCGACGCCGGCGTCGTCGTACGCCTCCTCGGCCGCGCTGTCGGCCGCCAGCGTGCGGGCGTACGTCTCGCGGTCCTGGAGTGCGGCCCGGTCGCCGCCCTGGCCGCTCCCGGTGATCGCCACGGCGGCGTCGAGGTCGTGTTCCTCGGCGTAGGACTCGCTGACAAGCACGAGCGCGGCGGCGCCGTCGGTGATGGGACAGGCGTCGTACAGGTGCAGCGGCGTCGACACCGGGGGGCTGTTCAGCGCCTCCTCGACGGTGATGGACTTCTGGTACTGGGCGTACTCGTTGTCGACGGCGTTCTCGTGGTTCTTCACCGCGACGTGGGCGAGGTCCTCGCGGGAGCCGCCGTACGCCTCGAAGTACGCGCGGGCCATCAGGGCGTACGCGCCGGGGAAGGTCATCCCGGAGCGGACCTCCCAGAGGTCGTCGGCCGCGATCGCCAGTGCCTCGGTCGCGCCGGCGGTGCCGAGGTTGGTCATCCGCTCCATCCCGCCGACGAGGACCACGTCCTCGCGGCCCGCCCGAACCCGGGTGGCGGCTTCGCGGATCGCCACCCCCGAGGAGCAACACGCCGACTCGAAGCGGGTCGCCGGCGCGTCCACGCCGACCGCCTCGGCCATCAGCGGCCCCTGGTGGCCCTGGTGCTCTGCGAGTTCACCCATGAAGTTGCCGTAGAAGACGCAGTCGACGTCCTCCCGGGGAACGCCGGCGTCGTCGAGGGCGGCGAGGCCCGCCTCGGCGAACAGGTCCCGTCCCGTGCGCTCGGGGTGTTCGCCGAAGGGCGTCAGCCCGCCGCCTGCCACGCGTGGATCGGACATCCCCGCGGGGTAGCGGGTCCACGGGTTAATATGGTCCGGTTACCCCGCCGTCACCGTGCGTGCAGGTGGCGCCCGCCTCACCGCGGCCGGTGCGCCACACTCCCGCCCAGGCCGGACCGCGGTCGAACTCACGTCAGCGCACTCCCCGGTGGTCGCCCCATCGCACTTGAACCGACGGGTGGGATCGGGCGGGACCAGGACAGTGGGAAGACCCGCCCGGGGCGCGCGCGATTCGACGCGCGCGAGGGACGAGTGAGCGACTGAAAGGAGCGAACGAGGAGGCTGGGGAGGTGTGAGGCGGCGGTCGCGGCGGGCGGGACTGAAAGGGGCCGCCCCGGTGCGGGCGCACGGCGAAGCAAGCACTGCAGGGAGCGCAGCGACTGAAGCGCGCAGCGAGCCGCGCGCCCGCAGCGGGGCGGGGGCTTTCTGGGTCCCGTTGTCAGCGGCGTGGTCCGATGAGAGCAGCGTGGCGGGGGCTTTCTGTGTGGTCTCCCCAACGATGTCATCGAGTGAGGGGCCCGCACTGGGACGGGGGCTTTTGGAGTCCGTTCGTCAGTAGTGACAGCCTCGTCTCCACTGCCTGCGAACAGATCAGGCACTCGAATTGTCTCCCTCTACCGTTTGACACGACCACTCGGTGAACAGGTCGACTGTTCGATCGTCGCGGTAGACCTGTGCTTCCAGTCCAGGCTTCCCGGACGCGCGTCCGTCAGTCCCGCAGTAGTCGGCTGTCGGCCACTGGATTGTCCGCTCGATGCCCTCGTCGACCGCGGTGATACGTGCACGGGTGGGTGCTTCGGACAGCGGGACGTGTTCCCTCGCCTCGCGTGGTTCCAATACCACCTCCCGCGCTACGAGTGGGCCGTCCCCCCCGGCTATCTGCACTCTGAGTGTCTCACTCTGCGACAGGTAATTGAATAGAGAATAGAAGAACGAAGGGCTCTCCAGGGAATCCGTGTCGGCTACGCACCCGGCGATCGTCCCTCCGCCGACTGGGGCGAGACTGGCGAGAACGGTTCGCCGTCTCATGTGATTGCGCCGTATATTCAGAACTGTATGAGTTTTGTCCAGACGTTCGTGATCATTCGATGGTTCTGCGACCGTCGAGCGTCGCCCTGACGGTCGAACGTACTCCCGTGGACTCCGGGGTCTCAGACCACGCCCAGCGTCTCCTGGTAGGCGCCGTGGTGGTCCTCGAAGACACCCATGATCTCCCCGACGGTGGCGTACTCCTTCACGGCGTCGACGATGTACGGCAGGACGTTCTCCTCGGAGTCGATGGCCGCCGACAGCGCCGCGAGTGCGGCGTCGACGGCCTCGCCGTCGCGCTCTGCCTTTACCCGCTCCAGGCGGTCGAGTTGTTTCTCCTGCACCTCCTCGTCCACCTTGAGGATGTCCGGGCGGGTGTCCTCCTCGATGGTGTACTCGTTGACGCCGACGACGACCTCCTCGCCGCGCTCGA
>CAYODS010000069.1:0-15946 GCA_964402765.1 uncultured Halobacteriales archaeon
GGGCCTCTCCCATGCCAAGGGAGTGATCTACCGCTGATCTACGAGCCCGCACCCACTGATACCCGCGCCCCCCGCTTAAACTCCTCGGAACGCGCCGCTCAGTTTACCTGGCCGATACGGCGGACGTGTCGCCGCAGGGCGCGCTCGCTGTCGAAGGTCTCCCCGCACAGGTCGCACTCGTGGGCCTCGGTCGCCGGCCCGCTCGCGTCGTCCATCGTGATCGTCCTGGTATGTGGTGTGGTGACATACCGCTTTCGGTGGTGTGCGAGCGAGTGGAAACCCTTTAGTTCGTGATCGGTGTCCAGTCGAGTGGGAACGGCACGACCGCAAATCTGACTCGCCACGCGGTGTGGCTCGGGATTGCGGTAGTGCAACGCCGCCGGTTGTGCGGTTCCTATCCTCAAACCATGGCACGAATGCACACGCGCCGACGCGGCTCGTCCGGGTCGGACCGACCGGACGCGGAGGAACCGCCCGAGTGGAGTGACGTCGACCCCGACGCCGTCGAGCAGCGGGTCGTCGAACTCGCCGAGGAGGGTCACAGCCCCTCGGAGATCGGTCTCAAACTCCGGGACGAGGGCGTCACCGGCACGCCGGTGCCGGACGTGAAACTCGTCACCGACAAGAAGGTGACCGAGATCCTCGATGAACACGACGTCGCGCCCGACCTGCCGGAGGACCTGCGCAACCTGATGGAGAAGGCCGTCGCGCTGCGCGAGCACGTCGACGAGCACCCCCAGGACGTGCAGAACAAGCGCGCCCTGCAGAACGTCGAGTCGAAGGTCCGCCGGCTCGTGGACTACTACCGCGGCGACGAACTCGACGAGGAGTTCACCTACTCGTACGACACCGCCCGCGAACTGCTCGACTGATGGCGACCGCCGACCGCGACGGGGACGCGATCGAGGGCGCCGAGAGCGCCGTCTCACGCCTGGCGAGCGCCCGGTTCGTCCGGATCGTCGCCCGCGCGGACGGCGACGGTGTCGCCGCGGCCGGCACGCTCGCTCGCGCCCTCTCGGAGCGCCGGGTGCCGTTCCAGGTGACGACCGCCCGCACCGCGGCGGGTCGTGCGGCCCGCGCACGGGGCGGCGAGGACGGCGAGACCGTCCTGCTCGGTGCGGCGCCCGCGCCGGACGGCGTGGTGCGGCCGTCCGACGGCGACGAGCCGCTGTCGGTCGCCGCCTGGCGGGTCGCCGGCGAGCTGGGCGCCCAGGACGTGGCCCCGCTGGCGCTCGCCGGCGTCGTGGCCGCCGGCCGCGATCCGGGGACGGCGCCGCCCGCACTCCTCGAGGCCGTCGACGCCGAGCGCCAGCCCGGCGTGGCGATCCCGGTCACCGACCCTGTCGACGGGCTGGCGCACTCGACGCTCGTCCACGGGCCCTTCTCGGGGTCGCCCGACCGCGTCCGGGAGACGCTGGGCGACGCGGCGACGACCTCCCTGGAGGACGTGGAGGCAGCGCGCTCGCTCGCCTCCGGGGTCACGCTGGCGACGCTTGCCGGGGACACCAGCCTCACAGCCGCCGAGCGCGTCGAGCGGGCGCTGCGGCCCCGACTCGCCGGGCCGATGGCGACACTCGCCGGCTACGCCGACGTGCTCGACGCCGCCGCCCGGGAGTCCCCCGGCACCGCGGTGGCGCTCGCACTCGGCCACGACGCCCGCGAGCCGGCACTGGCCGCCTGGCGCGAGCACGGTCAGCACGCTCACGAGGCGGTCCGGCAGGGGTCGACCGGACGGTACGACGGTCTGCTCGCGGTGCGGGCCGACGGGCCGGCGCCGGTGGGCACCGTCGCCCGCCTGGTCGCCGCCTACCGCTCGCCCGAGCCGGTCGTTGCGGTCACGACCGACGACCACGCCGCGGTCGCCGTCCGGCCCGAGACCGACGCCCCCTCGCCGGGTGTGGAGCGGGCGGTCCGGACGGCGGCCGAGGACGCCCCGCTCGACGCCACGTCCCGGCGGGCGTTCGTCCGCCTCGAGGACACGGAGTCAGCGGCGTTCGTCGCCGCGCTCCGGGAGGCACTGGCGTGACGGGGACCGACGGCGCGGCGACCGCGCGGCTCCGCACCGCCCACCCGCGACCCGAGGTGCTGGCCGCCGCGCTCGCCCCGGACAACACGCCGGAGATCGACACGCGGCTCCACGAGGGTCGCGTGGAGACGACGGTGCGCCGGGACGACGTCGCCGGCCTGCGGGCGACGGTACAGGACTACCTCCGGAACCTCGACGCCGCCGACCGCACCGTGCGGGCGGCGCTGGCCGCGAGCGACGCGGTGACGCGGGAGCACAGCCACTCGACCACAGACACGCACACCGACAGCCCTACCAACGAGGACACGCAGACGACAGATAATGAGTGAACGATCCGTCTCACGACAGAAGCAGGAGAAACGCTGGTACACGGTCCACGCGCCGGAGCAGTTCGACCGCGCGGAGCTCGGCGAGACGCTGGCCGAGGAGCCCGAGCAGGTCATCGGCCGCACCGTCGAGACCACGCTGGGCGAACTCACCGACGACGCCGGCGAGAACAACACCAAGCTCACGTTCAAGATCACCGACGTGGGCAGCGACGCCGCCTACACGGAGTTCGTCAAGCACGAACTCACCCGGGACTACATGCGGAGCCTCGTCCGTCGCGGCGCCTCGAAGATCGACGGCTACGTGACGGTACTCACAGCCGACGACCACCGCGTCCAGTTGCAACCCGTCGCGTACACCACGAAGAAGGCCGACGACAGCCAGGAGCGAGCCATCCGCCGCGTGATGATCGACCGCATCGAGGAGGCCGGCGCCGAGCACACCTTCGAGGACCTCGTCGACGGCGTCATCAACGGGCGGCTCTCCTCGACCATCTACGGCGACGCGAAGACGATCTACCCGCTGCGCCGCGTCGAGATCGCGAAGTTGACCCTGGAGGCCCGCCCCGAGGAGATCGCCGCCGAGGAGGAGACCGCCGTCGACGTCGACGCCGAGGCCGACTGACGCCCGCTCGACTCGTTCTTTAGATCCGTCCGCTCTCGCGCTCACTCGCGCACTCGCACGACGCCCCGCATCCCGGCGCTCTCGTGTGGCAGGCAGTGGTAGAAGTGGTCGCCGGGCACCTCGAAGGTGTGCTCGAACGTCGCCCCGGGGTCGAGTGCGCCCTCCAGTCGCTTCGTCCAGGCGTCGTGGGCGGCCGCGTGAGTCGGGTAGTCACCGGTGCTGAAGAAGGCGGCGCCCTCGGGGAGTCGCTGCTCGTCGGCGGTGACGGTGTGACGGCGCCCGGAGGTGTTGCGCCAGACGACCGTCTCGCCGGGGGCGACCTCGACGGTCTCCGGCGTGTACGCCCGGCTGGACATCCCCACGTCGTAGTCGCCGGCGGGGGTCGCGCTCCCGACACAGCCGGCGACCGCCGCCAGCGCCCCCGTGACGGACGCGAGGTAGGCCCGTCGTCGCATGGCTGCCGTAGCGCCCGCGTGGACAAGAGCCCCGCGGTTCCCCGTCCCGACCGCCGGGGGCCACGCCCCGCGGCGGGGGATCGCGGCCCGGTGACCGACCCACAACTCAAGACGCACGCCGCCCTCGTGGGGGCATGGACGAACCCACGCCCGCGCCGGACTGGCCGGACCGCCCGCTGACCGAGGCAGAGGCGGCCGACCTGCGCGACGACGAGGTGCGCGCGGTCCACGTCATGGACCACTCCGAGGCCGTCCGGCGCGGGGTCGACGCCGACCCCGACGACGTGATCGAGGTGGTGCTGGAGACCGACGCCGAGTACCTGATGTACAGTTACACCGCCGCCCCGAACGCCGAGGGGGCGATCTGGATGGACTACGGCACACAGCCGAAAGACGGCGAGGGCGGCGCGACGATGCGGGAGACGCTCGCCTCCTACCGCGTCGTCGCCGGGGAGCCGGAGTCGTGAGCGACGGTCCCGCGGGCGGTGGCGACGGTGGTGACGGGGACGAGAGCGTCGGCCACGCCGCCGGGGGACGAGCGACCGACGACGCGGACGACGCCGGTCGCGGCCACCGTCCGGTCGACGGCGCGGGCGACGCCCTCGGTGACGCTTCACCGGGTGACGACGAGCCGACCGTCGATCCCGCGGGCGGCCAGCGTCCGGGGCTGGGACGGTCGGCGGCGGGTGACGAGTCCGGCACCGTCGAGGCTGCCTTTCTGGCGCCCGAGGGGTCGGCGCCGATGGAGCGAACGGAGGCGGTCGAGGCGGTCGAGGGTGGCCTCGCGGGCGACCGCTACCAGCGCGGCACCGGCCACTACTCGCCACACGACGCGTGCGAGGTGACGCTCATCGACGCGGCGGCGATCGAGACGATCCGCGCCGAGTACGACATCGACCTGCGGGACGGTCGCCACCGGCGCAACCTCGTCGTCGCGGGGCTGGACCTGGCGACGCTTCTGGGGGCGACGTTCCGGATCGGGGAGGCGACCCTGCGTGGCACCCGCCCACGGCCGCCGTGTGCCCACGTCGAGGCGGTGGCCGGCGAGGACGGTGTCGCTCGCGCCCTGTCGGGCCACGGCGGGATCTGCGCGGCGGTCGTGGACCCGGGTCGGATCGCCGTCAGCGACGCGGTGCAGGTCGAGGAGGCGGACCCCTGGACCGTGGGCCGGGAGATCGCCGGTCGGTTGCGCGAGGACGGAGAGCGGGAGTGACGGTCAGTCGCCGCCGGAGCCCTCGCCGGGGGTGACGAGGTCGGCCTCTGCGCCCTTGAGGTGAGCGAGGACGTCGTCGTGCAGCGGGCCGTTGGTGCCCAGCAGCGCCCGGCGGGTCTCGTCGTCGTCCAGCCGGAGGTCGTACTCGGCGCCGTCGGCGCCGGTGATCCGCGCGCCGGCGGTGCGGGCGATCACGAGCCCGGCGGCCACGTCCCAGGGGTAGGTGTCGTACTCCCAGACGGCGTCGGCGGAGCCGGCGGCGATGTAACAGAGGTTCAGCGCCGCCGAGCCCAGGCGTCGCACGCCGCGGGTGGCCTGGTAGAACTGCGTGAGGAAGGTGCCGTCGGGGTCGTACCCCGAGAGGAACATGCTCTCGTCCAGGCTGGTGCGGTCGGTCGTGGAGATCTCCTTGCCGCTCTCGTAGGCGGTCCGGCCCTGGATCGCGGAGAACATCTCCTCGGTCTCGGGGGCGTACACGACGCCCATGACGGGGTCCTCGCCCTCCAGCAGGGCGATCGAGACGGAGTAGTTGGGGTTGCCGTGGGCGAAGTTGCCGGTGCCGTCAAGCGGGTCGACCAGCCAGGTGTACTCGGAGCCGTGGTCGCGCTGGACGTCCTCCTCCGAGCGGATGTTGTGCTCGGGGAACTCGTTCTCGATGACGGTGGTGATGATCCGCTCGGCGCGGTAGTCGGCCTCGGTGACGATGTCGGACTTGTCGGTCTTGTACTCGACCGACTCCACCCGACCGTGCAGGCCACGCAGCGGTTCGCCGGCGCTCTCTGCGGCCTCCATCGCGATCTGGCGGGCGCGCTCGAGGAAGTCCGGCTCCTCGGTCTCGGTGCCCAGCCGCTCGACGGGGCCGACGTCGTCGCTGTCCTCGCGCAGCCCCCAGCCGAGTTTCTCCGCGATCGAGGAGAAGAACTCGTCGTCGTAGGTGGTGCGGACGAGTTCGGCGAAGGCGTCACCGGTCACGCGCACCTCGTCGTCGCCGGTGAGGGTGGCGTGGCCGCGCCCGCCGTCGACGAGCAACTCGACCTCGCCCTCGGGGACGATGGTGATCTCGCTGTCGGCGCCGACGACGACCGGCCGGGCGCCCATCCGGTGGGTGTCGAGCGGGACGATCTGCATCGTGAAGTTGTCCTCGGGGTAGTGGATCGGCCCGTTCGCCGACAGGGAGATGCCGGTCGAGCCGGTGGGCGTGGAGACGATGAGCCCATTGCCGTCGTACTGGCCGACGTACTCGCCGTCGACGTAGGCGTGCAGGCGGCAGATCTTCCGGTCGGTGGGGTCCTCGGGCGGCTGGGCCTGGACGATCACGTCGTTGATGCCGACGGCGTCGAGTTTCTCCGCGACGCTGGCGTGGAACTGCTGGCGCTGGGCGACCTGTGCGCGGCCGCGGATCACCTCGGTCAGGGCCTCGTCCATGTCCGCCGGCGACACCCGGGTGAGAAAGGCCAGCGTGCCGGTGTTGATCCCGAGCACCGGCACGTCGCGGGGGGCGAACTGCTTGACGGCCTCGAGGAAGGTGCCGTCGCCGCCGACGGCAACGCCCAGGGTCGTCGCCTCCGGGTCGTGGACGTGACCGACGTCCTCGCCCACCTGGACCGACTCGTAGCCGAGGTCGCGGTCGGCGGCCCACGTCGCCAGTTCGTCGTCGACGTCGTCGCTGTCGGGGCTGACGACGGCGAGTATCTCCTCCGTCGTCGCGAGCGTGCGTCCGTGCATCTCTCTACCACCGGGGAAACGCCGGGGGCCCTTTTACCTTCCCGTCCGCCGCCGTGTCCGGCGGTCAGCCGCCCCGCAGTGCTGGGGGTCACGACGATGCACCGACCCGCGCCGTCGAGTCAGCTCTCGTCGGCGTCGCCCCGGCGGGCGAGCACCCGCTCGACGATCGCGCTCGTGGAGGTGAGTTCGTCCTCGCGGGCGGGGCGACCGGAGGCGCGGCGCACCTCGCAGTCGAGTCCGCGGTCGTCGAGTTCTTCGGTGATGGCCTCGACGTCGTGGTGCTGGTCGTACCCCAGCGCGATCACGTCGGGGTCGATCGCCGCCACCGGGACGAAGATGTCCTCGGGGTGACCCAGAACGGCCCGGTCGACCGGTTCGAGGGCGGCGACCATCGTCCGGCGCTGCTCGGCGGACACCACCGGCGCGGGCTTGTGGGTGACGTTCGTCGTGCGGGCGACGATGACGGTGAGGTGGTCGCCCATCGCGGCCGCCTCCCGGAGGTAGTGAACGTGTCCCGGGTGCAGCAGGTCGAAGGTGCCCTGGGCGATGACCGAGGTCGCACCCGGCGGGACGGGGACGTCGTACTCGTGGTCGTGGTCGTCGCTCATCGTCGCAGCTCCTCGTCGATGTCCTCCTGGGTGAAGTCGAAGAACTCCTCGGGATCCGGCAGCGGCACGTCCAGCACGTCAAGCGGGCGGCGCTGTCCCTGACTGTCGAAGGCCCGCCAGTCCCCACGGCGGTACGGGGCGCCGACGATGACGTGAACGGTGCCCTTGCCGAAGGTCGCGAGGTCCTCGTCGCTGGGCTGGAGCACGCCGTTGGGGTGTGAGTGGATCGACCCCAGCGTGCGGCGGTCGTTGGGCACCATGTTGCTGCGGACGGTGGCGCTTGTCGGCCCCGAGGTGGTGCCGGGGATCACCAGTACGTCGGTGACGACGTACCCCGACCGCGCGAAGTCGGTGTCCAGGCGCTCGGTCGGCGTCCCGCGGAGAAAGCCCATGTACTCGTTCGGGTGGGCGTCCTCCGAGGCCTCCAGCGCGAACTCCAGGGCGTCCTCGGCGATACCGAGCACCTCCGGGCGTCGGAACAGCCCACCGAACAGGCCCATACTCACGCTGTGGCCCTGCCGGGGGTAAACGTTCCGGACCGCCCGACGGGCCCGCCGACCGCCGCCGCCCGCGGCCGGCCACGGGCAGCGCTGGCGCTCCCGGGAGGGCGGCCGGTCCGCCGAAGGAAAGCGGTTAAACCCGACCGTCGAGTGTATCCTGGCATGAGTGATACGAGCGGCCGGGGGCCGCCGCCGGTCGAGGACCTTCCGTCGGACGCGACGGTCGAGGACCTCGAACCCGGCCGGTTCTACCACGCCCGGGTCAACGGCGTCGTCGACTACGGCGTCTTCGTCGACGTCTCCGAGACCGTCTCCGGGCTCGTCCACGAGTCCGCGCTCGACCGGGAGTACGACGTCGGCGACGAACTCGTCGTCGAACTCGAACACGTCAGAGACGACGGCGACGTCGCCTTCGAACCCGTCGACGTCGACCTGGACGAGGTCTCGATCGGGTCCCACGAGAGCGCCCCCGACGCCAGCGAGAACGGTACCGCCGCCCACGACCACGCCGACACCGCCGACGGCCCGCCCACCTCGAGTGCGGACCTCGACTCGCTGGTCGGTGAGTCGGTCCGCGTCGAGGGCGAGGTCGTCCAGGCCAACCAGACCGGTGGCCCGACGATCTTCCAGGTGCGTGATGCCGACGGCGTCGTCCCCTGTGCCGCCTTCGAGGCCGCCGGGGTGCGTGCCTACCCGGAGGTCGGCGTCGGCGACCTCGTCCGGGTCACCGGCGAGGTCGAGCAGCGAAACGGCGCCGTCCAGGTCGAGACCGACGACGTGGAACTGCTCGAGGACGCCGCGGACCTCCGCGAGCGCCTGACGGCGGCGACCGAACGGCGGGCCACGCCGGCCGAGGTCGACACCCTCGTGCAGTGGTCCGCGCTGGACGCGATGCACGACGACCTCGCCCGCGTCGCCCGCCTGGTGCGGGAGGCGGTGCTCACGGGTCGGCCGGTGCGGATGCGTCATCACGCCGACGGCGACGGGATGTGTGCCGCCGTCCCCCTGGAGCGGGCGGTGCGACGCTTCGTCGGCGAGGTGTACGCCGACCCCGAGGCCCCCCGGCACATGGTCAAGCGCCTGCCGACGAAGGCGCCCTTCTACGAGATGGAGGACGGCATCCGCGATCTGAACTTCGCGCTGGGCGACCGCGACCGCCACGGCCACCGTCTGCCCCTGCTCGTGTTGCTGGACAACGGTTCCACCGCCGAGGACGTCCCCTCCTACGAGGCCATCGGCGAGTACGACGTACCCATCGTCGCCGTCGACCACCACCACCCCGACCCCGAGGCGGTCGAGCCCCACCTGGAGGCACACGTCAACCCGTACCTGTACGGCGAGGACTACGCGGTGACGACGGGCATGATGGCCGTCGAGATCGCCCGCATGGTCGACCCCTCGATCACCGACGACGTGCGGCACCTGCCGGCGATCGGCGGCGTCGCCGACCGCTCGGAGGCCGACGCCATGGAGGAGTACGTCGCGCTGGCCCGCGAGGAGGGGTACGACGACGCCGACCTGCAGGACGTGAGCGAGGCACTCGACTACGCCGCCTACCACCTGCGGTACAGCGCCGGCCGTGGACTCGTCGACGACGTGCTTGGACTCGGTGAGACGGACCGCCAGGACGACCTCGTCGGCCACCTCGCCGGTGCCTCCCGCGAGGCGGTCGACGCCCAACTCGACGCGGCCGACGAGCACGTCTCCGTCGAGCGCCTGGACAACGGCGCCTACCTCTACCGCCTGAACGTCGAGGAGCACGCCCGCCGGTTCGAGTACCCCGCGCCCGGACGCACCACGGCGGCGGTCCACGACCGTCGCGTCGCCGAGAGCGGCGACCCCGTCATCACCGTCGGCTACGGCCCGGACTTCGCCGTCCTGCGCTCGGACGGCGTCCGTCTTGACATTCCCGAGATGGTGGCCGACCTGCAACGCGAGGTCGACGGCGGCGGCGTCTCCGGCGGCGGCCACCTCGTCGTCGGGTCGATCAAGTTCCTCCCCGGCCGCCGCGAGGAGGTGCTCGACGCCCTCGTCGACCGGGTCGCCGACGCCGAGGTCGACGAGTCGCTGGGCTCGACCAGCGCCGCACAACTGCACGACTGACCGCTCCTCCTCGCCGTCCGCCACCGGCACCGCCAGCACCGCCGCGGTCACCGGCCGGACGCGAACGCGATCCGCCGGTAACCCACCGCGACCGCCAGCGTCACCGCCGCCAGCACCGCCAGCGCGAGCCACGCCGGAACCCCACCGAGGCGACCGCCCCCGTCGCCCCGCCAGTCGCTCCGGAGAGCGTCGCGGTAGTAGTCGGCGACCGCCGCGCCCGAGAGCACCAGCACCACCTCGCGGTTGCGGGCCCCGGAGTGGTCGTTCCAGTTGAGACTGCCGAGGACGACCCTGTCGTCGACGACCGCGCCCTTCGTGTGGATCGTCTCGAAGCCGCCCGGGTCGCCGGCGACCCGCACCGCCAGGTCCCACCCCTCGCGGTCGGCACGGTCGTTCAGCCGCCGGGCGAGACGCTCGTTCTCCTCGCGGACGTACCGCGCTCCAGAGAGCAGCACGCGCACCTGGGCGCCGCGGCAGGCGGCGTCGACCGTCGCCGACAGCAGCGGGCCGCGTTCCATCGACACCTGCTGGACCCACACCGAGCGGTTCGCCCCCTCGATCGCCCGGACGACGCCGCGCTCTGCGTTGTCCGGCGCGACCAGCACCCGCACCGACTCGACCCGCAGTCGCTCGGGCGCCCGTCTCGTCGGGAACGAGCCGCGGTCGACCGCCCCGTACACCGGATCGACGCGGGGACGGTACTCGCCCCAGGGGACGGCCGCCGGGCGACCGGCGTCCGCCCGGAAGACGGCCGCGAGTTCACCCGCGACCCGCTCGCCGGCGACGACGGCGCCCCACCCGCGGTTGCCCGCGCCGCCCAGGCCGCCGGGCTCCCAGTTCTCCGTCGTCACCAGCGCCCGGTCGTCGACGACGGCGTACTTCGCGTGGTGGTAGGCGTAGGGAGCACCGTCGGTGCCGTACACTCGCACGTCGACGCCGCTCGTGTTCGCCAGGCGGTCCAGCAGGCGCACCTGGCGGTGGGTGACGCCGCCGACCGGCCCGGCGTCGACGAGCACTCGCACTCTCACGCCGCGGTCGGCGGCGTCCGCAAGCGCCCCGACCGCTCGCTCGGACTCGAAGGTGTACCCCGCCAGCAGCACCCGCCGCTCCGCCGAGCGCAGCGTCTCCACGGGCACGCCGGCGCCGTCGGGCAGGACGAACGCCCGCACCGACCGCGGTCCCACCGCCAGCGGCGCCCGGTCGGTTGCGTCGAGGTGGCGCCACCCTCCCGCGTACAGCGACCGCTCCGGGGCGTCGCCGTACACGACGGTGTCGACGGTCCGGTTCCCGCGGCGGAGACGGACCCGCTCGCCCGCGTTCGACAGTCGCGGCAGGTCGGCGGCCACCACCCTGTCGACGTCGACCGACCCGGTCTCGGTGAGGTTCCGGACCACATCTGGATGCCCGGTGACCGCGACCCGTCCCTCGACGGTGCCGTTCCCGACCCCCAGCGCCACGGCGGAGCGGTCGTCGGCGAGGCTCCACCCGGCGAGGTCAGTCGGCCGTCGCACCCGGAGCACGACGAACTCGCCGCGGTCGCGGTGACGGGCGGGGTTGGGGTACACCGCGGCGACCTCGACCGTCGGCGGTGACGGCGAGGCGCCCACGTCGGGTCTCCCAGTCGTCCCTGGTCCTGGGGGTGGCGACACACTCGCGTCGGGGGTCTCCGCCATCCCCTGACTGACGGGTGGTGCTCGCCCGCCGTCGACCGACGACGTCGAGGCCGGTGTCGTCAAGGGGACGGCGACGACCGCGAGCGCGAGGCAGAGGGCGACCAGCGCGAGGACTCGCGGGCGAGTGGACACGGGGCGGGGTGGTCCCGCCCTCGCTGATAAACGGTGGGGTCAGGCGACGCGCTCGGCCTCGGCCTGGACGAGCGGGTCGGGGTCGTCCTCGAACTCGCGGACCACTTCGAGGGCGCGTTCGGTGCCGATCTGCCGGAGGGCCCAGGCGGCGCTGGCCCTGACGCGGTCGGTCTCGTCCCCGGCGAGGGTGTCGGCGAGCGGGTCGATCGCCCGGGTGTCGCCGATCAGCCCGAGCGCGCGGGCGGCCCGACTGCGCACGTCGGGGTGGTCGCTCGCGAGGCGGTCGGCGACGGTCTGGGTCGCCTCACGACTGCCGATCTCCCCGAGGGCGCGCAGGGTGACCTTCTGGAGACCGGGGTCGGAGTCGGTGGCGGCGTACTCCGCCAGCATCTCCAGGGGCTCCGCGCTGCCGATCTTGCCGAGCGCCCGGATCGCCGGCTTGTTGCGGCGCTGGGCGCGCTGCTGCATCGCGTCCAGGGCCTCCTCGGCGCCCATCCGCGTGAGCGCCTCGACGCAGTGTGACTGCATGAACTCCGAGTCCAGCATGTCTAGCGCCAGCAGGATCGGTTCGGGGTCGCCGCGCTGCTCGTACACCTTCACCGCGTTCCACTCCGGCGGGAAGTCCTTGCGGTGCTCCAGGACGTCGTAGAAGCCGTGAGCGGCCAGCATCTGCCGCTTCGTCAAGTCCGTCCACTCCTCGGCGTCCTCGACGGCGGTCTCGAAGGTCTCCACCGCGGCGAGCAGGTCGGCGACCGTCTCGGCGTCGGCGTCGGGGTCCAGGTCGACGCCCGCCAGCGACTCCGCGACCGCGTCCAGTGCATCCACCACGCCGTCGGCGTCGAACTTCGGGCCGTCGCCCGCCGGGGCGTCGGGCCGGTCGACCGACCCGACGACGGACTCGACGGCCGAGAGCAGGTCGTCAAGCGCCTCGTGTAGCGCCGCGACGCCGTCCTCGGTCCAGTCGGTGCCGTCGACGGTCGAGCGGACGGACTCGACCGCCTCGACGGCGTCGGAGACGTAGGGGCCACGGGCCTCCGCCAGGTCGTCCTGCAGTTCCCCGACCTCGGATTCGATCGCCTCGACCGGGTTCTCATCGTCGTCCTCCGCCTCTGCGTCGGGGTCGAGGTCCGCGTCCTCCAGGTCTGTCTCCACCGCGTCGAGCTCTTCGGCCACCTCGTCGAGGTCGGCCTCGGTCTCGGCGGCGTCGAGTCGGGCCTCGACCTCGGCGATACGCTCGCGCAGCGACTCGACGGTCACCGCCCGCTCGGGTACGTCCGATTCGCCCTCCTCGGCGGCGTCGCCACCCTCTTGCTCGTCGCCCTCGGTGGACTCCTCGTCCGTGTCGTCGGTGTCGGTGGACTCCTCGTCCGGTACACCCTCGTCCTCCTCGGCGTCCTCGTCGGTGGTTCCGTCAGTAGCCTCCTCCTCGACGGGGTCCCCATCCTCGGCAGTCTCCGCCGGTTCGTCAGCGCTCTCTACGGTGTCCTCGTCGGTGGCGTCCGCGGCTTCCTCCGGGTCGTCGGCGTCCACGGACTCCTCGTCTGTAACCGCGCCCCCGGAGTCGCCGGACGGCTCTTCGTCCGGCGTCCCCTCGGGTGGGTCCTCGCCGGTGTCGTCGTCGCTCATCGGTCCACCCCCGGCGGTCGGTCGTCCATGCCCTCCACCTGGGGACGAGCGGCGCCTAAGCGTTTCCTTTCCGGTCGGTCTCCGGCTCGGGGTCGGCGTCGTCGCCGGCCGGGAACCCGTCGCGCCAGTACAGCACCGGGCTGAGAAAGAGGTAGGCGAGGCCGAGATAGAGAAGCGCCCGGGGGAACCCTCGCCCGACGGCGGCCGGCAGCAGGGGGCTCTCGGTGGCGTCGGGGACGGCGATGGCGACGGCGTGGACCACGCCCATCAGCAGGGCGTCGCGGGCCAGCAGGTCGGGGTACCGCACCGGCGCGAGCATCAGGTAGCCGAACACGCCGGTGACCGCCAAGAGCGGCAGCGGGGCGGTCATCCCCGCGAGAACGGCGGCGCCGATGATCGTCGCCGCGAGCGTGCTGGGGACGCCCTCGGTTTCGCCCTCGCCGGCGTCCAGGGCGGTGTACAGCGCCAGCCGCACGACGGCGGCGGCGACGAACATGGCGGGCACCCCGAGGGCGGCGACGGTTCGGAGGTCGACGCCCGTGGCGACCGAGAGGGCGGTCCACTCGCGGGCGACGGCGGCGTAGACCAGGGTCGCCGGCGCGACGCCGAACGAGGCCACGTCAGCCAGGGAGTCGAGGTACGGGCCGGCCTCGGAGGAGCCAAACTGGCGGGCGAGGACGCCGTCGAGACCGTCGGCGATGGCCGCCAGGAGCATCAGCCGGGCCGCGAGTTCGACATCGGCGAAGGCGACGACGACGGCGAGAAAGCCCAGCGCGGCGTTCGCGGCGGTGACGGCGTCCGCGACGCCCAGTCGACCGACGAACCGCGGCTGCATACCTCCGCCTCGGTGACGGGCGTCTTATCTCCTGCGACCCTGGCGTCGCGCTGCGGGCGGGGAGCGGTAGGCATTTGCCCCGGCGGCGGCACCGGGACGTATGGTCGGACTCGGACTCGTCGTGGCGGAGTACTACGGCGACGTCGCCGACGCGATGGAGGACCGCGCCCGCGAACGGGCACGCGAGGCGGGCGCCGAGGTCGTCACCTGCGTCCGCGTCCCCGGCGCCTACGACGCGCCACTCGCCGCCGACCGGCTCGCCCGCGACGACGCCGTCGACGCCGTCGTCGCCCTGGGTGCGATCGTCACCGGCGACACGGACCACGATCAGGTGATCGGCCACGCCACCGCACGCGCGCTGACCGAGGTGAGCCGCGACCGCGACCTGCCGGTCACGCTGGGAATCGCCGGCCCCGGCATGAGCGGCGACGAGGCCCGCGCCCGCGTCGACAAGGCCGCGGAGGCGGTCGAGGGCGCGCTGACGATGGTCGAGCGGCTGCCGCCCGCCGACCCGGACGGGGCGGGCGCCGCCGGCGACGCCAGCGGCGACGGCGGGAGCCGCGGCGTCGAGACCGACGGAGGTGAGCGATGACCTGGGAGTTCGCCGACCGGGTCGGCCGCGTCGAGGAGAGCGCCACGCTGGCCGTCTCGAAGCGGGCCGCCGCGAAGGAGGCCGAGGGCGCCGACGTGGTGGACCTGAGCGTGGGCGAACCGGACTTCGACACGCCGGCGGCGGTGCGGGAGGCCGGCAAGGCCGCCATCGACGCCGGCCACACCACCTACACGCCCGCCAACGGCATCCGCGCACTCCGGGAGGCCATCGTCGAGAGCCTGCGCCGGCGCAACCTCGACCACGACCCCGAGGAGGTGATCGTCACGCCCGGAGGCAAGCAGGCGCTGTACGAGGCGGTCCACGCGCTCATCGAACCCGGCGACGAGGTGGTTCTGATCGACCCCGCGTGGGTGTCCTACGAGGCGATGGTGTCGCTCGCCGGCGGGTCGACCGTCCGGGTGGACACCACGCCCCACGACTTCCGGCTGGAACCCGCGCTGGACGACCTGCGGGCCGTCGTCACCGACGCCACCGAACTGATCGTCGTCAACTCCCCGAACAACCCCACCGGCGCGGTCTACTCCGACCGGGCGCTGGCCGGGGTGCGCGACCTGGCCGTCGAGCACGACGTGGCCGTCATCAGCGACGAGATCTACGACCGGGTTGCCTACGACGCCGAGCCGCGCTCGCTGGGCAGCCTCGACGGGATGGCCGACCGCACGATCACGATAAACGGCTTCTCGAAGGCCTACGCGATGACGGGGTGGCGGCTTGGCTACCTCGCCGCGCCCGAACCGCTCGTCGACCAGGCGGGGAAGATCCACTCCCACAGCGTCACGTGCGCGGCGAACTTCGTCCAGCACGCCGGGGTCACCGCCCTGGAGGAGGTCGACGACGAGGTCGCCTCGATGGTCGAGTCCTTCCGCGAGCGCCGCGATCTGCTGGTGGACCTGTTCGATGACCACGGCGTCGACGTGGTCCGCCCCGAGGGCGCCTTCTACCTCCTGGTGCCCGTCGCCGACGACGACCACTCGTGGGCGATGGACGCCATCGACGAGGCCGCCGTCGCGACGGTGCCCGGGTCGGCGTTCAACGCCCCCGGGTACGTGCGCCTCTCCTACGCCGCCGACCGCGACCGCCTGCGGGAGGGCGTCGAGCGCCTGGCCGAGGCGGGTTTCCTGGACTGACCCCGCTCGCTACTCCGCGAGCGTGGACCGCCTCGCCCGCGAGCCCGTCGCTCCAGAGACGCTGCTCTCAATTGATGACACCGCCGTCGAGTGGACCCAGAAAGCCCCCGCCCCGGTGCTATCATACCGTGGTGGCGTTGCTGTGAGGGCCCAGAAAGCCCCCGCCCCGGTGCTCTCACCTGCTGAGGCCGCTGGGGAGAGAACCCAGAAAGCCCCCGCCCCGCTGCGGTTACCTCACTCGCTGCGCTCCTCGCCTCGCTGCGCTCGGCTGCGGTGCTTGCGTCGTGACGCGCCCGCAGCGGGGCGGCCCCTTTCAGTCCCGCCCGCCGCGACCGCCGCCTCACGCCTCCCCAACCTCC
>CAYODS010000070.1:0-15835 GCA_964402765.1 uncultured Halobacteriales archaeon
GGATGGACTCGTACGGTTCGCCGTCCTCGTCGGTCTCCTCGACGCCGGTGATGCGGTCGTGGTCGAGTTGCTCGTCGGACAGCGTCTCCGTCGGTGCGTAGAAGTACGGCCTGAACCCGACCACCTTCACGTGCTCTAACTCGCCGTCGGGGGTGCGGCCGAACACGTGGACGATCGGTCGCTCGTCGCGGCCGCCGCCGACGACCGTGTAGTCGACCTGGGTGACGGCAACCTCGACGGTGCCCTCGGCGTCGGGGACGGCCTCGCGCTCGGGGTCGACGACGCGACTCGCGTCCTGGCCCGGGCCGGCGACCGTCTTGGCCTCGGCCTCGACGTCGTGGTCCGGGTCGTCGTCGGCGTCGCTGCCGAACCCGCCGAGGTCCGTCTGTCCCGTGTCAGTCATACGTTCCGCGAGGGTGTGAACCGACTAAAGACTCCCGGGTCACGGGCGAGCCCTCTTCCCGTGACTCAGTCCTCGACCAGCGCGTACACCACCTCCACGTCGGCGGTGATCTCGACCGGGCCGGGCTGGAAGTCGGCGGCCGACCCGCTGTCCTCGCTCGCCTGCAGGGCGACGCCTCGACCGGGCGATCTCACGTCGCCCGCGGTCGCGTCCCGCACCGCCCCCACCGCGAGCCCCTCGGCGGCCGCGACCGTCTCGGCCTGTCGTCGCGCCGACGCCATCGCGTCCGACAGCGCCCGCCGTCGCGTCTCCCGTCGCGTGGCCGCCGCCAGCGAGAAGGCCACCTCGTCCACCGTCGCCCCTGCCCCGGTGACCGCGACGACGACGCTGTCGCCGTCGGCCGGGTCGGCGTCGACCGCGAGCGACTCCACGCCCTGGTACGGCGGCTGTTCCTCGCGGTGCGGTGGCCGCCGCCGCGTCTGGAACCCCGTCGTCCGCACGCGCTCGTGGGCCACGTCGGCCAGCGCGTCCCTGACGGCGGCGGCCTGCTCGACGGCCGCCTCCCTGGCTGTCTCCGCGTCCGGGCCGCGGCCCGTCGCGCTCACCGTCACCGTCGCCTGCTCCGGTTCGTGACTCGCTCGCCCCGTCACGCTGGTCGTGACCGTCCGTTGCTGCCCGGTCATGCCCGGGGAACGTGTCGCTGCGGAATAAGGACGCCGGTCAGGGCATCGACCGTCCCGGTGCCGTCGGGCCGTAGAACTGCCCGTGGAAGCCGTACGGCAGGCGATGGGGCAGCGGTGCCCGTGCGCGCTCTTCGAGCGTGGCCGCGTCGAGCACCACGAGCGTCGAGCGGTCCGCGGCGGGATCGAGCAGTACCGAGAGCAGAACGCCGTCGTCCTCGTCACTGGAGGCCCGTGGCGCCTCCCCGTCGGCGTCAGGTGCGGGGACGAACACCGGTTCGCCGGGGTGGGTGCCCGAGTCGCGCCACCGGCGCACCTGGCCCGACTCCACGTCGATCTTCGTCAGGTCGGTCGGGAGACTGCCGCTTTCTGGTTCGGTCTCCGCGAGGTAGACGTACCGGTGCTCGCGCCCGCCGACGGCGCGGTAGTTCACCATCGGGAACTCCACCGGCCCCTCGTGCAGCGTCTCGCGCTCAACACGGGGGCGGTCGCCGCCAATCGCGTCGCCGTCGCCCGCCGGCAGCGGAAGTCGCCACCGCACCAGGTCGCCCGTCGGCAGGTCCGGGGTGGCGCTGCGGAGGTTGTCCAGGGTGAGGCCCGTCACCGCCCGCTCGTCCGCGAAGGCGACGGCGTCCACGACGATCGCCCCGTCACGCTCAAACGCGTTGGCGTGGTGGTAGACGAAGGCGGGCGGCGCCTCGACGGTGCGGACGTGCTCGCCGGTGTCGCGGTCGAGGACGACGAACCGGGTCGGCGCCTCCAGCGGTTCGAAGGCGTCCAGGAAGGTGTCGCCGGTGAGCGCCCCGGTCAGCAGCGACCCCGCGTCGAGGCCGAAGGCGTTCACGGTGACGACGACGTGGTCGGCGGTCAGCGCGAACGAGTGGACGTACGGCGCTTCCTCGAACCGCAGTCGGGCCAGCGGTTCCGGGTCGCCCTCCTCCACGGGAACGTCGCCGGGGCGCTCGAACAGGGTGAACGTCGTCTCCCGGCCGTAGGAGACCCCGAGGTTGAGAAAGCGGTCGCGCTCGTGGTCGTAGTGTACGTGTGCGAGCGTGAGGTCGGCGTCGATACCGGCAGTGAGGTCGACGCGACCGGTCGTCTCCAGGGTGTCGGGGTCGAACGCCACCCCCCACGGGGACTCGGTGACCGCGAGGTGCTGGTCGCCCGCCCGCTGGACGCCGATGACGGGGTTGTCGGGGAACACGCCCGTGAGCGTCTGGCGCACCCGCTCCCAGACGGGACGGTCCGGCGCAGTGCCTGGAAACGGCGTGCGCACCCCGCCCTCGGAGCGGGCGTATGTGAAGTCACGGCTGCGGACGAACCGGTTGGCGTACAGCACGCCGTCGTCGTCGAAGCGGAAGCGCCGCAGCATCGCCAGCGGGTCGAACCAGTGCGCCAGGTCGTCGCCGCCGACCTCGAACTGGCCGGGACCGTTGGCGACGTAGTCCCCGCGGAGCCACTCCGGGATCGCCCCCTCGACCGGCAGGCGCCGGTCGGTCACCTCCTCGCGCTGGGTGTGAAAGCCGGCGCGGTAGCCGTACTCGCCGTCCGCTCCCAGGTCAAGGGCCGGGTCCGCGTCTCCGGCGTCCCGCTCGGGGTCGTCGGCACTCGCCATACACCCCGTCGGGGCGCCGGCCCTTAGACGCCGTCGGTCCCGGTTCCCCGCCGGTCGGCGGTCAGACCCGCCCGCCGGTGAGCCGCACGAACCCGAGCAGGAACCCCCGCCGGGCGGTCGCCGTCGCCCGCTCGCGGAGTCGGTCGTGGGCGGCCCCGACTCGCCGGTCCAGCCGGTCGAGCAGGTCCTCCTCGTACCGGAGCCGGGTGGTCGGCGGCGTCGAGACCACGGTGACGGCCCGGAGGAGAGCGTTCAGCGGGCGTGCCACCCGCCTCCGGGACGGCGCCACGTCGGCGAGGACGACGTGGCCGTCGACGAGGTCACACCACCGGTCCACCGTCGCGGCGGGGTCGGGAAACATCCCCGAGACGAACGTGCCGACGACGGCGTCGACCGGCCCCCGGACCGGCGGGTCGGTGGCGTCGGCGCGGACGAACTCGACCGTGACGCCGTCCTCGCGGTCCGCGACGGACCGGCGGGCGCGGGCCAATGCGGGCCCGGTCACGTCGACGCCGACGTAGCGCCCGCCGGGGGCGACCCGCTCGCGCAGCGCCGGCACGTTCGCCCCGGTGCCACACCCCATCTCGACGACGGTGTCGCCCGGGCCGAGGCGGCAGGCGTTCGCGACCGCCCGCCGCACCCGGCGCACGCGGGGGAACCCCCGCGCCACGAGGTCGTACAGACCCGCCCACCGGCCGTAGAACGCCTCGACGTCCGCCGTCGACCGGCGCCTCGCGTCCGCCGTGGCCTCGTCGCTGCCGCTCACAGCAGCCTCCGCACGCGGTCGAGGACGGTCTCCACGTCGGCACCGAGCACGTAGACGATGGGTTCGACGCCGTCGGCACCGGTGTGGTACAGCACCTCGGCGTCGGGCGTCGCCGCGAGGGCGTCGGCCACCGCCCGGTCGAGGTCGTCCTCGGGGTCGAAGGCGACGGTGGGGGTGGTCTCGGCGAGGGTCTCGACGATCGACTCGTCGTACCGCAGGTTCGTGGCGGCGCGGGCGTCGCTGCCGGCGTCGCGGGCGGCCAGCAGCACGCGGGCGACGTGGCCGCTGGCGCCGAACTCGGGGTCCGCCGGGACGCGGGCGCGACCCTTCACGGCGACGATCCGCCCGGGGACGCCGATCACGTCGGCGACGGTGCGGGCCTCGGGCGGGCAGGCGACGAGGTTCGCCCCGACGTTCGGCAGGAGGTCCGCGACGGCGGCGCTGTCCTCGATCTCGCGCAGCCCGCGCCGCAGGGCCACCCGCAGGCGCTCCCGCTCGCGGTACTCGCCGTCGGGGTCGTCCAGGCGCACGGGGCGGTCCACTGCGGCGAGGTCGGGCATCGCCGTCTCGTGCAGGTCCGCGACCAGGTCGCTGTCGACGCGGCGCAGGAGGGCTTCGAGTTCGACCAGTGCGCCCACGCGGTCGAGGTCGCCGGTCGCCAGGCCCGCTGCCACGCGCTCGACCGTCTCGCGCACCCGCTCGTCGGTGGCGACCGCCTCGCGACGGCTGACCTCCTCGTGGACGTACTTCGAGACGGCGCTCTGGCTCACCCCGATGGCCTCGGCGACCGCCCGCTGGGTCAGGCCTCGCTCGCGCAGGCGCTCGGCCAGCATCGACCGCAGGGTGGGCAGCACCGACTCCACCACGACCTCCTCGCGGAACTTCACGGCCGATCACTCCCGCCCCGGTGGTCGCCGCCGTCCCCGTCGCGGTGGTCCGCCCGCCCCTCGCCGGTCTGGTCGCCGCCGAACTCCTCGTCGCCGCCGATACGGGAGGCGCGGGGTCCACTCTGGTCCTGGTACTTCGAGCCGCGCTCGGCGCCGTAGGGACGCTCGGCGGGGGAGGTGAGTCGCGTGAAGGTGACCTGGGAGATCCGCATCCCCGGCGACAGTGCGACGGGCGCGGCGCCGAGGTTCGACAGTTCGAGAGTGATCTGCCCGCGGTAGCCGGGGTCGGCGACGCCCGCGGTGGCGTGGACGATCACCGCCAGGCGACCGAGCGAGGAGCGGCCCTCGACGTGGGCGATGAGGTCGTCCGGGATCGCCACCCGCTCGACGGTCGTCCCGAGCACGAAGTCCCCGGGATGGAGGACGAACTGGCCGTCCTCCGCGACGGTGGTCTCCTCGACGTACTCCGCGATCTCCTCGTCGCTGTCGGGGTGGATACAGGGGATGTTCGTGCGCTGGAACTCCAGGAACTCCCGGCCGAGGCGGAGGTCGACACTCGCGGGTTGCACCTGGAGGTCGGGGTCCTCCAGGGGCTCGATGACCAACTCGCCCTCCTCCAGACGGCGGTGGATCTCCCGGTCGGAGAGGATCATGTCGGGGCGTCGTCCGAGGGGGGCATAAGACCGGTGGTCGCCGGGGACCGGTGCGGTTAAGCGCGTCTCGGTCCCGTAGCCGGCATGAAACAGACGATCGCCGCCCGCGCCGACCTGGGCATGGGCGAGGGGAAACTCGCCGCCCAGGTCGCCCACGCCTCGCTGATGGCCTACGAGGACGCCCCCGACCGCGACGCCACCGCCTGGAAGGGCGAGGGCCAGACGAAGGTGGTCGTCCGTGTCGACGGCGAGTCGGCGCTGTTCGAAATAAACGACGCCGCCCAGCGGGCGGGCCTGCCCCACGCCGTCGTCCGCGACGCCGGGCGCACGCAACTGGCGTCCGGCACCGCCACCGCCGTCGCCGTCGGCCCCGCCGACGACGACGCCGTCGACCGGATCACCGGCGACCTGCCGCTGTTCTGAGCGCCCGGCCCGGGTCAGTCCTCGGCGGTCGCCGTCGAGCGCAGGTCCGCGAGCACCTCGTCGGGGTGGTCGGCGGGGTCGACCCCCTCGTAGCGGTGCTCGACCCGGCCGTTGGGGCCGACCACGACCGTGTTCCGGTGGGCGATCTCGTGGGTCTCGCCCTCCGCCTCGACGACGCCGAAGGAGTCGTACGCCTCGGCGACCGCGCCGTCGGGGTCACTCAGGAGGTCGAAGGGGAGGTCGTACTCCGCGTGGAACGCGGCCAGGTCATCGACGGCGTCGGTGCTCACCCCCAACACGACCGCGTCCAGGTCGCGGAAGGCGTCGAACTCGTCGCGAAAGCCCTCAGCCTCGATCGTGCAGCCACGGGTGTTCGCACGCGGGTAGAAGTACAGCACGACCCGCTCGCCGCGGTGGTCCGACAGCCGCACGCTCTCGCCGTCCTGGTTGCGCAACTCGAACGTCGGCGCCGTCGCTCCGATCTCCATACCGTCGCTGTGCGGGCGACGGGCTTGTGCGTTCGGATACCGTCCCGGTCACTCCCCGCGCCGCCGACTGATCGCCACGCCCTCGCCCAGTGGCACGAGCACCGTCTCGAACGCCGCCAGCGAGCGGACGTGCCGGAGGTACTCCGCGACGCCGTGCGTCCCGGAAGTCGCCTCGCGGGACTCGCCGTCGACCAGCGCCGACAGCGTCTCCGTGTCGACACCCCCCGAGGTGGTGGCGTTGTCGGCGACGACGAGGGCGTCCTCCGTGAGGTGCGGTCGCGCCGCCGCGAACGCCTCGCGGTAGCGCTCCTTCTCGTTGTCGACGAGCACGAGATCGAGGTCGTCGTACTCCTCGACGAGGGAGACGGCGTCGCCCTGCCGGACGGTGGCGCGGTCCGCGAGGCCACCGCGGTCGAGGTACTCGCGGGCGTCGGACAGCAACTCGGCGTCGCGGTCCACGAGCACCACCTCGCCGTCGGCGGGCAGCGCCCGGGCCACCCAGTACGCCGAGTAGCCGAAACCCGAGCCGAACTCGAACACGCGCTCGGCGCCGGTCAGCCCGACCAGCCAGGCGAGCAGTCCGCCGACCTCGGGGCCGACGGTGGGGAAGTCCTCGCGGTCGGCACGAGCGTCCATCTCGCGGATCACGTCGTCGGCCGGCGGGCCGACCGCACGCGCGAGGCGTGCGACCGCCGCCGGCGGCTCCGGGTCGACCATACCTCCGCCTCGGGGGCCACCGTCTTCGGCGTTCTGGAGCGGTCGACGGTTCGCATTTTTACCCGTCGCCCCCAAACGACTAAGAATGTCTGCGTGCACCCCTACGATGGTGATCAGGTAGCATGCCGTGTCCGTACGCGGGAGCCGGGGACTCACAGGAGACCGTCGACAGGGACGACTTCCTGCGCTCGACGCTCGTCATCGGCGGCGGGGACGCGCTCCAGGCGACGCTGATGCGGTACGGACCGCCAGACACCGACCCGGGCGCCACGCCACCGACGAACGGCGGCCAGTACGACTGGGGGCCGACGAGCACGGACGCCGGCGCCGACAGCGACGCCGAGTGTCCCGTCGATCACGAGGCGGCCGACGAGGACGAGTACGACGACTTCGACTCCGACTGGCCTGCCTACCACGTCGTCTACCGGCTCGACCACGCTGGGGACGACCCGGCCGGGGACCGCCGCCGACTCGTCGAGGGCCTGCGGTCGGTGACGGCGCAGGTCGGGTGGGGCGGTGGCGGGGTCGCGTGGGCGGTCGGCTACGCACCGCGCTTCCTGGCGGACGGCGACGCGCCGGTGCCGGCGGCGGTGCGACCCGACCCGCCCGCGGAGTCAGTCGCCCCCGACGGCGGTCGTGCGGCCGGCGGTGACTGCCTGCTCCACCTCGCCAGCGACGAGCCACGCACCCTGCTGGTCGCCGAGGCCGCTCTCTGGGGCGAGACCGACGGCCACGGGGTCGACGTCTCCGTCTCCGACCCGGTCGGCGACGCGTTCCCCCGGCCGACGTCGGCGCCCGAGCGCCGCGTCACCATCAGTCCCCACGGCGTCGCGGCTCCCTCGGTCGACGGCGACGCGGTCGTCGAACTCTCCGCCTTCGAGGACGACCCCGAGGACCCGGAGACCGCCCCAAAGGACGACCACGACGCCGACGACGCCGAGTGCCCAGTCGACCACTCGGACGCGCACCACGAGCACGCGGACGGCGCCCACACGACCGACCACGCGGTCGACGGCGTCGACCTGCGACACCTCAACCCGGCCAGTCCGGGCGTGCTCCGCGTCGCGCTGCGCTCGCCCGGCGACTCGGACCCGGTCGCCGAGCGCTACTACGTCCCACCCGCCGGTGACCGCGCGCTCGCCGGCGAGTAGCACGACTCTCTGACTCAGTTCTCGGTCGCCAGCGACCACACCCCCCCGGCGAGCACTCGCGTCGCCGCCGTGCAGTCCTCGGGCGTGGTCCACTCCCGCGGACTGTGTGAGGCGCCGTCCCGCGACGGGGCGAACAGCATCCCCGCGTCGGTAACGTCCGCGACGTGCATCGTGTCGTGTGCCGCGCCGGAGTGCAGCGACAGGCTCTCGACGCCCGCCGCCGTCGCGGCCCGCTCCAGCGCTCCCCGGACCCGCTCGCTCGTCGGTCGCGGCTTGAGGTCGATCGACCGCCGCAGACTCGTCGTGACCCCCCGCTCGCGCTCGGCGTCGGCGAGCGCGTCCGCCAGGTCCCCGACCATCCGCTCGACCGACGCCCGCTCGACGTCCCGCAAATCCACTCCCAGTTCGACCGCGCCGGGGACGACGTTCGTCGCGTTCGGCTCCACCGAGAGACTGCCGACGGTGCCGACCGCGGTGCCGTTCCCGGCGGCGTCGCGGGCCGACGCCTCGACGCGCTCGATCACCTCGGCGGCGGCCGCCAGGGCGTCGGTGCGGTCGGCCATCGGCGTCGACCCGGCGTGGTCGGCCTCGCCCTCGATCCTCGCGTGACAGTGGGTGATACCGGTGACGTCGGTGACGACCCCGACGGGGACGCCCGCCGTCTCCAGGCGGGTGTGCTGCTCGACGTGCAGTTCCAGCCAGGCATCCCACTCGCTCGCGTCCAGGCGACCCTCGCCGCGGTACCCGACCGACGACAGCGCCGTCCCAAGGGTGGTCCCGTCGTCGTCCTCGAGAGCCAGCGTCTCCTCGACCCCTCGCCTCCCGGTCGCCACCGCGGAGCCGACAAGTCCGCCGCCGAACCGCGAGCCCTCCTCGCCGGTGAACGACACCACCTCGACCGGCCGGTCCGGCGCTCGCCCGGCGTCCCGCATCGCCCGCACCGCCTCGAGAGCGGCGTACACGCCCAGTGGGCCGTCGAAGATCCCGCCCTGCGGCACGGAGTCGAGGTGACTGCCCGCCGCGACCGCCGCCCGCGCCGGGTCGACGCCGTCGGGCACCCACCGCCCGCGGAGGTTGCCCACGGCGTCCACCTCGACGGCCATGCCCGCCTCGGCGAGTCGCTCACGGAGGTAGTCCCGCGCCCGGCCGTTTGCCGCGCTGCCGGTCGGGGCGGTCCGGCCGCGTCGGTCCCCGTCCGCGTCGACGGCGCCGAACTCGCCCGTCCGGTCGACGTCCCGCCAGAGGCGGTCGCCGTCGACCGCCCGCACCACGCGTTCCATGCCCGGCGCTGGCTCCCTCGCGGCATGACGCTTGCGGAGGTTTATCGGAGAGCGGGTGACCACCGCCTCTCGATGCACTGACACCAGGCGCGGACCGGAGCGACGCCGGCGACACGCCGGTCCGCCGCCCGCGCCCAGTGTCGTCCGTTCGCTCTCTGTGCCCACGGCGGGTCGGACCACCGGAGCCGCGACACTCAAGCCCCCGCCGTCCCCAGCGCCGTCGTGACCGACCACACCGACTTCGCGTTCGTCGTCTACGACGGAATGACGGCTCTCGACATGGTGGGCGCGTTCGACGCCGTCACCCGCCTGGAGACGATGGGTCTCGCCCCGCTGGAGTGGGACGTGCTCGCTCGCACCCCACGTGCGACGGCGACCGGCGACCTGCGCTTCGAGCCGACCGCCGTCGGCACGCCCCCCGGCGAGTACGACGCCGTGCTCGTCCCCGGCGGCACCGGCACCCGCGAGTTGCTCGACGACGAGGCGATGGTCGAGTGGATCGCCACCGCCGAGGACTGCGACCTGGTCACGTCGGTCTGCACCGGGTCACTGCTCCTGGGCGCCGCCGGCCTGCTCGACGGCCGCCGCGCCACCACCCACCCGACGGCGTACGACACGCTGGCTGAGTACTGCACCGTGGTCGAGGAGCGCGTGGTCCGCGACGGGAGCCGGATCACCGCCCGCGGCGTGAGTTCCTCGATCGACCTGGGCCTGGAACTCGTCGAGTTGCTGGCCGACGCCGACGCCCGCGAGCGGGTCCGCGACCGGATGGACTACCCCCACGACCGCCCGCGAGACCTCGACGCGGGCGCCGGCGCCTGACTCAGTCGGCCGGCTCCGCGTCGTAGGAGGCGTCGATCGCCTCGACGTTCTCCCACACCCGCTGCATCCGCTCGCCGGTCAACTCCACGAGCGCGTCCATCGCGTCGCCGTCCGCACAGCCGAGGTCGCGCATCGCCTTCGTCGCCGAGAGGTGGTGGACGTGGACCTCGCCGTCCCGCTCGTACACCGCGGTGGTGCAGGGCAGCAGGCCGCCCAGCGCCGGGTCCAACTCGACTGCGTCCCGGGCCACCTCCGCGTGACACACCACAACGAGCGCGGTGCGGGTGACCTCCTCGCCGAGCACCCCCTCGACGAGGCGGTCCAGGCGGGTGGTCGCCACGGACTCGAAGCCCGCGAGTTCGTGCTCCAGCTGGACGCGGTCGACGGCGTCCTCGAACGAGCAGTCCAGCGTGGTGTGCAGGGCCTCCTGTGCCGTCGAGGACTGCTCGTCGGGGTTCCCGCCAGCGGGGTCGACGCCGGTACCGGGGTCGGAGTCGTCTGTCATACCGGCCTCATCGCGAGCCACCGGTAAAAACGACCCTGGTCCGCCCCGCGGTCCCGGGAGTCTTGCCCGCCGCCGCCGAACGCCCGGTGATGACCGATCCCGACGCGGTGGCCGACGCCGCCGCACGACTGGGCCTCGCGGTCGAGGACCCGGCCGCCTGGACCGACGCCGTCGCCCGCGTCCGCGGGCTGGTCGAGTCGCTGCCCGCCGTCCCGGACGACGAGCGGGCGACCGACGTCGACCCCGCCGACGACGAACACGACACCCTCCGCTACCGCTTCGACCTCTCGCCGGCTGCCGGCCCGCTGTCGCTGCGGGTCGGGGTGAAGGCGAACCTCGCGGTCGCCGGCGTGCCGACGGACTGCGGGACGCCCGTCGACCCGGTGGTCCCCGAGTACACGGCGACGGCGGTCGAGCGACTCCGCGCCGCCGGCGCACGCGTCCTCGGCACCACCGCGATGGACGCGCTGGCCTACGGCAGCGCCGGCACGACCGGCCGTCGCCGCGTCGAGAACCCCCGGGCCCCCGGTCGGGTCCCCGGCGGCTCTTCCGCGGGGAGTGCGGCGGCGGTCGCCGCCGGCCTGGTCGATCTCGCGCTCGGCTCGGACACCGCCGGTAGCGTCCGGATCCCCGCCGCCCACTGTGGCGTCGTCGGCCTGAAGCCCACCCGCGGCGCGGTCCCCCGGCACGGTCTGGTCGACCTCGCGCCGACGCTCGACCACGTCGGCCTGCTGGCCGACGACACCGCCACGCTCGCCTGGGCGTTCGAGGCGGTCCGCGGTCCCGACGCCGCCGACCCGCTGGCGGTCGACCGCCCGGGCGCGGCGGGCGGGGACGGCGTCGACCCGGGGGCAGTCGACCCCGGGGGCGTGCGGGTCGGGGTCGTCACCCCGGCGATGGACGCGGCCGACGACGCGGTGCGTGCGGCCGCCGAGGAGGGGATCGAGGCGCTGTCGGCCGCGGGAGCGCCGGTCGAGCGGGTCGCGGTCGGAGAGTGGGAGGCGGCGGCACCGGCGGCGGCGGTGCTGATCGGCGGAGAACTGGGGGCGCTGGTGGCCGCCGATGGCGTCGTGCCGGGCGCGGCCGCTGGACCGCTCGGCCCGCGGCTGTTCCGTGCGCTCCGTGCGGCCGACGCCTACGGCGAGAACGTGCGGGCGGGCCTGCTGGCCCACGGCGGCGCCCGGGTCGAGGGCGCGGGGTACGCCCGGGCGACGGCGGCCCGGCGGTCGGTGGTCGCCGCTCTCCGGGGTGCGTTCGAGGACGTGGACGCGCTGGTGACGCCGACGGTGCCGACGCCCGCGCCGCGACGCGAGGACGCCCGTCCGGGGTCGCTGACGGCGATCGCCAACACCGCGCCGTTCGACCTCTCCGGGCACCCGGCGGTGTCGGTGCCCTGCGGGACGGTCGACGACGTACCCGTCGGTCTGCAGGTGGCGACGGACTACGGCGCCGAGCGGCGGGCGCTGGGACTCGCCCGGGCGGTGAGCGCGGAGCGATAGGCTCTCAGTCGGCGTACTCGGGTTCGTTGCCCTCGCGCCACTTTATCGAGCAGCCACGGGAGGGCATGAACTCCAGCCCGGGGTCCTCGCCGGCGAGGACGCTCTCGACCGCCTCGCGCATGTGGTGTTCGGTGGGTGTCTGCTCGGGGTTCATCGCGTCGTCCAGCCGCCCGTGGTAGGCCAGGCGCCACTCGCCGTCCTCGCGGGCGAACAGGAACGGGTCGGGCGTGCAGCGAGCGCCGTAGGCCGCCGCCGCGGTCTGGTCCTCGTCGTGGAGGTACGCGGTGTAGTCGATCCGGCCGTCCTCGACGTAGGCCTGCATCTTCTCGAAGGAGTCCTCGGGGTACTCCTCGGCGTCGTTGGGGTTGATCCCGACGACGGCCAGCGACTCGAAGTCGTCCGAGAGGCCGTTGAGCGTGTCGAACTTCGCCTTCGCGTACGGGCAGTGGTTGCAGGTGAACACCACGAGAAGCGCCTCGCTGTCGGCGAAACTCTCGGGGGTGTACGTCTCGCCGTCGACGCCCTCCAGTTCGAACTCGGGCGCGACGTCGCCACGCTGCAGTTTCTCCATCGACTCCTGAGCGACCATGGCGCGCGGTACGCCGCTCCCGCGCTTATGGGTTCGGATCCGTGCGAGTGACTCCCGAGGGCAGTGTTCAGATAAGCGCTGAAGAGTGAGGCGGATCGATTTCGTGCTGTTCCATGACAGAAACCGCCCGCCTCAATGGTTTTAGCGATTGGATCGATTTAGATTTTATCGACCGAGAACGAACGTCGCGCCGGCTGATGCAGCTCGGAATCGAGCTGCATCTCGCCGGCTTATCACTCGCAGAAACTACATCGGTTCTTGAGAGGTTCGGCGTCGATCGCTGTCGGAGTACCGTTCACAACTGGGTGCGAAAGAGCGATCTTCAGCCGACTAACGGCGCTCGGCCAGAGGAGGTTGCCGTTGACGAGACCACGATTCAGGTGAACGATCAGCGCTACTGGTTGCTCGCTGCTGTCGATCCAGCGAGCAACCGATTCCTCCATGTTCGACTGTTTCCAACGCGAACGACGGCGATCACAGAGCTGTTTCTCGACGAACTCACGCAGAAACACGCCGTCAGTGACGCTGAGTTCCTCGTCGACGGTGCACCGTGGCTGAAAGCGGCACTGCATCACGCTGGGCTCCGATTTCGACACGTCACACACGGAAATCGCAACAGCGTCGAACGTGTGTTTAAAGAGGTAAAACGACGAACGAACCGTTTCGCAAACCATTTCCGCAACGCCGATCCTGACGGCGTCGAATCGTGGCTGCAAGCCTTCGCCGTCTGCTGGAATCGGCTTAACTGAACAATGCCCTCCCGAGCCGGAGCAAGGTACAGGTGGGACCGCGACCGACCGACGACCGTGACCGACTCCGAGCGCGTGCGGGAGGCGTGCGCGAGTGCCGACGACCCGGGTGACTTCTTCGATCTCGTCGCCCCCGTCGACCGGGCCCGGCGCGCGGAGGCCGACCCCGGGCCGATGGCCGGTGACGTGGCCTTTTATCGCGAGCTGGCCCGCGAGCACGGTCCGGCCTTGGAGGTCGGCGTCGGCACCGGCCGGGTGTACCTCGACCTCCTCGCCGCGGGGTGTGACGTCGACGGGATCGACCGCTCGGCGGCGAGTCTCGCCCACCTGCGGGCCGCCGCCGCCGAGCGAGACCTGACGCCGTCGGTGTGGCTCGCGGACGCCACCCGGCCGGCGACCGACCGGCGGTACGGTCTCGTGTACGCCCCCGCCCGGGTGATCAACCACCTGCCGACGCTGCCCGTGCTGCGGGCGGCGCTGTCCGCGCTCCGCGAGCGACTCCGCCCCGCCGGGCGCCTGGCGTTCAACACGTTCGTCCCCGGCTTCGAGGTGGTCGCCGAGACCTACGGCGAGGAGCGCGTGCGCGAGTTCACCGTCGACGGCGTCCCCCACCGAGTCGTCTCGGTCACCCGCCTCGTCGACGAACTGGAGCAGGTCGCCCGAATCCGCCGGACGCTGTACCGCGACGGCGAGGCCGTCGCCACGCGGGAAACGCCGCTCGCGCTGTACCCCAAGCGGGTGCTCGAACTCGCACTGGAGGCCGTGGGCTTCGAGGAGTGGACGCTGTACGGCGGGTTCGACCGCGAGCCGCCTGGTGCGGAGCGGGAGATGGTCTGGGTCGTCCAGCGCTGACTCAGTCCATCGAGGTCAGCACGACGGCGACGACGGCGAGACCGATGCCGACCGCCTTACGCAGCGTGAGCGGTTCGTTCAGCGCGACGACGCCGACCGCCGAGGAGGTGGCGATGAACATCCCGAACACCGGGACGACGACGCTGACCGGCCCCGCGGCGAGCGCCCGGTAGTACGCGAGGATGCCGATCGCCAGAAAGAGCCCGGCGGCGTACAGGTGCGGTGCCTTCTCGTGGGTCAGGTACGGCACCACGTCCTGGCCGGTGGCGGCGATCACCCCCAGCGCGACCACCACCAGGATGCCGTTTGCGACCACGAGTGCCACGTCGCTCGGCACCTCGGGGGTGGCGACGGACACAAGCGGCGCGACCAGCGTGTACGAGAGCAGCGCGACGACGGCCCAGACGACGTACGAGACCATGCGACCGGGAGCCGCCGCCCGGAGGTGGGCGTTTCGCTTCCGGCGGGCGGCGTCTGCAGGGGCGATCCGCCGACCCCGTCAGCGAGGGGTGCCCCTCACAGTGCCGCGCCGAGTCCGCCGGCGACGGCGAGTGCCCCGAGTCCCACACAGACGACCCACAGGCGCACCCGGCGAACGAGTCGCGTGAGGAGGTCCACCGTCAGGTAACCGACGACGGCGGCCACCGCCAGCGCGACCCCCGCCTGGAGCGGGTCGACCGCCGGCACGCCCCCGTCGGTGACGGCGATCCCCGCGGCGCCCACCGCGGCGGGGATACTCAACAGGAAGGACAGTTCCAGCGCCCGCGGGCCGTCGTGCCCGCGCAACAGCAGCGCCCCGACCGTGGTGCCCGACCGGGAGACCCCCGGCAGCACGGCCACCCCCTGGCAGACGCCGACGACGACGGCGTCCATCAGGTCGGGCCGCTCGCGCTCCCCGGCGGGCACCGCCAGCGGACTTTCGGACGCGGCGGTGCGGGTGGCGTCCGCGGAGTGGTCCACCTCCCGCCCGCCGTCGGTGCGTCGCCGGTCGCTTGTCGCCCGCAACAGCACGCCCGTCGCGACGAGTGCCGCCCCGACCAGCGCGAGGAAGGTCCCGCCAGCCAGTGCCGAGACCACCTCCTCGAGCAGGAGGTACGCCCCGATCCCGACCACGCCGGAGACGAGCGTGGCGACCGCCAGGAAGCGACGGTCCGCGCGCTCGCCCCCGTGGGTGGAGGTCTCGTCAGCTCGCTGGTCGGCGCGGAGCAGTCGTCCGAGATCGCGGCGGTAGAAGACCGTCGCCGACAGCGCGGTCCCGAGGTGCAGGAACAGGGCGAGCCGGACCGCCGCCGCCGGGTCCGCGCCCAGCGCGGTCGTCGCGACGGCGACGAAGCCCTCGCTGGACAGCGGCAGCCACTCCACCGTCCCCTGGAGCGCCCCGAGCACCACGGCGACGACGAGTCCGGACTCCGTTCGCACACGTGACACGTCTCGGGAGGGAGCGATAAGCGGATCGGTCAGACTCGGTGACGGTTCTGTAGTCCATTCACCGACCAGTACTCGAAAGACGTCGTCCCGCTGCGTTCGGGTGATCCTGTCGTCCTCGTGTCCACCCCGAAAGCCCCCGTCCCGCCGCGGGCACCTCACTCGCTGTCGCGCAAATCGAAGATCTGCTGGGGTCGCCGAACGAAGTTCGGCGGCTAACCAGACCTTCGGTCTGGTGAAGCCCAAAAATCGCCGGCGGCGATTTTTAAGGACGCGCCTCGCCTCGCTGCGCTCGGCTGCGGTGCTTGCTTCGTGACGCGCCCGCACCGGG
>CAYODS010000071.1:0-15620 GCA_964402765.1 uncultured Halobacteriales archaeon
GCGTTCAGGGCGCTGTCCCGTAGGGGTCCGCAGGTTCAAATCCTGCTCCCTGCATTCTCCGACTCGACCGACCGGGAGAGTCGTGAGTACGCGACGATCCGTTCTGTCCCTTCTGCCGTGGTCCACACCCAGCACAGCACCGCGACCGACCGATTTCACGAGACAATGAGCAAGACGAACCCACGACTGAGAGACCTCATCGCCGACCTCAAGGCGACCGCCCGCGAGGCGGACGCGGCGGTCTGGGAGCGCGTCGCCGAGCGCCTCCAGAAGCCGCGCTCGACCCACGCCGAGGTGAACCTCGGCCGAATCGAGCGCCACGCACAGGAAGAGGAGACCGTCGTCGTGCCGGGCAAGGTGCTCGGCAGCGGTGCCCTCCGTACGGAGGTCACCGTCGCCGCGGTCGACTTCTCCGGCAGCGCCGAGACGAAGATCGACCAGGTCGGCGAGCCGATCCGACTGGAACAGGCACTCGAACGCAACCCAGAGGGCAGCGACGTGCGGGTGGTCCGATGAGTCTCGCCGAGTTCGACCCCGACGTGGCCGTCGACGCGGCGGACTGCATCCTGGGCCGCGTGGCCTCGAAGGTGGCCCAGCGGGCGATGGACGGCGAGCGCGTCGCCGTCGTCAACGCCGAGGACGCCGTCATCACCGGCCGCGAGGAGTCCACGATGGACAAGTACCGCGACCGCGCGGCGATCGGCTCCGACCAGGGTCCCGCGTACCCGAAGCGCCCGGACATGATCTTCAAGCGCTCGGTGCGGGGGATGGTTCCGCACAAGACCCAGCGCGGCCGCGAGGCGTTCGAGCGCGTCCGGGTGTACGTCGGCAACCCCCACGAGTTCGAGGCCGACCGCCTGGAGGACACCACGCTGGACCGACTGTCGAACATCCGGTTCACCTCGCTCGGAGCCATAAGCGAGGAACTCGGCGCACGAAAGACATGGTGACGAACACCTCCGGCAAGAAGAAGACCGCCATCGCACGGGCGACGGTCACGGAGGGCGAGGGCCGCGTGCGGGTCAACGCCCGCCCGGTCGAACTCGTCGAACCCGAGACCGCCCGCCTGAAGATGCTCGAACCGTTCCGCGTCGTCGACGGCTACCGCGACGACGTCGACATCGACATCCAGGTCGAGGGCGGCGGCTACGCCGGCCAGGCCGACGCCGTCCGCACCGCGATCGCCCGCGGACTGGTCGAGCACACCGGCGACGCCGAACTGCGGGACGCCTACATGGCCTTCGACCGGTCGCTGCTCGTCAACGACGTGCGCCAGTCAGAGCCCAAGAAGTGGGGCGGCCCGGGCGCACGGGCCCGCTACCAGAAGTCCTACCGATAACCATGATGGTGCCAGTCCGGTGTTTCACGTGTGGCACGGTCGTCGGCGAGCACTGGGAGGAGTACAAACAGCGCGTCGCCGACGGCGAGGACCCCGAGGCGGTGCTCGACGACGTGGGCCTGGAGCGACACTGCTGTCGGCGGATGCTCGTCTCGCACCGCGACCTCGTGGACATCGTCGCGCCCTACCAATGAGCGCCGAACGGTTCAACCGCTACGAGAAGGCCCGGATCATCGGCGCGCGAGCGCTGCAGGTGTCCTACGGGGCGCCCGTGCTCATCGACACCGACCAGACCGAGCCGATCCTGGTCGCCGCCGAGGAGTACGACGCCGGGGTGCTCCCGTTCACCGTCAACCGCGAGGGCTCCGGATGACGCTGATCACTGACGTCCGCCTGCGCCGGGTGCTCGACTCCCGTGGCGACCCGACGGTCGAGGCCGTCGTCGAGACGGAGGCCGGCGGTCACGGCCGCGGGATCGCCCCGAGTGGCGCCTCCACCGGCGAGTTCGAGGCGGTCGAGCTGCCCGCCGAGGAAGCCATCGCGGCGGCCCGCGAGCACGCCGTCCCCCGGCTCGTCGGGGAGGCCTACGCCGGCGACCAGCGCGATGTGGACCGTCGCCTGCGCGGCGCCGACGGCACCGAGGACTTCTCGACGATCGGCGCAAACAGCGCGGTGGCGATCTCCTTCGCCGCCGCCGACGCCGCCGCCGACGTGCTCGGGGCGCCGCTGTTCCAGCACCTCGGGGGCACGTTCCGCGGGGCGACGCCGACGCCGCTCGGAAACGTCATCGGCGGCGGCGCCCACGCCACCGACTCGACCGACTTCCAGGAGTTCCTCTCCGTGCCCGTCGGCGCGCCCTCCGCCGCGGACGCCGTGTTCGCGAACGCCGCCGTGCACGGCGAGGTCGGCGACCTGCTGGCAGAGCGGGGCCACAGCGTGAACAAGGGCGACGAGGGCGCCTGGGCGGCGCCGATAAGCGACGAGACCGCCCTGCAGGTCCTCTCCGAGGCCACCGACAGCGTCGCCGAGACGGTCGGCTTCGAGATCGGCGCCGGCGTCGACATGGCCGCCGCCGAACTGTTCGAGGACGGCGCCTACCACCACACAAACAAGGTGCGCCTGGCCGCCGACCAGGTCGAGTACGTCCAGCGACTGGTCGAGGAGTACGACCTGCTGTACGTGGAGGACCCCCTGGACGAGGACGACTTCGACGGGTTCGCCGAGCTGACCGAGCGGGTGGGCGACCGCACCACGGTCTGCGGTGACGACCTCTTCGTCACCGACGCCGACCGCCTGGCCCGCGGGATCGAGGCGGGCGCCGCCAACAGCGTGCTGGTAAAGCCCAACCAGGTGGGCACGCTGTCGGGAGCGTTCGACGCCGTCGAGCGTGCCCGCGAGGCGGGCTACGCGCCCGTCGTCAGTCACCGCTCGGGCGAGACCGAGGACACGACGATCGCACACCTCGCCGTCGCCGTCGGGGCGCCGTTCGTGAAGACCGGCGCCGTCGGCGGCGAGCGCACCGCCAAGCTGAACGAACTCATCAGGATCGAGGACAACGCATGAGCGAAAACGACGACACCGACCCCGAGGAGGGGCTCGACGCCGACACCGAGGGCGACGAGCCCGCCGCCCCCGCCGAGGGGGCAGGTACAGACGCGGAACCGACCGACGCCGGCGGCCAGGTGGCAGAGGCGCCACCCGAGGACGAGGACGCGGCGGGCGACGCCGACCCCGGCCCAGCGCTGGACGAGGACGTCCTCTCCGGCGAGGAGGCCGACCTGCTCATCCCCGTCGAGGACTACCTCGGCGCCGGGGTGCACATCGGCACCCAGCAGTCCACCGACGACATGGAGCGGTACATCCACCGCGTCCGCACCGACGGGCTGTACGTGCTCGACATCTCCGCGACCGACGACCGTATCCGGATGGCCGCGGACTTCCTCTCGACGTACGACCCCGAGCAGATCCTCGTGACGTCGAGTCGCCAGTACGGCCGCTACCCCGCCGAGCAGTTCGCCCGCGCCGTCGGCGCTCGCGCCCGCACCGGCCGCTTCATCCCCGGCACCCTGACGAACCCGGAGTACGACGCCTACATCGAGCCCGACGTGCTCGTCGTCACCGACCCGATCGGCGACTCACAGGCCGTGAAGGAGGCCAACACCGTCGGCATCCCCGTCATCGCGATGTGTGACTCGAACAACACCACCCGCGACGTGGACTTCGTCATCCCGACGAACAACAAGGGTCGCAAGGCCCTGTCGGTGGTGTACTGGCTGCTCGCGAACGAGACGCTGGACGCCCGCGGCGCCGAGCCCACCTACGGCCTCGACGACTTCGAGGGCGGCATCTGAACTGCGTTCTCTCGCCCGTCTCGCGACCGTTCGCTCGTCCGTCGGTGTCCGGCGCCCACGACGTCTCGGAGACAAAGAGAACGGAGTCCACGGTCAGTCGTCGTCGGCGGCGGCACCGCCCTCGGCGCCGTCGCCGGCGCCCGTGACGGTGAACTGGTCGAGGGACTCGTTCAGCGAGACGGCCTGCTCGGCCAGCGCGCGGATGTCCTCGTCGATCTCGGAGACGGAGGCGGTCTGTTCCTCGGCGGCGGCGGCGACGCTCTCGGCGTCCTTTGCGGTGCGCTCGCTGACGTCGTTTGCGTCCTCGACCATGGCGGTGACCTCCTGGGTGGAGGAGGCCTGTGCCTGGGTGGCCTCGTTTATCTGCTGGACGCCGCGGTTGGTCTGCTGGGCGTAGTCGGTGATCTGATCGAGCGCCTCGATGGTCTCGTTCACCCGGGTGACGCTCTCGGTGACCAGCTCCCGGGTCTCCTCGACGGCGTCGGCGGTGTCGCGGGTCTCGGCCTGGGTCTCGCCGATCAGTTCGTCGATCTCGCTGGCGGAGTTCTGGATCTGGTCGGCCAGGTCGGTGATCTCGTCGGCGACGACCTCGAAGCCGCCCTCGTCGCCGCCCTCCCCGCTGGCGCGGGACGCCTCGATGTTGGCGTTCAGCGCGAGCATGTTGGTCTGCTTTGCGACCTCCTGGATGAAGTCCGAGATCTCGTCGATGGCGTCCATCCGCTCCAGCAGGGAGTCGACGCGGTCAGCGGTGCGCTCGGACTGCTGGTCGACGGCCTCCATGTTGTCGATCACCGTCTGTGCGCTCTCGATCTCCGCCCGGCAGGTCTCGGCGGTCCGGTCGGCGGTCTCTGCGACCTGGTCGGCCGAGGAGGCGAGTTCCTCGGTGGTGGCCGCGAGGCCGTTCACCTCGTCCAGCGTGCTCTCGAGTTGCTGGCTCTGGTCCGTCGCGGCGTCGCTTATCGACTGCATCGCGCGGGCGATGTCGTCGCTGGCGTCGGCGATGTCGTCGATGACGACGCGGCTGTCCTCGGAGGCGCGGGCGACCTCGTCGCTGAACCGCTTCGTCTCCTCGATGGAGGCCCGCAGGTCCGAGAGCATGTCGTTGAACCGTCGGGCGAGGATGTTGAGTTGCTCGACGTCGGTGTCGTCGTCGAGTCGCACCGAGAGGTTGCCACCGGCGGCGGCGTCCATCGCCTCGGAGAACTCCTCGACGGTGTCGGTGAGCTGGTCGTTCAGCTCGCGCTGCTCCTCCTGGGCCCGGCGGGCGAGTTCGGCCGCCCGCTCGGCCTCGTCGATCCGCTGCTGCAGCGAGTCACGCATGCGGTCGACCGACTCGTAGGCCTGGCCGACCTCGTCGCCCCGGTCGGTGTCGAGTGGGGTGTCGAACTCGCCCTCGCTGACGCGCTCGGCCCGCGAGGACAGCCCCCGGAGGTCCCGGACCGTGGTGTACCCGAGGGTGCCGAACACCAGCACGACCACCGCGAGGACGACCCCCGCGAGGAGGAGGACGGACTGCTGGACCTGGTTCTGGAGACTGAACACGGTCGAGCGCGGCGCCTGCGAGAAGACCACGTAGTTCTGGTTGGCGAACTCGATGGTGTCGGCGCCGGTCACCTGGCGCTGGCCCTGGTACTCGATGTTCTCGCCGAAGTACGCGGAGCGGCTCGTGCCGCCGATGTTCGGCGCGGTCCGGGTGCGGATGTCGTTCGCGGCGCTCTCGGTCAGAAAGCCCTCGTCGAGGGCGCTGTCGCCGATGAAGTTCGGGTTCGCGCTGAGGACGATGGTCCCGGTGCGGTCGTTGACCGCGATCGCCCGACCGTCCTCCGGGGCTTGGAGCCGGGTGGACGCCTCGTTCAGGTCCGAGACGACGACGACGGCGCGGGAACTGTCGCCGACGGGCCGCACGAACGCCATCGCGTTGGTCGCCCCGGCCGGCGACTGGTAGATGCGGCTGTTGAACGCCTGTCCCTCGCCGAGGTTCTCCGGCGAGAGGTCGCCCCACGGGACGCCCTCGCCGACAGTCGACCCCGCCAGGGAGTCCTCCGTGCTCGCGACGACGGCGGCGCGCTCGCCGGAGAGGTCCACCAGGTGGACGGCGGCGACCGACCCGGCGAAGCTCTGGTCGTTCAGGTAGCCGGCGACCTCGTCGGGGTCGCCCGTCCGCACGGAGGGCGCGCCCGTGATCCGCTGTGTCTCCTGGTTCATCTCGTTGAACCACGAGAGCGCCTGTCCGGCCTGCAGTTGGGCGTTGTTCTGGAACTCCGTCTGTGCCTCCTCGGTCAGCACCGCGCCGGTCTGTTGCACGGTGACGAAGCCGACCGCGATGACGGCCCCGACGACGACCACGACCCCGAGGGTCATCTTCACCAGATAACTCAGGTCCGGAACGAGCCCCAGTGCACCCCGATCGTCTGCTGACTGCCAGTCAGAGTCCGTCCCAGGCATCCGTAACAAGGGTGCGTACTCGGAACCCCGGATTAAGTCTATTGCCCAGCGCGGCGACACGACCCCCACACGGCGTCAGTCGCTTCGATGCACACTTGTTGGTTGCCGACACGAATCGGGGGCAAGAAATATTAACGTTCTGACCTGTCGTTAGATTTTAGAAACCCCCATTGCTATGTGTAACCACGCCATGACGCGTTCGACGAGACGTTCGCTGCTGAAGGCGACGGGCGTCGCTGGAGCGGCATCGCTGGCCGGTTGTGTCGGCAGCATCCTGGGCGGCGGCGGCCAGAGCGAGGTCGACCGCTTGGCGGAGGAGGCCCGACAGGCGACCGAACAGTACGACGAGAACCGCGAGCTGGCCATCGAGGACGGGTACCAGGGGATACAGGGGCCACTGGTCCCGGGCCAGGGCTACCACTTCCAGAACGTCGAGTACATAATGGAGGCCGCACAGACCGGTGAGTTCGATATCACGAAGCCCCAACTGCTGGGGTATGACTCCGACGGTGTCCTCGCGTACGTCGAGTACGGCACCGCGGACCGCGCCATCGACGACCAGCCGGGCCTGTTCGCCGACGTCAGCGACCAGCCGGAGTGGTCGGTACACCGCGCCGGCACGCACATCCTCGCGGACGAGAACGACGAGGTCAAACCCGTTCCCGAGTGGAGCGCCGACGAACTGACGACGCCCGGCGTGTGGGCCGACGTGGCGCCGGTGGACAACAGCGTCGAGCCCGGCGACGAGTACACCGCCCGGTTCGGACCGGGCAGGCAGACGGACACCCGCATCGTCGACCACGTGACCACCCACCCGGACGTTCGTGGTGTCCACTTCTGGGTCCACCGCGAGAACCCCGAGGGCATCTTCGCCCCCGCACACCCCGAGTGGGCACAGCCCTGACCCACGACCGTCGACCGGTTCCGTTCTCGGCGCATCTCTGGGAAAAATACCCACGTCATCGTGGCGCTGTAGTCGTCTCCCCTCCGACGAGACGGTCGACCGTCCATGCGACGTCGTGACGCGGTCGCAGCGGTCGGGACGGCACTGAGCGCCTCGCTCGCCGGGTGCGTCGGCGGACTGCTCGGCGGCGGGACCAGCCAGGTGAAGCGGTACGCCGAGCGGGCCCGCGAGGCCACGGCGGCGTACGACGGCGACCGGCGAGCGGCGATCGAGGACGGCTACTCCCGCGTGCTCGGCCCGCTCATCCCCGGGCAGGGCTGGCACTTCTCCAACCCCGAGTACACCCAGAAGGCGCTAGAGCGCGGCGAGTTCACCGTCGAGGAGCCGCCGATCCTGATGTTCGACCGTGACGGCAACCTCGGCTGCGTGGAGTACGGCGGTCCGGACCCGCGGATGCCACAGCGCCCGGACCTGTTCTCCGACGTCGACGCCGAGGTCAGCTGGGGGGTCCACCGCGCGGCGACTCACGTGTTCGCCGACGGCGAGGCGGCGGTCACCCCGCTCGCGGAGCGCACGACAGACGAGATCATGACCGTGGCGTGGTGGCGCGACCTCGGGTACGTCGACGACAGTATCGAGGCGGGTGACGAGGTGGAGATGCGTTTTGGCCCCTGGCAGGCGGAGCGACCGGAGCCCGAGACGCGTGTCGTCGACTTCGTGACCACGCACCCGGACCTGCGGTCGGTGCACTTCTGGGTGCACCAGGAGAACCCGCAGGGAGCGTTCGCGCCCGCCCACCCCGACTTCGCCCAGCCGGACTAGTCGCCCGGTTCGACCACGCCGAGCCACCGGCCCACGCGGTCGTCGTCGACCCAGGAGATGGCGCCGCGACACCACCGCTCGCGGTCGGAAAGCGGGAAGCGGTGCTGCACGGCGGAGGGGTCGCCGGTCCGTAGCAACACGCCACAGATACGCTCGCCGTGCTGGTCGAGTCGCTGCTGGAGCCACTCGCCGGTCGGGCCCCGTGCCGGGCGCTCGGCCGGGGCGTCCTCGGGGTGGTCGGCAGCGTCCTCGGCGGGGGTCACCAGCGTCACCGTGCGGCCGGCGAAGGAGGCCACGTCGATCCCGCGCTCGGGGTCGTGGCGCACGTCCGCGGTGGGAAAGCGGTAGAACTCGCGGAACACCTCGGTGCGGTCGAGTGACTCCACCGCCAGGACGACGGCGCCGACCCCCGAGACGGGCGCCCTGACGACCGACCGCGAGGGGCTGGCGCGGTACCGCCGGGGCGTGCGGTCGTCGATCGGAAACGGCAACAGCCCCCGCGTCTCCCGGGTGCCGACCCAGCCGTAGTCGAACTCCGTGCGGTGGCCCTCCGGGGGCTCCCGGGAGGACTCGAACGGGCCGGCGACGGGGTGGCCCATCTCCATCGCCCGCGAGAGGTGACCGAGCACGGAGCCGACCTCCGTGGCCCAGGAGTACGGGCCGGCGTCGTCGGCGATGCCCTCGGGCCACCGCTGGGGGCGGTCGACGTCGTCGGCCGCCGAGACGAACTCCAGGTAGGAGCCGTCCTGGAAACACACCATCGACATCTCCGTGCCCCCGTCGCCGTGCTCGCCGCCGTACTCCGGCTCCAGGCCGAGGTCCGCGAACGTCGCCTCGGCGTGTTCGAGGTCTGACCAGGTCGTCGCCACGTGGTCGACGACCGGCTCTCTACTCATGCGCCCCGCGTAGCGGGTCGATCCATAAGGGTTGATCGTTCCGAACGGTGGCCCCGACGAAACCGCTAACTGACCGACTGCCCTCGCTCCGGCGTGGACGAGCACGCCAACGGGATCGAGACCGCACTCCACCTGGAGGGCCGACTCCGCGACGAGGGCGTCCTCTACCCGCTGTTCGAGGGCAACGGCTTCCTGGTCGTCGGCGACCGGCGGGTGTTCGTCGTCCGCGAGCCGAACCCGAACTCCGCGGACGGCTTCACGTTCAAGCAGGTCGACCGCGACGACGTGGAACTGTTCCGGATCGAGCAGGGTCGTCCTGCGCAGAGTCGCTACGTCGACGGCGAGCGGGCCGAGTGGAGCGGCACGCTCACCCACGTGAAACTGTGGCTACCCTCCGACGCCGTCGACTGCGTGGTCGACGCCGACCCACGGGCCGTCGCCAGCGCGTTCGTCACCCTCTCGCTGGACGACGCCACGGCGACCGGGCGCGACGACACCCCGGGGCCGGACACGGACGAGGAGCACCCGGCCGGCGGCTGACCCGTCGCCAGACCCGACCGCTTTTGTTCGCGCCGGTCGCCGTCGGCGTATGGTCACCGCGAGCGCCCCGGGGAAGGTGTACCTCTTCGGCGAGCACGCCGTCGTGTACGGCGAACCCGCCGTCCCCGTCGCCGTCGAGCGCCGCGCCCGCGTCACCGTCACCGAGCGCGAGGACGACCGCGTCCGCGTGCGGGCCGAGGACCTCTCGGTCGAGGGGTTGGTCGTCGAGTACGAGGGCGACCTCGCCGGCGCGACCGACGCCGGGACGACCGAGCGCCTCGCCGAGGCGGCCACCCGGTACGTCTGCGAGGCGGTCGCCCAGGCCCGCGACGCCGCCGGCCGGCCCGACGCTGGCCTGGACGTGTGGATAGAGAGTGCTATCCCGCTGGGCGCCGGTCTGGGCTCCTCGGCGGCGGTGTCGGTCGCCACCGTCGCCGCCGCCGCCCGCGAACTGGGCACCGACCTCGACCGCCCCACGGTCGCCGACCGCGCCTACCGCGTCGAACACGCGGTGCAGTCCGGCGGCGCCTCCCGCTCGGACACCTTCTGCTCGACGATGGGCGGCGCCGTGCGCGTCGAGGGCGAGGACTGCAGCCCGCTGTCGACGCCGTCGTTGCCGTTCGTCGTCGGCTTCGACGGCGGCGGCGGTGACACGGGCGAACTCGTCGCCGGCGTGCGCGAGCTGCGCGACCGCTACGGGTTCGCCGCCGACACTGTCGGCGCCATCGGTGACCTTGTCCGGCGCGGCGAGACCGCCCTCGCAGATGGCGACCTGGACGAACTCGGCCAGCTGATGGACGTGGCCCACGGGCTGCTGTCGGCGCTGGGCGTCTCAGCCCGGTCGCTGGACGCGATGGTGTGGGCCGCCCGAGAGGCGGGCGCTCACGGCGCGAAACTCACCGGCGCCGGCGGCGGGGGCTGTGTCGTCGCCCTGGACGACTCGCCGGCGACGCTGCAAGCACTCGAACTCACGCCGGACTGCGAGACGGCGTTTCGGGCCCCCGTCGCGGAGGACGGCGTCCGGTTCGAGGACGACCCGGTCGCGGGCGCGGAGGAGACGGCACCCGAGAGCGAGCCGGGCGAGGGCACGACGCCGGAGGGCGAGCCGTGATCGTCCTCAAGCTCGGCGGCAGCGTCCTCACCGACAAGTCCACGCCGGAGACCGTCGACGAGCGCGCCCTGGAGCGGGCGGCCAGTTCGCTCGCGGCCGCACGTGACGCCGACGGTGACCCCACCCGGTCGAGGCTGGTGGTCGTCCACGGCGCCGGGAGTTTCGGCCACCACCACGCCGAGCGACACGGGCTCACCGTCGACAGCGGGACACACGACGCCACGGCGCTGTGGGACGTACACGACGCCATGCGCCGGCTGAACGACCGCGTGACGACGGCGCTGCGCGAGGCGGGCCTCTCGCCCGCGCCGGTCCACCCGTTCTCGCTGGCCCACCGCGACGCCGACGGGCACCTGACGATGCCGACCGCGGGGATCGAGACGATGCTCGCGGAGGGGTTCGTCCCCGTGTTGCACGGTGACGGCGTCGCCCAGCGCGGCGCGGGCGTCACCATCCTCTCGGGTGACGAGGTGGTCGCCAGGCTCGCCCGCGACCTCGGCGCCGACCGCGTCGGGATGTGCTCGACCGTCCCGGGCGTCCTGCGGGACGGTGACGTGATCCCGCGGATCGAGACCCTGGACGACGTGGGTGACGCCCTCGGTGGCGCCGACGGCGTCGACGTGACCGGCGGGATGGCCGCGAAGGTGGACACCCTACTCGGACTGGGCACACCCGCCCGGATCTTCGGGCTGGCGGACCTCGCCGGGTTCCTCGCCGGCGACGCCGTCGGCACCCTGGTCGACGGTCGGTGACGGCGGTCACTCCACGCTGACGGTGCGCAGGTCCGAGGCCACCCGCACGTCGCCGTCGAACCGCTCGCGGACGCTCTCGACCATCGCCTCCTCCTGGCCGTCGGCGTGTGGGTAGAGGTGCGTGAGGTACACCCGGCCGACCTCGGCGTCGGCCTCCTCGAGGGCGGCGCCCAGTTTCGACGGCGTGGGGTGGTTCGACACCTCGACGCCGTCGGGGAACGAGCAGTCGTGGACGAACAGCGCGGAGCCGTCGGCGAAGGCCACCAGTTCGGGAACGGCCTCGCTGTCGCCGCTGTAGGTGACCGTCGGCGGCAGGCGCTCGACGTCGGCGTCACCGTCCCGCTCCGGGGCGTCGTCGGCCAGGTCGTCGTGGTCGGCGACGTGGACACGGTACGCCTGGCAGGGCATCGAGTGTCTGGTCTCGTGGGCCCGCACCCGGTAGCCCGCTATCTCGAACGGCTCCCCGGTGCCGACCTCCCGGAGGGTCAGGTCCACCCGACCGTCGAGGTAGTCGTGGACCGACAGCAGGTCCCGGACCAGTTCGGGCGTGCCCTCGGGACCGGCCACGGTAAGCGTCTCCTCGCCGGCGAGCCAGCGGGCCTTCAGCAGCGGCAGGAGGTCCGCGACGTGGTCGAGGTGGTGGTGGGTCAGCAGGACGGTCGAGACACCCTCGTAGCCCACGTCCGTGCGGGCGAGGCGGTGGAGGACGCCGCTGCCGCAGTCGATCAAGAGCGGCTCGTCGCCACCCTCGAACAGCAGGCCGGTCTGGTGGCGGTCGCCGGTCGGCATCGCCGCGCCCGTCCCGAGGAAGGTGAGTCGCATACCGGGCCCGCGAGGGCGACGGACAAAACGCTGGCGTCGACCGCTCTCCGGCGGGGTGGCCCCAGTGACCTGCGGGCCCGCACGCGTCACGCGCACGAAAGCCACTTGTCGGACGGGCCCGCCAATCCGGGTGATGGGAACGCAGGAGGCTCGCGAGCGACTGGCGGCGCTCGACCCGGAGTTCGACCCCGACGCCGTCGCGGTCGAGGACGCCGACGTGTTCGAGTTGCTCGAACCCGCCGTCCAGGAGTGGTGGGCCGAGCAGTTCGGCGAGTACGTCCCCGAGAACGACGGGCTGTTCACCCCGCCACAGGAGGGCGCGATCCCCCTCATCCACGAGGGCGAGAACGCCCTGATCGCCGCGCCGACCGGGTCGGGAAAGTGCGTCAAGCCCGACACGCCGCTGATAGTCGAGAACGACGGCGCGGAGGTGGTGCGGGCTCGTGAGCTCGTCGCTGACGCTGGCGACCCGATAGCGAGCGTCGACGGGGACGGGACGCTCCACGAGAGCGACGCCGAGGCGTATGCGCTCGATACGGCGTCGCGCTCCGTCGAGACGGCCCCGTCACGGGTCTATCGGGAGCCGTACGACGGTCAGATGCACCAGATAAAGACGGTGTACGGACGGGAGGTCGAGGTGACACCGGCACATCCGCTACTGGTGGAGACGTCCGAGGGGATCGAGTGGCGTCGTGCGGACCGGATCGAACCCGGCGACCGCGTCGGCGTGCCAAGGGAGCTTGACCTCCCGGGGCGGACGGTCGAGTTGAACGTCGAGTCCGCAGTCGAGAGCCTCCGAGAGCGGTACGACGTGGTCCTGACCCGAGACGACGCGGAGTCGGTCACGGCGGCGGTTGAGTCGCGGCCGTGGAGTGAACTCACGGAACGGACCCGTCGCCGTGCTCTCTCACTCGCCGGGCTGACGATGGACGAGGTGGCGGACGAGACGGCTGTCGGTATCTCGACCGTCTACCGGCAAGTGACCGGGGAGACCGAGTACGGAACGGACGCCACGCTGTCGCTGGTCCGGGACAGACTCGAGCCACTCTCGCAGAACGAGGTCCTCGTCCAGACCGCCAACGGCCGACGCTCGCGCTTCACGTATCCCGAGACAGTCGACGAACCACTCGCCAGGCTCGTCTCGTTCGTCCTCGCGGAGGGACTGCTCGACGAGTACGAACGCAGCACCATGCTGTCGCTGTCGCAGGCGAAGCACACCGACCTCCTCGAGGACGTGATGTCCACGACGGAGGAGCGGTTCGACATCTCGTTCGAGCGAAAGAGCGAGATCGACTGGATCGTCTCGGATGGCCCCTTCGCGCGGTTCTTCTCCGAGCTGTTCGACATCGATCTCGGGACGAGTTCCGAGGTCGCGTTCCCGAACTGGGTGCTGAACGCCCCCGAGGACGTGAAACGGGCGTTCGTCTCCACGTTCCTGTCGCTGGAGGCTGAGGTACGGGAGAACGAGGTTCGCGTCATGCAGGGCAACGAGACGAAGATCGAGCAACTGAATTACCTCCTGCTGTCGTTCGGTATCCCGTCTGCCCGCGGGTCGAAGCTGCGGCACGCGACCAACACTGACGAGCCGGTCAGCAGGGAGTACTACGCCCTGAGCGTCAGACGGAAGCCCGTTCTACGCGATTTGCTCGAGGAGTTCGACATACGCCACGAGAACGTGGACGCCCTCCGCACGTACGCCGCAGGTGAGACGAGTGGAAGTCGCGTCGGGAAACACCGGTTCGACTTCGAGTCGATCCGTCAGCTGTCTCGGTACTACGACAGTGACGTCGAGTTCAACGATGCGCTCGGTGGCATCTACGAGGTCGTCCGCCGGAGCGGGTACGCCACAGAGCGCGCACTCCGGGAACTCCGTTCCGTGCTCGCGGACCTGCCGGACGAACGGCGGGTCGTCGAGTTGCGTGACCGCATCGACGAGAAGCTGGACCAGAACGTCCTCTGGCTGGAGGTGACCGCCAACGAGACGACCGAGTACGAGGGTGAGATCGTCGACCTCCACGTCCCCGGACCGCACAACTTCGTCGGCGGTCGTGGAGGGATGTACCTTCACAACACGCTCGCCTCGTTCACCGCAATCATCAACGAACTGTACGCCCGCCAGCGGGCGGACGGCCTGGAGAACTCGGTGTACTGCCTGTACGTCTCCCCGCTGAAGTCACTCGCCAACGACATCCACCGCAACCTGGAGCGACCGCTGGAGGGCATCCATCGGAAGATGGAGGAGCGTGGCGCCGACGTCGAGCGCGTGCGCCACGCCATCCGGCACGGCGACACCGACCAGAGCGAGCGCCAGCGGATGCTGGAGACGACGCCACACATCCTCAACACCACGCCGGAGACGCTGGCCATCCTGCTGAACTCCCCGAAATTCAAGGAGAAACTCCGCACCGTCGAGTACGTCGTCGTCGACGAGATCCACTCGATCGCCGACTCGAAGCGGGGCACTCACCTCTCAGTCTCGCTCGAGCGACTCGAGGCGATGGCCGAGGGGTCGCCCACGCGGATCGGCTGCTCGGCGACGATCGAGCCGCTGTCTGAGGTGGCGGACTTCCTCGTGGGATGTGAGGACGGCGAACCCCGCGACTGTGAGATCGTCGACGCCCGCTTCGCCCGCGAGTTCGACCTGCAGTTGCACTGCCCGACGGACGACCTGATCAACACGCCTGCCGGTGTCGTGAACGACCGCCTGTACGAGAAACTCCACTCGCTGATCCAGGAGCACACGAACACGCTCGTGTTCACGAACACCCGGTCGGGCGCCGAGCGGGTGCTGCACAACCTCCGTGAGCGGTACGCCGAGTACGACGAGGCGAACTCCGGCGCCCACCACGGCTCGCTGTCGAAGGAGGCCCGCGAGGACGTGGAGTCGGCGCTGAAGGAGGGCACCCTCGATTTCGTCACCTCCTCGACGTCGCTGGAGTTGGGCATCGACATGCCCCACGTCGACCTCGTCGTGCAGATCGGCAGTCCGAAGTCCGTCGCCGCCCTGTTGCAGCGGGTCGGGCGCGCGGGCCACCGCGTCGGCCAGACCGTCACTGGGCGGGTGATCGCGATGGACCGCGACGAACTCGTCGAGTGTGCGGTGATGCTGAAAAAGGCCGAGGAGGGGTTCGTCGACAGCGTCTCGATCCCCAAGCGCGCCCAGGACGTCGCCGCCCAGCACGTGTACGGCATGGCGATAAACGCCATCCGACCCGAGGCGGCGGTCCGCGGTATCCTGGAGCGGGCCTACCCCTACCGCGAGTACACCGACGGTGAGTGGGAGGCACTGATGCGCTACCTCACCGCCGGCTACGAGGGGATGGAGGACCGCAACGTGTACGCGAAGGTGTGGCGCGACGGGAACGACCCGCCCGACGGCGAGCACCACTACCCGGAGTACGAGGTGGGCCAGCGGCTGATCGGCAAGCGGGGCCGGCTCGCACAGATGATCTACATGACCAACATCGGCACCATCCCCGACTCCTTCTCGATCGACGTGTTCACCCGGGCCGGCAACGAGTGGGTGGGCGACCTGGACGAGGACTATCTCGACACGCTCGAGTCCGGCGACGTGTTCGTGCTCGGCGGCGACCGCTTCGAGTACCGGTACCGCCGCGGGTCGAAGGTGTACGTCGACC
>CAYODS010000072.1:0-15220 GCA_964402765.1 uncultured Halobacteriales archaeon
CGGGACGGACTGAAGCCCGTCCACCGGCGCATCCTCTACTCGATGTCAGAGGAGGGGATCACCGCCGGCGGGAGTCACCGGAAGTCCTCGTCGATCGTCGGCGAGACGATGGGAAACTACCACCCCCACGGTGACTCCGCCATCTACGACACCCTGGTGCGGATGGCCCAGGACTTCTCGCTGCGGTACCCGCTGGTGGACGGCCAGGGCAACTTCGGGTCGATGGACGGCGACCCGCCCGCGGCGATGCGGTACACCGAGGCGCGGATGGCACCAATCGCCGAGGAACTGCTGGAGGACATCGACGCCGACACCGTCGACTTCTCCGCCAACTACGACGACCGCCTCACGGAACCCGACGTGCTCCCGGCGGCGTTCCCGAACCTGCTGGTGAACGGCTCCAGCGGTATCGCCGTCGGCATGTCGACGAACATCCCGCCGCACAACCTCGGGGAGGTGATCGACGCGACGGTCCACCTGCTGGAGAACCCCGACTGCACGGTGTCGGACCTCACGGAGTACGTACAGGGCCCCGACTTCCCCACCGGCGGCCGCATCGTCGGGAAGGCACCCATCGAGAAGGCCTACCAGACCGGTCGGGGACGCCTGCGCGTCCGCGCGGAGTACGACGTCGAGCGTCGGGACGGCGGCGACCGGATCGTCATCACCGAACTCCCCTACCAGGAGAACAAGGCCCGCCTCGTCGAGAACATCGCCGACGACGTGAACGAGGGCGAACTGGAGGGTGTCCGTGACCTGCGTGACGAGTCCGACCGTGACGGTGTCCGGGTCGTGATCGACCTCAAGCGCGGGGCGAACACCGAGGTGGTCGAGAACCGACTGCTGGACGAGCACCTCGAGCGCACCTTCGGCGTCATCAACCTCGCGCTCGTGGACGGCCAGCCCCGCGTGCTCGACCTGAAGGAGACCCTGGAGGAGTACGTCGCCCACCGCACCGAGGTCGTCCGGCGGCGCTCACAGCACGAACTCGACGAGGCACGGGATCGCGCACACATCCTTGAGGGTCGTCTGCAGGCACTGGAGCACGCCGAGACGGTCGTCGACGCGATCCGCGACGCACAGGACCGCGACGCGGCCCGCGAGTGGCTCACCGGGGAGTTCGGCCTCTCGCAGGACCAGGCCGAGCACGTCGTCCGGATGCAGCTGGGCTCGCTCACCTCGATGGAGGCGGCGGACGTGCGTGCCGACTACGACGAAGTCACCGAGCGCATCGACCGCCTCGAGACCATCCTGAACGACGCGGACGAACTCCGTGCGGTCGTCATCGAGGAACTCGAGACGGTCCGCGAGAAGTACGACGACGAGCGCCGCACCCGGATCGTCGAGGGCGACGGCAGTCGCGACCTCGACCGGGGGGACTTCATCGACGAGCACGAGGTCGTCATCGTCCTCACGGAGGAGGACTACATCAAGCGGATGCCGGTCGAGTGGTTCGACCCCCAGCACCGCGGCGGCAAGGGGATCATCGGCATCCGCCCGAAGGAGGGCGACAGCGTGGCCCGTGCGTTCCGGGCGAACTCCCACGACACGCTGCTGTGTTTCACCGACCAGGGCCAGGTGTACCGGCTGAAGGCGTACGACCTGCCCGCGCCGGACTCCCGGCGGTCGCGTGGCTCGCCGGCGGTGAACGTGCTCGACCTCGACGACGGCGAGCAACTGGCCGCCGTCGTCCCCTGTGACGAGATCGACCCCGAGGAGTGTGTCGTGACCGTCACCCGCGACGGCTACGTCAAGCGCACGCTGTGTGGCGAGTTCGAGAACATCCTCTCGACGGGGATCATCGCCGCCGGCCTGGACGAGAACGACGAACTCGTCGACGTCACGCTCACCGACGGCACCCGCGACCTCGTGATCGCCACCCGGGACGGCATGACGATCCGCTTCGACGAGAGCGAGGTGCGCTCGATGGGCCGCTCGGCCCGCGGTGTCCGCGGGATCGACCTGCGTGAGGGCGACGAGGTCGCCGGGATGGTCGCCACCGACGCCGCCGACGACCGCTCGCTGTTGACGGTGACCCGCAACGGCTACGGCAAGCGCACCCCGCTGTCGGAGTACCGCAAACAGTCCCGCTACGGGAAGGGTCTCGTCGACATCAAGACCGGCGACCGGAACGGTCCGGTGTCCTGCGTGAAGGCCGTCGACGACGACGACCACCTCGTCGTCATGACCGAGGCGGGCCAGATCATGCGGACCCGCGCCGACGAGGTCTCGACGGTGAGCCGCAACACGAAGGGGGTCACCGTCATGACCGTCGAGGACGGTGACGCCGTCGCCGCGATGGACCGACTGCCCGCCGAGGCGCTGGCCGACGACGACGACGCCGACGGGGAGGCCGAGGCGGACGCCGACGACTGATCTCGCTCGCCGATTGGCGGGTCAGCCGCCGTCGCCGTCGCCGTCGCGGGCCGCTCGCACCGCCCGGTGGAACGCCTTGATACGGTCGGAGCCGACGACCACGTCCGGCTCCCCGGCGCGTACGAACCGGAGCGCGTCGCCACTCCCGACGAGGTACGCCCAGGAGTCGTGGTCGCGGCGGATCCCCACGCCGCCGTAGTCCGGAAGCGCGGCGACGGACACCCGCTCGACGGCGGTGACCTCGGTGAACCGGACGACGCGGGGCCGCCGGTGGAACGGTGCAAACCGGATCCTGACGCCGTCGCTCTCGACGGTGGTGTGCAGTCTCGCGAGCAGCGTCACGGCCGCGAGGCCCGCCGGCACGCCTAGGGCCACGACCGCTGTCAGGGGGTCGATCGGCGCGGTGGCGAGAAGCGACACGACCGCCAGCACGACGGCACCGACGACGACCCAGCGCCAGCGGCCGGTGAGTCGCTGAGTCTCTTGGAAGGTCGGCTGCGTCCCCGGTCGGTCACCCTCCATGACTCCTCTGCGCCGCCGAGCGTCGAATACGTGACGGTCGGGTCGTCGGGAGACCGACCCGCCTCAGAGGACGCTCTTTCCGAGTGCGCTGCCGGCGAGTTCGACCGCCAGCGCCGCGGTCTCGTTGGACTCGTCGAGCACGGGGTTGACCTCGACGAGTTCCAGCGAGCGCAACACCTCGGCGCGGGCGTCGAACTCGGCGACGATCTCCATGGCGGCGTGTGCCTCGCGGTAGGTGACGCCGCCGCGGACGGGCGTGCCGACGCCTGGCGCCACTTTGGGGTCGAGCCAGTCGAGATCGAGCGAGACGTGGACGTCGTCGACGCCGTCGGTGGCGACCTCCATCGCGTCGCGGGTGACCGCCGTGACGCCGCGCTGGTCGACGTCGGACATCGTGAACGCGGTCACGTCGCTGTCCCGGACCAGTTCGCGCTCGGCGTCGTCCAGACTGCGCAGGCCGACGATGGCGACGTTCTCCTCGCGCACCCCCGGCGAGGACGCCCACGCCATGTCCGCGAAGGCGCCTCTCCCGAGCGCCGCCGCCAGCGGCATCCCGTGAACGTTGCCACTCGGAGTCGTGGCGGGCGTGTTGAAGTCGCCGTGGGCGTCGAACCAGACGACGCCTGTCTCGGCGTCGCGGGCGGCACCCGCCATCGTGCCGATCGCGACGGAGTGGTCGCCGCCGAGCACCAGCGGGAACCGGCCCTCGTCGATCGCGCCGGCGACCTCGTCGGCGAGCCGGACCGACACCTCCTCGGTCTCCCGGAGGTACTTCGCGGATCCCTCGACGAGGTCGGCGTCGGCGTCGGGGTCGCGGCGCTCGGCGCGGGGGACCAGCTGGTCGCCGGCGTCGCTGCACTCGTGGCCCACGCCCTCCACGATCCCCGAGAGGCCGGCGTACCGGATGGCCGAGGGCCCCATGTCCACGCCACGTCGGTCGGAGCCGTAGTCCGTCGGCGCACCGATGATCCTGACGCTCTTCATGCCGCCCGTCTCGGTGGCCGCCCGCTTAACCCCGCCGGTCGCCGCTTACCTCAGTCGCCACACGACGCCTCGGACCGTCCGTCGGCGAACCCCCCCGACAGCGCCTCGCGCGTGGCGTCGTCCAGCGCGCGGTCCCACCCGGGGTCCTCGACGCCGCCGGAGAGCCAGCCGTGGTCGCTGTGGGAGGCCCCGCCCGCCAGGCGTCCGACGACGTTGTGCAGCAACTCGTGCACCGCGAAGTCGGTGCGTCTCGCGCCCGGGTCCGTCCGCGTGCCGTCGACGACCGCGAGGTAGCCCGGCGTGTCGCCGTACCCCAGCACGTCCTCGTCGGTGATCCGCCCGAGGACGAGGTGGTGGTACACGCAGCGACGGTCGCCGAGCAGGTCCTCGGTGTACAGCGCGTCGAGCAGGTCGGCCCGCGACGCGTCCGCGCCGAGCACCACCGGGTCGAGGCGCTCCCCCTCGACGAGGTGCAGGTCCACGCCGGACTCGTTGCCCGGGTTCTCCACCGGCATCGACCGGAACGCTCGCCGCATCCGCTCGCGCTCGGCCGCCGACAGTGCCGCCACGTCGCCGGCGGGACTCACCTGGACGTACAGGTCCTTCGAGAGCGGGTCGGCGCCCGGCAGCGGGACGCCGTCGGGAGTCTCGCCGTCGACCTCCCAGCCGTCGAGCAGCCGGTCGCCGTCGGTGTCCGGGTCCGTGGGGTCGGTGCCCAGCGCCCGCTCGCGGGCGTCGGTGAGTCCGTCACCGTCGCTGTCGGTCGGTCCCACGTCGACGACGCCGAGGGCGATCCCCGCCCCGACGAGGACGACCACCAGCCCGAGCACCAGCACGAGCAGCGGTCCCACCCGACGGTCCTCGCTCACGGGCGGCGCTGCGGGGGGCTGGCTCTTCAGCCCACCGGTCACCCGCCAGGGCGGCAGACGGCGTGGGCTATCTCTCGCCGGTCGTGCGCTCGGTCAGCGGCTCCGTCTCGCTGGCCGCCCGCTCGACCGCACTCGCGACCTCGACCAGCGCCGCCGCCTGCCGGCGGAACCCCTCGCCCGTCGTCAGGTCACCCAGCCGGTGTTCCACGACCCCGACCCGGTCGTCCACGCGGAGGCGACCGACGGACACCCCAGACAGCGTCGTCTCGACGCCCGCCAGGAGGTCACCCGCACCGCCGGCCTGGACCGCGGTGGGCTCGCGCTCGACGGAGAGGCCCTCGTCGCCCCCGCGGACCGCGAACCCGACGCCGCGACGGGTCACCTCCAGCGGGGTCCGCAGCACGACCGCCCGGCCGTCGCTCGTGTGGGTCGCCGCCGCCGTCACCGGGCGGCCGTCGACGTCGGTCTCGTACACCGGCGCCCCGGCGGCGTGCTCGCCGGTGCGGTCGACCGCGTCGTGGTCCGCGACCTCGCCGGAAAGTACCGCCCGGCGCCGCCTGTCCCGCGGTTCGGGCTCGTCCGGCGTCGACACCGACCGGAGGACGACCCCGGCGACGACCGCGAGCAACACCGGGAACACGAACACGAGCGGCAGCCCCACCGTGACCGCCAGCACGCCGACGCCCAGCACGGCGACGACCGCCACCAGGTACGCCCGAACCATCTGCCGGCCGTTCGCGACCCGGACGGAAGTGGTTGGTCCCCGCGGGCGGGCCCACGAGGGCGCGGTCAGCGTCGCCCGTGTCGCTCGTGCTCGTCGTCGGCGTCGGTCGCGAGCGCGTCCGACGCCGCCGGCGGCAGGTCCACCTGGCGGTCACCGAGGTCGACCGTCCCCGTCTCGGGGTCGACGGGGTACGTCTCGGAGACGAACGGCGGGACCACGGTCACCCCTGGTCGGAGCACGGCCCGGAACTCGCCGAACACGTACAGCGCCCGGGGGGTACCGGTCACGAGGACGACCGAGCGGTGGGCGACGACAGCGACCAGCACCACGAGGACGACGAGCACGACGGCGCCCGGTCCCCCGACCTGTGCGACGGTCACGGCGGATCTCACGGGGACGCTCAAAACTCCCTGTCGGCCACGGGCGCCGGCACGACTACCGCGTGGCCCGCTCGACGTACTCGACCGCCGCGGTGGGCGTCTCGACCGCCTCGACGCCCTCGACCTCGTGAGTGTCCAGGCCGGCGACGGGACGGTCGAGCACGAGCGCGTATGCGATCTCCGAGAGGGTGCCGGGGCCGCCGTCGACGGCGATCGTCGCCGCGCCGTTGAGGGCGACGAGGTAGTTGCGGGCGTGCCCGAGGCCGGTGGCGAGGGCGGTCTCGACGTGTGGGTTCGCGGCCCCGGGGTCGCTGCCGGGGAGGACGCCGACGGTGTGGCCACCCTCGCCCCGGGCGCCCTCGCAGGCGGCTCGCATCGCACCGCCGAGGCCGCCACAGACCAGCGTGTGGCCCCGCCGGGCGAGTTCGGCGCCCACCGCGCGGGCCGTCTCGGCCTGTGTCTCGGTCACGCTGCTGCCGCCGACGACGCTTACGCGCATGGTGGGGCGTCGGCGCCCACCGACTTTGCTGGTGGGGGTCCCCGAGCCGGACCGGAGGTGACGCCCCCGTGCCTGGTTCCCCCGTCCGGCCCCCGGTATCGACAGTCGTTTACCGGAGGCGGTGAATCCACGAACATGGATTGGAACACGCACGAGGAAGACGTCTGGTTCGAGTTCGAGGGCACGCGCCCGGAGGAACTGGAACCGGGTCGGTACTACCGCGGAACGGTCGACGGCTTCGCCGACTTCGGCGTGTTCGTCGACATCGGCGACCACGTGACCGGACTGCTGCACCAGTCGGAACTGGAGACGCGGCTTGAGTCGCTGGACTGGGAGCCCGGCGACGAGGTGTTCGTCCAGGTGAAGGGCGTCCGCGACAACGGCGACATCGACCTCGGCTGGTCGATCCGCCAGGCCGCGGAGGAGTTCCGGGGCCACCGCGTCCACGACCCCGACGCCGACGACGACGAGGCCGGCCAGCAGGACGGCGGCGGGCCCGGCCAGGACCACGAACCCGAGGTCCGCGAGGTCCCCCGGGAGGGCGAGGAGGGAAACGCTGACGGCGGCGCCGGGGACGACTCCGGTGCCGCCAGCGCCGACCCCCAGGCGCCCGACGACAGCACCAACGGGACCGGGTCAGGTGCGGACCCCACGCCGGACCACGATCACGCCGAGGCCGACGACAGTGGTGAGTCCGACGAGCAACACGCGGCGGCCGACGACAGCGGTGAGCCCGAGGAGCGCACGCCGGTCGAGGACCTCGAGGAGCGAGTCGGCGACCGCGTGCTGATCGAGGGCGCCGTCGTCGAGGCGCGACAGACCTCGGGACCGACGATCTTCGAGGTGCGCGACGAGTCCGGCACCGTCGAGTGTGCGGCCTTCGAGGCCGCCGGCGTGCGTGCCTACCCCGGGGTCGAGGTGGACGACGCCGTCGCCCTCGTGGGTGAGGTCGAGCGCCGCCACGGCGACCTGCAGGTGGAGACCGAATCGCTGGAGTCGCTGGCGGGCGAGGCGGCCGAGCGCGTCCACGAGCGACTGGCCGAGGCGATAAAGGAGGCCGCCCGCGCTCCCGAGGTGGAGCCGCCGGTCGACGACGAGACGCTGTCGGGGCTGACGGCGACGGCCCGCGAGGTCGCGACGGCGATCCGGACGGCGGTGATGGCCGGCAAGCCGGTCGTCGTGCGGCACTCGCCCACCGTCGACGGCTACGTCGCCGGCGTCGCCATCGAGCGGGCGACGCTGCCGCTGATCCGCGAGGAGCACCCGACCGCCGACGCCGAGTACCACCTGTTCGAGCGCCGTCCCCTGGAGGACCGCGTGTACGACATGGGCGCGGCGACCGACGACGTGACCGACATGCTCCAGGGCCAGCAGCGCCACGGCGAGTCGCTGCCGCTGGTGGTGCTGGTCGACGCCGGCGCCACCGAGGAGTCCACCGTCGGCTACGGCCTGCTCGACGTGTACGACGTTGACCACGCCGTCGTCGCGGGCGAACCGCTGGACGGGGCGGTGCGCGAGACGGTGACCACCGCCGCCGCACCCGGCGAGGAGACCGACCTCGCGACCGCGGCGCTCGCCGCGACGGTCGCGCTGGGCGTCCACCCGGACGCCGGCGAGGAGATCGGCCACTTGCCGGCGCTGCCCCACTGGAGCGGCGCACCCGACTCGTACCGCGAGGCGGCGTCGGAGGCGGGCTACGACGACGACCGCCTGCGTGAACTGCGCGAGGCGGTCGCCTTCGGCGCGTACTTCCAGTCCTACGAGGACAAGCGAGAGATCTTCGCGGACCTGTTGTTCGACGGCGACCGCGGGCGTCGGTTCGCGGCCCACCTCAGCGGGGAGTTCCGGGACCGCCTGGACGAGGAGCTGGCCGCCGCCGAGCGCAACCTCCGCCACGAGACCGTCGACGGCGTCGACTTCGCGGTGCTGGACACGGAGGCGTTCACCCACCGCTTCGACTTCCCGCCGACGGACCTGCTGCTCGACGAGATCCACCGCTCTGACGCCGCCGACGCCGACGTGACCGTCGGCTTCGGCGAGGACGCCCTCCGTCTGCGCTCGGGCCACGCGATCGACCTGCGGGCGGTCGCCGCCGACGCCGCCGACCGCGCCCCCGAGACCGGCATCGACGCCGTCGGCGGGCGCGACGGCCACGTCGAGTACCTGCTGGGCGAGCGCGACGCCGCCCTCGACGCCGTCGAGGCGGCGGTCGCCGACCACGTCGCCGCCCAGACCGCCGACGACTGACCGCCAGGCGATACCCTTATTCGCGGGCCGGTCCGACGATCTGCCGATGAGCACCGGCACCGGAGCGGACACCCGCGACCCCGACCTCGACCTCGACCTGGACCCGGAGGGCCGCCGGGCGTTCCGCCGGGTCTGTGAGGACCTGGTCGAGGGGATCCTCGCGGGCGAGGTGACCCGCGAGAACCTCGAACGCCGGAAGACCGAGGTGTGTGGTCGTCACTCCTCGCCGAAGGTGCCGAAGAACTCCACGCTGCTGCGGTTCGCGCCCGAGGAGCGTCGCGAGGAGGTGAAGGAGGTGGTGCGGCGCAAGCCCGTGCGGACCGCCTCGGGCGTCTCGCCGGTGGCGATCATGACCTCGCCACACCGCTGCCCGCACGGCAAGTGCCTGTACTGCCCGGGGGGCCCGGACTCTGAGTTCTCCTCGGCGCAGTCGTACACGGGCCACGAACCCGCCGCCGCCCGGGGCAAGCAGAACGACTACGACCCGTACGGCCAGGTGCGTCTGCGCCTGGAGCAGTTGCGGGCGATCGGCCACCCCGTCGACAAGGCCGAGTTGATACTGATGGGCGGGACGATGACCGCCCGGAGCCACGACTACCAGGAGTGGTTCGTCCGCCGGGCGGTCGAGGCGATGAACGACTACGACGTGGACGCCGACCCCAGGCCGTCGGAGACCGAGAGTTTCGCCCCGCCGCCCGACGAGCGAGAGTTCGCCCACGTCGAGGACGTGCTCGCGGACAACGAGACCGCCGACGTCCGCAACGTCGCGACCACCTTCGAGACGAAGCCCGACTGGTGTGACCCGGAGCAGATCGACCGGATGCTCCGGCTGGGCGGGACGAAGGTCGAGGTCGGCGTACAGACCACCTTCGAGCGAGTGAACCGCGAGATGCACCGCGGGCACGGCGTCCAGGCCTCTATCGACGCCAACCGTCGCCTCCGCGACGCCGGCTTCAAGGTGGGCTTTCACATGATGCCCGGCCAACCGGGCATGTCCAAGGAGATGTGCCGGGAGGACTTCCGGCGACTGTTCTCGCGCCCGGAGTTCCGCCCGGACTACCTGAAGATCTACCCGACGCTGATCGTCGAGGGGACGGCGACGTACGACTGGTGGCACCAGGGGGAGTTCGACCCCCTGTCCAGCGAGGCGGCCGCAGAACTCGTCGCCGAACTGATGCGGGAGGTGCCACCGTACACGCGCGTCCAGCGGGTCCAGCGGGACATCCCCGCCGACCTCATCGAGGCGGGGGTGCAGAAGTCGAACCTCCGGCAACTCGCCTGGGAGGAGATGGACGCCCACGGCTGGTCGTGTGACTGTATCCGGTGTCGCGAGGTGGGGCTGAACGACGCCGACCCCGAGTCGGTGACGCTCGACACCCACTCCTACGAGGTGGCCGGCGGCCGCGAGCACTTCGTCAGTTTCGAGGACCGCGACCGGGACCTCCTGGTCGGCTTCTGTCGGCTGCGGTTCCCCGGCGACCCAGTGCGACCGGAACTGGACGACGCCGCCGTCGTCCGCGAGTTGCACGTCTACGGCAGCGAGGCCCCGCTCGGCGAGGACGCGGGGGACCGAGCGGACTGGCAGCACCAGGGGTACGGTCGTCGCCTGATGGAACACGCCGAGTCCCTCGCCCGCGAGGCGGGCTACTCGAAGATCGCCGTCCTCAGCGGCGTGGGCGTCCGCCAGTACTACGAGGAGCAACTGGGCTACCACCGCGACGGACCGTACATGTCGAAGTCCCTGTGACCCCCGGGCGGGACGCCACCCGGAGTGATGGAGTCACCGTCACTTACGCCGTCGGGTGTCGCGGACGGCCCCGTGGGCCGTCCCCCCGCGAGGGCGTGACTACCGCGTGGCCTCGGAACTGGGGCGCTCGCCGTCACCTGCCGGAGCGTCGTGCTCGGAGTCGGGGGAGACGCTGAGGTGGTCAACGGGCAGCGACCCGCTCTCGACGCCGGCGCGGCGGGCGAGCACGGCGAGTGCGCTCTCGTATGCGAAGGCACGCCCGTCCTCGCCGAGGTCGGCGAACTCGGCCTCGCCGGGGACCGAGCGCCGCAGCGCCTCGCGGAGGTCGGTCTCGGTGGCGTCGTCCCCGAGTTCGCGGGCGACGGACTCGATGCCCAGGCGGGCGTGGACGCCAGCGGTGAGGTACTCCAGGGCGCGGCGGTCGGGGTCCGTCACGGCGGGGATCGTCGAGAGGTAGCGGGCGGCGGCGTCGTCCCCGGAGCGGCGGTCGGCGACCCACTCGCGGACGGCGGGGCGGTCGCTGTCCAGGGCGAGGTCGGGGCCCGCGAGCGCGCGCTCGCAAAGCCCGGCCTCCTGTTCGGCCACGTCGTGGAAGGCGTCGCCGACGACGACGGCGTCGGCGCCGGCCTCCAGCATCCGCAGGGCGGACTCCCGGGAGTCGATGCCGCCGCCGTACCACACCCGGGACCAGTGGGTGGCCCCGTCGACGGCCGCGACGGTGTCGACGCCGGTGTCGCCGCCGTAGGTGCCGGAGTACTCCACGTAGAGGATCTCACTGCCGAGGCGGCGCTCGGCGGCGGCGGCGCGACGACCGGCCTCTGCGGGGTCGAGGACGTCCTCGGCGTCGACGCCGGCCTCGCGGGCGGCCGCGGAGTCGGGATTCTGGATGATGTAGGCCTCGAAGTTCGCGCTGGCGAGCAGCCAGGAGGCGGCGAACTCCCGGAGCGCGGACCGCAGGCGGGCGGGCGCCCAGGGGAGATGACGGTCGATCATCTCGGGGGCGAGTTCGTCGCGGACGTGTTCGATGCCGGCGCCGAGTTGGCCGACCAGGGCCTGCGTCTCGCCGTTGAGCACCTCGGGGATGGCGACGAAGGCGGCCCGCTCTCGGGTGCCGTCGGTGACGTGGGCTGGCGCGGAGGGTTCGTGGAAGGCGGGGACGGGAGCGTGATCGAGCAGGTCGAAGGTGAGTTCGGTGTTGCGGGCGGTGACGTCCCGCGAGCCGCCGACGGAGACGGCGTCGGTGTGTCGCAAGAACAGCGGGTAGGCGAGCGGGAGTCGCTTCTCGCTCTCGGGATCGACCTTCGTGACGTGTGTCCACTCGCCGGGCACGGGGTTGGTGTCGACCGGGAGGACGGTCCGGACGGCGATCCGTGTCGCCGCCGCGAGCCGTCCCACCGACCGGGCGATACCGTCCATACTGTCACGGGCCACACGAGCGCTCATAAGACTCCCGTTCCCGACGCCACCTGTCGGCCGACTACCAGGTGGGGATCGCCGGGTCTTTGAGGCGACGACTCCCGCGAGCGGACATGGACATCCGGGGTGCGCTCGACGGCGTGGGAACCCGGTCGGCGGCGGCCGTCAGCGGGCCGCTCCGGCGGGCCGCCGGGTGGGTCGCGGAGCGCGAGCGCGTGCCGACGGAGGCCCGGGCCGCCCTGGGCTACTACGCCGACGGCGGGCGTCTCGACGTGGGCGCGCTGCGACTCCAGCCGCTCGCGGAGGACCGCGTCGAGGCGATGGTCGAGGCCGCGTTCGAGGAGGTGGAGACGGCGATCGCCGAGGAGTGTGGCGTCGGCCCCGGGGACGTGCGCTTCAAGTACGGCACCAAACTCCTCCTGCCGGTCGAGCTGACGCTCGCGCGACTGTACCGCGACCTGCGGCGGCGTGCCGACGACGGCTTCGACCCGGTCGAGCGGACCGTCGAGCCGGACCTGGGGAGCCGCGTCGCCGGCCTGTTCGGCGGCGGCGAGGAGACGGTCGACCCGGCGTTCAGCGCGCTGGTCCGCGAGGCCGAACGCGTCGAACGACTCTCTCGGCTCGTCGTCGTCGCCCTGCTGGACGGGGACATGCGGGACGCGGTGAACGACGACGAGTACGGTGACTTCGAGGTGACCATCGAGGGAGTGGAGGTGACCGACGGGGGCGCCGAGGGCCGATCCGACCCCACGGAGACGATCGCCCGCTCGCGGGTGGCCGAGATAGCCCAGTCGACGCTGCAGTCCGAGGTCGAGGCCCGGTTCGACCACTACCCCGGGGAAGTGCGGGCGGCCTACGAGCGCGCGGTGGCGGCCTCGGAGGCACACCAGGAGCGCGACCCGGAGTTCCGTGAGTTGCTCACCGGGGCGCGAGACGGCGACCCCGGGGCGCTGCAGGGCGTGCGAGAGCGGTACCGGGAGGCCACCTTCGAGTCGGCGCCGGAGGGGTACGACGACGCCGACCTCGGAGTGCCGTACTTCCGCACGCAGTACGGCCGCGTCGGCGTCATCTACGACGGGATGTTCGACATGTACGAGGCGGCCGGCGTGCCCGTCGGCGGGGCGTTCCGGCGGGCGGTGGTGCTGACGACGGTGTACGCCCAGGTGTGGCTGGACGACGTGGACGACTACGCGGCCGACGCCCGCGAGGGGCAGTTGACCCCCGTGACCGCGGAGTACGTCCTCGCGGACGGCGATCACGAGGGGTACCGCCGGGTGCGCGAGGTGGCCGACCGCTACGCACAGCGGGCCCGCACCTGTGCGGCCCGCTCTCGGTCGCCGCTCGTGGGGATCGCCGTCGAGTACGTCACCCGATCGGGCGACCCCTCCGTGTTGCCCGGCGCGACCGACCCCTGAGCCACGGCGCGTCTGCCGGATCTTTCTGCCGGGATCGGGGCGGGCGAGCAGGTGCTTCGAAATCGCTAAGTGCGCGAGGGCACTACCCCGATGGAACCCCCTGACCATGCTCCAGGCAAGCCTGGCGGTCCCTCTACAGGTGATCCCCGAAGGGTCCAGAGTCGAGGTGTTCCAGCGGATCTACTGGGTGTTTCTCGCTCTGGGCACCCTCGTCGGGGTCGTCGTCATCGGGTACATGCTGTACAACGCGTACAAGTACCGTGACGACGGCGGCGAGGACGACGTCGAGGACCGCCCGGAGCTGGGGGAGTTGCCGACCGGCGGCGGGAAGGGACGGAAGCTGTTCCTCTCGTTCACGCTGTCTGCGATCATCGTCGTCTCGCTTGTCGTGTGGACGTACGGCACCCTGCTGTACGTCGAGAACGCGGCGGCGGGCGACTCCGGCATCGAGGGCGAGGACCCCGTCGACGTCCGGGTGGAGGGGTACCAGTTCAACTGGTCGTACCACTACGAGAACGGCCACGAGGCCGACGTGTTGCGCATCCCCGAGGACCGCACCGTCAGGATACACGTCACCTCGACCGACGTGTGGCACAACTACGGGGTGCCCGAGTTCCGGGTGAAGACCGACGCCATCCCCGGCCAGTGGACCCAGACCTGGTTCATCGCCGAGGACCCCGGCAGGTACACGGCGAAGTGTTACGAGCTCTGTGGCTCGGCACACTCGTTCATGGAGGGTCCCGTCGTGGTGATGGAACAGGACGAGTTCGAGGAGTGGTACGACAGCCAGGAGGCGAACCCAGGCAACGAGTTCGACTGCCCGGACGGGACCGAAGAGCAGTTCGTGGACTGTGGCGAGACCAGTGAGAACACGGACACGGGCGCCGAAAACGGCGGCGAAGAGTCCCTGACCGCCCCCACGCAGGGTGGACCCGCGAGCACGACGGCACCATAACGATGACCGAAGAACCTCACGAGGACGACGACCCGCGCACGGACGGGGGGACCAGCGCGCCGACCCCTGACGGTGGCACCGCCACGATAAGCGACGAACTGCCGGGCGACACCGAGGAACACGGTCTGCCGGCGCTCAGTTCCGTGAAGCGGTGGTTCGTCACCACGAACCACAAGGACATCGGCATCCTCTATCTCGTCACCGCCCTCTTTTTCCTGATGTTCGGCGGGGCGCTCGCGTTGCTCATCCGGATGCAGATGTGGCAGCCGGGCGCCCAGGTGCTCAACGGGCTCAACTACAACCAGACGGTCTCCGCTCATGGCCTGCTGATGGTGTTCTGGTTCATCTCCCCGTTTGCCTTCGGGTTCGGGAACTACCTGGTCCCCCTGCAGTTGGGGGCGAAGGACCTCGCCTTCCCCCGCCTGAACGCCCTGAGCTACTGGCTGTACCTGTTCTCTGGGCTGCTCTTTGGCGGGTCGTTCTTCCTCGGTAACACCTTCGCCGGCGGCTGGACGATGTACGCCCCGCTGAACGTGCCGACCTACCTGCCGGGCGTCGGACCAGGGGCGACGATGGCGATCCTGGGGCTGATGATGTTCGTCTCGAGCGTGACGGTGTCGTCGGTGAACTTCCTCACCACGATGCACCGGATGCGCGCAGAGGGGCTCACCCTGCGGAAGTTGCCGGTGTTCTCGGCGTCGATCCTGCTGACGGTGTGGATGATGCTGTTCGCCTTCGCCGCCCTGCTCGCGGCGCTGATCATCCTCACCGCCGACCACGTCCTGGGCACGCAGTACTTCATCAACCCCGAGAGCGGTTCCCTGCTGTGGGCGCACCTGTTCTGGTTCTTCGGGCACCCCGAGGTGTACATCGTCTTTTTCCCCGCGCTCGGAGTGATGGCGGAGGTGTTCCAGACGTTCACCGGTCGGCGCCTCGTCGGCCGCAAGTGGTTCATCGCCTCGATGGTGCTGGTCGCGCTGCAGTCGTTCGTCGTCTGGATGCATCACATGTTCCTCACGTCGATCAACCTGGAGATCAAGACGCTGTTCATGGCGACGACGATCGGCATCTCGCTGCCCTTCGACC
>CAYODS010000073.1:0-15165 GCA_964402765.1 uncultured Halobacteriales archaeon
CCCACCCCTGGCTGTCCTCCGGACGAGACGAGGACGAACAGCCGACGGTGGGCCGAGCCCCCGGATCAGGACTGGCGGCGCTTCTCGCGACGCCCGCGGCCGAACAGTCGCTCGGTCAGCGGCCGGTCGGCGGGCCGTTCCGCGAGCACGATGGAGGCGTCGACCTCGCTGGCGACGTCGAAGTGCAGCGAGTCCGTGACCAGTCGCGAGAGCAGCCCACGCTCGGTCGCCCCCAGTAGGACGAGCGAGTGGTCGGCGGCCGCTCGCTCGATCGACGCCTCGACGTCGCCGGAGTCGTCGACGATCCGGGCGGCGTCTTCGAGACCGTGGTCGGTGGCCCACTCCTCGAGAAAGGCCTCGCCGGTGTCGCGCTGGCCGGCGTCGACGACGTGCAGCAGCGACAGTTCGGTGCCGTCGACCGACTGCAGTTTCCGGGCGACCTCGGCGCTGAGGTCGGCCGTCGGTCCGCCGGCCGTCGGCAACAGCACGCGGGAGACGTCCAGTCCCCTGTCGTTGACCACCAGGAAGTCACAGGGCAGGCGGTTGGTCAGTTCGTCGATGGGCCGCTCGGCGCGGGCGGCCTGCCACAGGCGGTCGTCGTCCCAGCCGAGCACCACGAGGTCCGGGCGGGTGCGGCGTGCACGGTCGAGCACCGCCTCGAACGACCGCGAGGAGACGATCGTCGAGGTCTCGAACTCGACGCCGTGGCGGTCGACGGTCCGCTCGACGTCGGCCATCAGTTCGCCGGACTCGCGGACGATCCCGTCGTGACGGTCGTCCGTCTCTGTTCGTGATCCCGAGGGACTCTGGACGACGTGGACGACGTGGACGGTGCTGCGCTCGCGGGCGCTCGCCAGCCGGCAGGCGAACTCGACGACGGAGCTCTCGGCGCGGGGGTTCGCGACCGGGACGAGGACGCGGTAGCCCTCGGGGTCGCGGACGAACTCCTCCAGCGTGTCGACGAGGGGCACGTACGACCGGCCCGCGAGACTGCCAAGCACCCACTCTCTGGTCGAGAGCCGACGGACGTGCTCGAAGCGGTCGATCTCCAGGCGTCGCTCGCTGGTCTGGTAGTAGTTGACGACGGTCACGAGCACCACGCCCCCGACCGTGTTGCCCGCCAGGACCGGCAGGACGAACTCCAGAAACAGCGGGGCGACGCCGGCGCCCTCGGTCAGCAGCAGGTACACCGACTCCGTGTACGAGACGACGACGTGAAACAGGTTACCGAGCGGGATCGCGAGGAAGGCCAGGTAGACGATGATGATCCGCGAGACGGTGTCGCGGGCGGCGAAGTTCATCCAGACGACGCCGGCGACGATCAGCCCGGCGAAGGCGCTCTTGAAGAACAGTGCCGTCACCGGGGTCTCGACGCCCTTCCGGGCCAGGTCGGCGGCGACGGTCGACGCCTCCGGGCTGAACACCCCGCCGTACGCGAGGACCACGGCACCGACCGTCCCGCCGGCGAAGTTGCCCGCGAGGACGACCAGCCAGTGTCGAAACAGCGCGGGGACACTGGCCAAGCGCTCGAGCGTCAGTGCCACCGGGGGCAGCGTGTTCTCCGTGTACAGTTGGTAGCCCCCGATGATGATGAAGATGAACCCCAGCGGGTACAGCAGCGCCGCCGCGATGGCGCCCTCGGTGGACGCCGACATCGACGCGTACAGCAGGTACGTGATGGTGATCGCGAAGCCACCCGCGACGGCGGCGAAGAACAACTCCCGCAGGTTGGAGGTGATCTCGTGATCGGCGTCGGCGACGATCCGCTGGAACACCTGATCGGAGGAGAGGATGTCAGGCACCGTCTCGCCGGTGACCGGGACGTCGGTCTCGGCGTCGGGGTCGTCACGGTCGGGGCGGACCCCGTCGGCCTCAGCCATAGCTCCCGGTCCCGCCACCGGGCGGGGCGAGCGACTTCGCTCGAGCGTTCGCGGTGGCGGTCCGTGACCGGTGCCGTGACACGCGCTCACGTGTCCGACACCGAGCGTGCCCGTCGATCCGTGTCATGTCTGTTGTGGTAGAGCAGAGTATAAAAACCTCTCTGGGGCCGGGCGAGACACGCACGGCGGCGGTCACGGGGGCCGTCGGGAGCCGGTGGCGTACACGTCGCCAGTTTGGTTCGCCGCGTGAGCCGTGCCGCCGTGGCCGCAGCGCCGGAGTGGGCAGGTGGCGTGCCCGCTACGCCCGGTCGTCGGTCCCGGCGGTGAGGACGGGCGCGTCGCTGCGCCGGAGGACGCGGTCGGTGGTGCTCCCGAGCAGCGCCGCCGAGAGGCCCCCCGACCCGGTCCGCCCCACTGCGACAAGGTCGACGGCGTGCTCCGTGGCGTACTCGAGGAGGGCCGGCGCCGGGCGGCCCTCCACCACGGCGCCGACGGCGTCGATCCCGGCGTCACGCGCCCGGTCGGTGACCCGCTCGACCGTCGCCTCGGCGCCGGAGTCGCGGTCTGCAGGCGGATCGGGGGCGATGGCCGGTCCGTCGGCGTGGACGGCGGTGATGGCGTGGACGCGAGCCTCGGTGCGCTGGGCGACGGCGAGGACGTGGTCGGTCGCCGCGTCTGCGACGACACTGCCGTCCGTCGCGATCAGCAGGTCGTGGTACGCCCCGACAGGCCCCTCGCCGACCGCCCGCGTGGTCACGACCGGTACGTCCGCGAGCGTGACGAGTCGCTCGGCGACGCTTCCGGTAACGTGTCGGCGCAGTCCCGCCCGGCCCTGGGTGCCGGCCACGATCAGGTCGGCGCCCAGTTCGTCGGCGTACGACAGGACACACTCGGAGGGCCGTCCGAGACGGACCGCGGTGTGAGGTGCACCGTCGAGCGCCGCCGCCGCCTCGCGGACGGTCTCCTGGGCGGCGTCCCGGAGTCGCTCGCGGTACGCCTCGTCGACGCCGCCGGCCGAGAACGGGCCGGCGGCCGCGGCGGGGTCGACGGCGGTCACCAGCGACAGGTCCGCGCCGAAGGCGTCCGCGATGTACTCGGCGTGGCGCGCCGCCCGGTGCGCGTGGTCGCTGCCGTCGGTCGCCACGAGGATCGCGTCGTACATGCCGACCGGAACGGGCGCGGCCAACATAAACGTCCGTCGCCGGTACCGGTGGGACCCGCCGACGGTACCGAACGGGGTTTCAAGTGTCACAGACGGAAACGGTGTGACGATGACACCCTCCGACCCGAAGCGAGCGAGCCGTCTGCTCGACCGGGCGAGCGACGACCCGGAGTCGGTGCCAGTCGAGGAGGTGACGGCGCTTTTGGACTCCGGGAACACGGAGGCACGCGAGATTGCCGCGCGGACACTGGGCCACGTCGCACAGGAGTCACCCTCGACGGCGCGTCCGGCGGTCGACCACGTCCGGCGGCTCGTCGACGACGCGTCGCGGGCGGTCCGGGAGGGCGCCGTGCGGACGCTGGGGGGTGTCGCCCGGGAGTACCCCGAGGACGTGCGCCCGCTCGTGAGTCGCCTCCAGGACCTCCTCGACGACGAGTCCCCAGAGGTGCGTGAACACGCCGCCGGGGCGCTGTACTGCGTCGCCCGGGAGTACCCCGGGGACGTTCGGCCGGCGGTCGACCAGCTCCGGGGGCGGCTCGACGACGAGTCCGAGCGGGTCCGCGGGGTCGCCGCGAACGCGCTGGGCAGCGTCGCCCGCGAGTACCCCGAGGAGGTGAGTCCGTTCGTCGGCCAGTTCCGGGACCTCCTCGACGACGAGGTACGGGAGGTGCGCGAGTGCGCCGTGTGGACCGTCTCGTGGGTGGCGGTGGCGGACCCGACGGCGGTGCGGCCGCTGTCCGGGCACCTCCGCGGGGTGCTCGACGACGAGTCGGCCGAGATCCGCGAGAACGCCGTGGTCGCGCTGTCCCACGTCGCGAGGGACCACCCAGGCGCCGTCCGCCCGGCCGTCGGCGACCTCCGGGACCTCCTCGACGACGAGTCGGCGGCGACCCGGGAGAACGCCGCGATCGCGCTCCGGGACGTGGCCGAGGAGTACCCCGGGGACGTGCGCCCCGTCGTGGACGACCTGCTGGGCCTGCTCGGGGACGAGTCGACGGCGGTCCGCGAGGCCGCCGCGTCGGCGGTCGGGGGTGTGGCCCGGGAGTACCCGGGCGACCTGCGGTCGGCGGTCGACGGTCTCCGCGAGCATCTGGCCGACGAGTCGGGGGAGCTCCGCTACCACGTCGCCGGGACGCTCGAGTGCGTCGGCCGGGAGGACCCCGACGACGTTCGGCCGGCGGTCGACCGCCTCCGCGAGCGTCTCCGGGACGACGACTGGCGGGTCCGCTCGATGGCTGCCGGGGCGCTCGAGAACGTCGCCTGGGAGTACCCCGACGACGCCCGTCCAGCCGTCGCCAGCCTCCGGGACCTCCTCGACGACGAGGTGGCGGAGGTCCGCGAAAGCGCCGCCCTGGTGCTGTCCTCGCTCGGCAGGGAGTACCCCGGCGACGTGCGGCCGGCGGTCGCCCGCCTCCGGGACCTCCTCGGCGACGAATCGGCGGGAGCCCGCGAGAACGCCGCGCTGGCGCTCGGACGGGTGGCCGAGGAGTACCCCGAGGACGTCCGGCCGGCGGTCGGCGGACTCCGGGACGTGCTCGGGGGTGAGACCTGGGGGGAACGCCTGAACGCCGCCCTGGCGCTCTGGCAGGTCGCCGTCGAGTACCCCGGTGCCGTGCGCCCGGCGGTCGAGGACCTGGGGGACCTGCTCACCGACTCGCTGGGCGAGGTCCAGAAGGCGGCCCTGCTCGCGCTCGACGAGGTCAGCGAGGCGCACCCGGAGGCCGTCCGACCGCTGCTCGGCGACCTGCGCCCGCTGGTCGACGCGGACGACGACGTGCGCCCGCTCACGAAGTCGGGCGAGGACGACACGGGCGAGATCGCGGCGGGGATCGTCGACAGGGTGGCGGACGCCGACGAGACGGTGCGAAACAGCGGGAACACCCGCATATACGACCCCGGGACGGGCGCGGACGAGTCGACCCACGACGACCACTCCGGGGGGGACACGAGGGTGTACGTCCCGGGGGAGACGGCAGAGGACCCGGCAGCGGAGACCACCGCCGCGGAGCCAGCGTCGTGTCCGTCCTGCGGGGGCGACCTCGGGGACACGGCGGAGGCCCCGTTCTGTCGACACTGCGGACACCGACTGTAGGGGCCGCCCGGGGCGTCGTGCACGTCTGAGGGGGGCGCGGGACCAGAACGGACCGGCCGCCGGGCGACTCAGGCGACGACCCCGAGCACCACAAGGAAGGGGGCGATCAGGAGGACGAGACCGAGTGCGAACAGGACGGCACGGAGTCCGGTCCGTGGCCCACTGCTCACCGTCCGGAGCGGGGTGGCTCCATCGAGCATACATCGGCGCGGTCCGCGCGGTCGAAAGTACGTTTCGCTCGGGTGTCACCTCTGCAGGCCTAAATGAGCGTCAGACGGCGAGTGAAAGGAGCGGGCGGGCGCGAGGACGGTCGAGGCGGATCGTCGTCCCCCGTCGGCGCTGCCCGTCGGACGCCCGGCGGACGCCCGGTCAGTCCTCAGTCGCGCGCTCCTCGTCGGGAGGGTCGTCCGGTCGGGCGGGGGCGTAGGGGTCGTCGACGGCCGGGCGTTCGCCGGCGCCGTCGGTCATCTCGACCGGGTCCCCCGCGAGTGAGCCGTCGACGTACACCAGGTCGTCCACGTCGTCGGCGCGGTCGGTCCGGTCCTCGCTGAAGCCGAACAGGTCGCCCATCGCCTCCTCGGGGATGTCGAGTCCGTCGCCGCTCTCGTTCTCCGCCGGGGTCTCCTCGTCACCGCCGACGGGTTCGAGACCGACCACGTCGTGTTCGGTGCCGATCGCCGAGGTGTCGACCTGGCCGATCTGGGGGGCGGGAGCGTCGCTGGTGAGATTGAACTCCGCCAGCCGGGACTCCAGGGAGGCAGCCTGGTCGACCAGGTCGCCCGTGAGGTCGACGATACCGTCGGCGGCGGCGGTCTGTTCCTGGGCGGCGGCGGCCGCGCGGTCGGCGGCCTCGGAGGTCTCGGCGCTGATGCCGTTTACCTCCTGCACCTCGGCGGCGACCTCCTGGACGAGGTCGGCCTGTTCGCGGGTGATGTCACGGATCGCCTTGACCTCCTTGTTGGTGTCCGAGGCCATCGAGGCGACCTCGTCGAGGGCGGCGATCGTCTCGTCGATGGCGTCGGAGTGACGGCTCATCTCGTCGACCGCGCCGCGGACGTCTCGCGTGGCGGTGCGGGTGTCGTTCTCGATGCGCTCGATGCGCTCCTCGACCGCGGTGAGTTCCCGCCGTGCGTCGCCGGCGAGTTGCTCGATCTCCTCGGCGATCACCTCGAACCCCTCGGAGTCCCCCTCGCCGGTCTTGGTGGCCTCGATGTTCGCGTTCAGCGCCAACTTGTTGGTGCGGGTGGCGATCTCGTCGACGACGCCGACCAGTTCGTTCACCTCGTCGGTCCGGTCGGTGATCCGCTCGATGGCCTCGACCGTCGTCTCGGTGGCCTCGCGGATCTGGATGATGCCCGCGAGGGCGGCCTGGGCCTGCTCGCGGCCGTCGAGTCCACGGGTGGCGGTCTCGTCGGCCACCTGCGCGAGGTCGGTCGAGATCGTCGACGCCTCGTCGGCGGTCGCCGAGAGGTCCTGGATCGACCCGCTGACGGCGTCCATGCGCTCGTCCTGTTCGTCGGCGCCGTCGGCGATCCGCTGGACGGACTGGCTCACATTCTGACTGGCGTTTCGGATCTCCGTCGTGGCGACCTGGACCTCGCGGGACCGCTCGGTCACCTCGGCGGCGAACACTCTCGTCTCCGCGAGCAGGCCCTCGACCTCGTCCATCACCCGGTTGTACGCCTCGGCTAACTCCCGCATCGACTCGTCGTCGAGGTCGGCGTCGAGGCGAGCGGTCATGTCCCCCGCCGCACACACCGCCATCGTGTCCGCGAACGCCTCGGCCTGGTCCCGGAGCCGCCGGGCGGCCGCCGCCGTCGACTCCGTCTCGGCGGCCCGCGCGCGCAGGTGGTCGAGTTCCGACGCCGTCTCCGACAGCGCGCGGGCGATCTCGCCGACGTCGTCGCCGCGGTCGGTCGGGAGCGGGCCGGGCTCCTCACCCTCGGCGACGGCCGCACTCGCCGAGCGCAGGGTCGCGACGGCGCGGGACCGCGACCGGACCCGGTAGGCGACGAGACCGACCGCGAGGGTGACGACCCCGACCGTCCCGGCCAGTGCCGCCCGCACCCTCACCAGGGTGGAACCGGACAGTTCGGGGGCGACCAGCGCGTGAACGGCGGCCGCCCCGGCGACGGTCGCGCCGACCACGCCGAGAAGCGCCACTCCGGTCAGGCCGTCACCGACGGAGCGAGCGCACATGTTCGGGCATCGGGGCGGCCGGCACAAAAGTCGCGTGGCCCCTACAGCAGGTGACCGGCGACCTCGCCGCCACACGCCGGGCAGGCGTCGTGGTCGTCGTCGAGGTCACGCCCGCAGGACCGGCACTCGTGGTGTACCTGCCGGTCGTCACCCGGATCGCGCTCCGACTCGCCCCCCGCGGCGGTGAACAGGTCTCGGACCCCCAGGTCCATCGTACGACACACGACGGACGAGTCGGTCTTAATTGTTTGGGCGAAACGGGATAATACGAAGCTCTGTCGGCCGGCCACGCCGGAGCGCCGGGCCGGGGTCGCCACCGCGGCGCGCGGGGCTCCGGTGTCGTCGGGTGGTCCGGGTCGGGGCGCTCGACACCGGCGATTTATCTTCACCGGGGCGGAACCGGACGACGATGCTCCCGCGGGTCGCCGCGTTCACCGACACGTACCTGCCGACGGTCAACGGGGTCACCTACGCGGTGCGGGCCTGGCGCGGCGAGTACCACGACCGCGGCGGCCGGATGCACGTCGTCTACCCCGACGGTGGCCGCCGACCGGAGCGGGCCGAACATCCCGTCGAGAGCGTGCCGTTCCCGTTCTACGAGGGCTTTCGCGTCGGGGTGCCGGATGTCCCGCCGGCGGTCCGGGCAGCTGACGTCGTTCACGCACACACGCCGTTCACGCTCGGCCTGTCGGGACTGGCGCTCGCCCGCCGGGCTGACGTCCCGTTCGTCGCCTCCTACCACACCCCGACACGAGAGTACGCCGACTACGTCGACCCCGCCGCGCTCCTGGACCCGCCGGCCCCGCTTGAGGAGTTCGACCCCGCCGGTGTGCTGGCCGACGTCGACCCAACCGGCGTGGTGGACGACCTCCGGGGGGCCGGCGGTCCGGGCGTGGACCTCCCGTTCGACCCCGCGGGTGCCGCGGTGGGCGAGGCGGCCGACCGGTACGAGCGGGTGTTCTACGAGCGGGCCGACGCCGTCGTCGTCCCGAGCGAGACGGCCCGCGAGCGACTCCCGCGGGGTGTCTCGTCCTCTAAGGTCGTCGTCATCGGCAACGGGGTCGACCTGGACCGGTTCCGGCCGGTCGACGCCGCGGCGTTCAGGGAGCGCCACGACCTCCCCGAGGGGCCGCTCGTGGGCTACACGGGCCGGCACGGCCAGGAAAAAGACCTCGACGTGCTGGTCGAGGCCGCCGCCGACCTCGACGCGACGGTCGTCCTCGGGGGCGACGGGCCCGCTCGCGCGGAACTCGAGACTCGCGCCGCGGACCGGGACGGCGACGTGCGCTTTCTCGGCTTCCTCGACCGCGAGGAACTCCCCGCGTTCTACGCCGCCCTGTCGGTGTTCGTCCTGCCGAGTCCCGTCGAGACACAGGGGATCGTGGCCCTGGAGGCGAACGCCTGCGGCACGCCAGCCGTCGGCGCGGACGCCGGGGCGCTCGTCGACACCGTCGACGCGGGCGAGACGGGGTACCGGTTCGACCCCGGTGACCCCGACGCGCTGGCCGAGGCGGTGCGGCGAACGCTCGCCGAGCGCGACCGACTCCGCGAGCACTGTCTGCGGTGCCGCGAGGCGACCGGCGTCGGGCGGGCCGTCGACCGCCTGGTGGCGCTGTACCGGACGCTGCGCTGAGCGGCGACCATCTTTTTTACCCGGGCCGGACAGGAGTGACCGTCGGGCTCCGCGGTGGGGTCCCGGCGGCGTCGAGAGGACAGAACCCATGCTCGAACGAACGAAGGCGACCGCACACCGGTGGGTCGAACGTCTCCGGGACCGCCGGCGGACGACGCGACGACGGCTGGAGGAGATCTTCGACAGGCAGACGTTCACCTCGGTCGCCGTCGTGGGGGCGCTGGGCAAACTGCTGGAGAACAGCGTGGTCCCGTTTCTGGACTGGAGCACCGCGGTCCCGATCAACCGCCTGGTCGTCTGGAGCGTCGTCCTCTCCGTCTCGCTGGTGGTGTCGGTACGCTGGGAGCACGTCGCCGACGCCGCCGAGAACGTCGGCGACGCCGTCGAGGAGACCACCGAACCGAAGGACGACTGATCCCCCGTGTCAGACCGTGCCGTGTGAACGCGTCTCCTCAAGAGAACTTCAGTAACCCGTCCTACAGAAACATCATTCAGCGATCACTTAAGGGGTCGTAGCCACTACAGATCGATACGATGAGACGGAATACACACCGTACACTCGGATCGAGTCGAATGGTAAGGGGACCGACAGTACGCGGGCCGACGAGGTCGGTGGACGCGATGCCGTCGGCCCCGCGGACGGTGGCCGGGGGCGTGTTCGCCACCCTGGTCGCGGTGCTGGGGCTCGCGGCGTTCGCGTACCCGGTCGTCGGGCTGGTCGTCGGGGCGGCGGCCCTGGTGACGGTCGTCGCGCTGCGACGCCGCCGCTCCCGGCCCACCCGGAGCGCGGACAGCGACGCGCCGACGGCCCGCGAACGGGCCGGGCAGGGGGACGGCGAGTCCCCCGTGAACGACGGGGCGACCGACGCCACCGCGTCGGCCCGCTGCGAGGCCGCCGACTGAGGACCACCCCGTCTCCGTTCGCCGCGACGTTCGTCGTTCTCTTCGTCTCACGCCAGTTCAGTCTCGACCGTAGCGAGTGCCACAGGCGCCACAGGCCCAGCCGTGCCCGATGGCCCGGACCTCCTCGACCGCCTGGCACTCGGGGCAGGCCTTCGCCCACGAACAGGCGGGGCAACTCGGCGCGTTCAGGAGTTCGTCCCCGCAACCGGGACACTGGTGCACCATGGTCGGTGTGTGGGATGCCACCCACGAGAAGCTCCCGGTCGGTTCCGGGGGACTTACTTTCACGCGGGCCGAACGGTGAGGGGTATGTCCGTACACATGGAGGACGAGTGGCTCAGGGACGTGGTACTGATGATGGTCGGGTGGATCGTGGCGCTGACCCTGGCCGGTGCGGCGCTTCTGATCGGCGGCGGACTGGTCTGATTACTCGTCGGCGCTGGCGGTCTCCTCGTCGGTGGTGACCGGCTCGGTCTCGACGAACTCCTCGTCGCCGCCGTCGGAGGCGGTGGACTCGCCGGGACCGTCGCGGATGTCCTGCAGTTCCTTCTCCACTTCCTCACGACCCTTCTGGAACTCGCCGATGGCCTCGCCGCTCGCCCGGGCGAGCTTCGGGATCTTGCTCGCGCCGAACAGCAGCACGGCCAGCAGCAACACGATCAGCAGCTCCGGACCCCCTGGAATCCCGAGCTGGAGCGGTTCGAGCATACTGGCGTTGGACGCGCACAGAATGTAGGTCTTTCGCCATCGCGACAGGCGGCACGCTCACCCGTCGGGCGTCCCCGGGACCGGCGAGTCCGGCGCCCAGCGCCGTGCCGCCGACGCGAGTGCCTCGCCGCCGGGGAGTCGTCGCTCGGCCGTCCCGGACGCCCGCTGGACACCCAGGCGGTCACACACCCGGTCCGCGACGACCTCGGCCATCAGGCGGTGAGTGGTGAGTTTCCCGCCCGCGACGCTCGTCAGGCCGCGCTCGGTGTGGACGGTGAACCCACGCTCGGCCTCGGTCGGGTCCGGGCCGGCGTCGACGAGGGGCCGTACACCCCAGTACGCCGTCCGCACCGCCGCCCCGGCCACGCCGGGGACCACCGCCGACAGGGAGTCTCGCACCGTCTCGACCTCGGCCCGGTCGCGGTCGTACTCCTCGGGGTCCTCGACGGCACGGTCGGTGGTACCGAGCACGGGGTCGCCGTCGACGGGCACGACGATGTCGCCCTCGCTCCGGGGCCGACAGCGGTTCAGCACCCGCTCGACCGGCGGCCCGTCGACGACGGCCATCACGCCCTTCGAGGGTGCCAGCTCGAACTCCACGCCCGCCGTCGCCGCCAGCCGCCCCGCCCACGGCCCCGCGGCGTTGACGACGTGGTCGGCCACGACCCGCTCGCCGGTCGCCAGGTCGACGCCCCGGACTCGCCCCTCGGCGGTGTGCAGCGACTCGACGGCCACGCCGGTCCTGACCGTCGCGCCCGCCCGCTCGGCGTCCAGCGCGGTCGCGAGACAGAGCCGCACCGGGTCGACCACGCCGTCGGGCACCCGCACCGCACGCTCGACCGCGGGCGAGAGGTGGGGTTCGGCGTCGCGGGCCCGCTCCCCGCTCCAGGTCTCGGTGGGGATCGCCGCCGCCTCGCAGGCCTCGACCAGCGCGTCTACGTGGGTGGGGTCCTCGGGCAGCGAGACGAACAGGCCGCCGGTGTCGGTCACGCAGTGGGGCGCGATCGTCCGGAGCACCTGGCTCTCGCGGCGGCACTCGCGGGCGCTCTCCGGGTCGCTGACGGCGTAGCGGGCGCCGCTGTGCAACAGGCCGTGCATCCGGCCGGACGTGCCCGCCGCGACCGCGTCGCGCTCGACCAGGGTCACCTCGACGCCGCGCAGCGCCAGGTCGCGGGCGACGCCGACGCCGGTCGCGCCGCCGCCGACGACGACCACCTCTGGCATGTTGGGGGCTGTGGGGGCCGGGCTCAAACCCCTTTCCATCAGGCGAGCAGCCGCTCCATCACCGGTCCACGGAGCGCGGTGAACCACACCCCGAAGAGGGCACTGACCGCGACGAGGCCGACCCCGACGGCCGCCGGCAGTCGGCCGGCGAACGCCGGGTAGACCAGTGCCGCGGGCATCAGCGCGAACGCGAGCAGGAGTTCACCCCACGTCACCGCCGTCGCGACCGGGTACTCGGCGTACGTCTCGCGCCACTCCGCCAGCCAGCCGCCCAGTCCCATACCCGCACACCGGACCGCCCCGGACATGTGCGTTGTGGGCGGCGTGCACCGCGCTGTCGTACCTCTCAGCAGGGCTATATACTCGACCGGCGTAGGTAAGAGTGCAATGAGCATTCGAACCCCGTTCGGCGAGATGGACAGCGCCTTCGAGACGATGCGACGATCGATGGAGGAGATGATGGGCGGTCGTGGGGCACAGGGCGCGTTCCGGATGGAGCGCACCGACGCGGGCTTCACGCTGGTCGGTGATCTGCCCGGCTTCGAGCGCGAGGAGATCGACCTGACGATCGACGGCGAGACTCTGACGCTGACCGCCGACAACGAGCGCCGGATCGAGAACGAGGGCGGCATGGCCACGCGACGCCGCAGCGTCCGCCGGACGATGGCCCTCCCTGAGGGCGTTCGCGCCGACGACATCGGCGCCTCGTACAACAACGGCGTCCTCCAGATCGACCTGCCCGTCGCCGGGGACCGCGAGGAGACGCGCGTCCAGATCGACTGACGCGGCGACGAACCCCGGCGGCACGGCCCCGACCGGCGACCACGACCAGTGGGTTCTGCGACGGCGTCCAATTCTGCGACGGCGTTCGCGGGCGGCGTGTGCGACGGCTCGTGGCGGTGATCAGTCGTCAGCGGTCGAGCGCTGGCCCTCTGCGATGCGGACCTCGCCGTCGACGACCTCGACCGTCACGAGGGTCTTCACGTCGTAGCCGGCCTCGCTGACGGCGTCGCCGCCGCCGAGCTTGCGGATGACGGCGACGGCGTCGGCCACCTCGGCGCCGATGTCCTCCAGGGCACGGAGGATGGCGGCCATCGTCCCGCCGGTGGAGAGCACGTCGTCCAGCACCAGGACGCGGTCGCCGGCGTGGACGTCGTTGATGAACATCTCGCCCTCGGAGTAGCCGGTCTTCTGGTGCAGCGCCACCTCGCCGTCCAGCCCGTACGAGCGCTTGCGGACGACCACGAGCGGGATGTCGGTCATCAGCGAGACGGCGGTGGAGATGTGGATACCCATCGCCTCGGGGGTGACGATGCGGTCCACGTCCTCCAGCTCGGCACGGCGGATGATCCCGATGACGACCTCCCGCATCAGGCCCGGTTCCAGCATCGGGACGCCGTCGCTGATCGGGTGGACGAAGTAGTGGTAGCCCTCCTTCTCGATGATGGGGGCGTCACGCAGCGACTGGTCCAGTTTCTCCATGTCGGGGGTACGTGGAGGGCGAGTAAAGGCTACCGAAAACACAGTGGTCGCACGAGCGTCTCCGGAGTGTTCTTTCGGCGACAGGTGATTCAAGTGTGTGGACCGCCGATTCGGGAACATGAGCGGACAGGAGGCCGGGCGGATCGCCCGGGACCGGCTGGACGAACCACACGTCGAGGGGCGCCGCGTCTCGGTGCTCAACATCCAGGGACAGGTGGAGGAGAACGGAACGGACCCGGAGACGGTGGCCGAGCAGTTCGAGATCGACGTGGCGGACGTTTACCACGCCCTGGCGTACTACCACGACCACCCCGAGGAGATGGCGGCGGTCGAGAGAGCGCGATCCGAGGCGCTGAGACGGACCGAGCGGGAGGCACGGCGCCACCGACCGGAGGGCGTCGAGCCGTCCGACGATGACGAGTGAGTGGGCGTTTCTCGTCGACGAGACACTGAACAGCGACATCGCCGCGGCCATCCGACGCGAGGGGTACGAGGCGGAGCACGTGACCGAGGCGCTCGAAGCGGGAGCGGACGACACCGAGGACATCCTGCCGTACGTCACGGAGCAGGACCACCTGCTAATCACACACGACCGCGACTTCAGCGCTCTCCCCCACGAGGCTCACCCTGGGATACTCATGCTGTACGACAGGGCACCGGCACCGGCCGCGGTCGCCGCCGCCGTCACCGACCTGGTCGAGGCCTACGGCGACCGTGACCGACTCCGGCACCGCGAGGCGCTCGACAGGTGGCTGTAGTCCACAGTTGCCGGTCGTCGGCCCACGTCAGTCCGGCACCCTGCTCTCGCCGATCAGCGCCCGGAACTCCGGCTTGTCCGGCCGGTAGATGACGAACACGCGGTCACCGCTCTGAATGCTGTCGGTGCTACTGCTCTCCTCGACCGTGATGGAGGATCCCGCGCCGAAGGGTGGCGAGGGGGCGCTCGGGGTGTACGTCAGATCGCCGGAGGTGTCCACGCGCTTGCCGTCCACCTGCACGGTGAGCGTGTTCTCGACGGTATCCCCGCCGCCGTGGGTGACGGTCAGCGAGTCGTCCTGACTGCCGGCGGAGAACCCGCCGTCGCCACCGCCGTCGTACTCGAACTCCCAGGTCGCCTGCGGCGTCGGCGAGCTGGTCCCCTGTCCCACCCCCAGCACGAACGTGCCGATGGTCGCCGCGAGGAGCACCGTCACCGCCACCATCAGGATCACCCCGATGACCGGCGAGACGGCGTCGTCCTCGGCCACCAACCCCCTCACGTCCATTCGTAGCCATTTATGAGGCTTGTGGCCGACTTGACCCTTTTCAGCAGATTTTGACAGGAGCGGCACGAAACGATTTGTTGACGGCAGAAACGACGTTCTACATATTTGTCAGGAAGCGACAGTGCCGCCGCTGGCGAGTCGTGAGCGACGGGCGCGGTGCCCGTCAGGAAGGCGGTGAGACGACGGGGTTACGACGGGACCTCGCCCTCGCCGAGGATGGCGGTCGAACCTCCGTCGGTCTCGAAGATTAGCAAGACCTCGTCGCCGGCGTTCAGCGTCGCTGGGCAAGAGCCCGCAGTCTCGTCGATCGAGAGGCTATTGCCCGCTGTGAACGGGGTGCCCGACGGTGACCAGCACCCAGCCGACGAGTCGACGCTGGTGCCGCCGACGCTGACCGATAGATCACTCAGTTCGACCTCGTCGCCACCGTCGTGACTGATCGTCACGGCATTGTCACCGTCACCGTACGACCCGTCGCCTCCGTCGTCGTAGTCGAACCCCAGCGTCACGCTCGGCGTCGTGTTCGTCACCTGCGAGCCGATCCCGAGGACGAACGCCCCGATCACGGCGGCCAGGATCACCGTCACTGCGACCATCAGGATCACCCCGATGACCGG
>CAYODS010000074.1:0-3448 GCA_964402765.1 uncultured Halobacteriales archaeon
CCCGCAGACCGGTGCGAACGATTAAGTGACCGGCGAGCCGAGTGAAAGTGAAGATGGGCGACGAGGACGGGATGCTCGCCTGGGACGAGTCGGTGTTCCGGGACGAGCACGTCTTCGAGATCGACTACACGCCCGAGCGGTTTCGCCACCGCGAGAGCCAGATGGAGAGCCTGAAGTACGCGATGCGGCCCGCGGTGCGGGGGTCGCGGCCGCTGAACGCCCAGATCGAGGGGCCACCCGGGACCGGCAAGACGACCGCCGTCCGGAAACTGTTCGACGAACTCGCCGCCCAGGGCGGCGTGCGCACGGCGACGGTCAACTGCCAGGTGAACGGCACCCGCTACGCGGTGTTCTCGCAGCTGTTCCGGGCGATGTTCGACTACGAGCCGCCGTCCTCGGGAGTGTCGTTCAAGAAGCTGTTCGGCCAGATCACCGAGACCCTGGCCGACGAGGACGAGACCCTCGTGGTGGCGCTGGACGAGGTGAACTACCTGTTCTACGAGGGCGAGGCCAGCGACACGCTGTACTCGCTGCTGCGGGCCCACGAGGAACAGGGCGGGGCCCGCATCGGCGTCATCGTCATCTCCTCCGACCCGGACCTGGAGGTGATCGGCGAACTCGACGGCCGCGTGCAGTCGGTGTTCCGCCCGGAGGAGGTGTACTTCCCCGTGTACGACCGCGAGGAGATCGTCGACATCCTCCGCGATCGGGTCGAGCGGGGTTTCCACGACGACGTGCTGTCGGCGCCCGTACTCGACCGCGTCGCCGAGTTGACCGCCGAGACGGGCGACCTGCGAGTGGGGATCGACCTGCTGCACCGCGCCGGCCTCACCGCCGAGATGCGCGGCTCCCGCACGGTCACCCGCGAGGACGTCGAGGAGGCGTACGACACCTCGAAGTACGTCCACCTCTCGCGGTCGCTGCGGGGCCTGACCGACAGCGAGTGCGACCTGTTGCGCGTGCTCGCTGACCACGACGGCGAGCAGGCCGGTGACGTGTACGACGCCTTCCACGACCGCACGGGGCTGGGGTACACCCGCTACTCGGAGATCGTCAACAAACTCGACGAACTCGACCTCATCGAGGCGGAGTACGCCGACGTGGACGGCCGCGGCCGCTCGCGGTCGCTGTCACTCGCCTACGACCCCGAGGCCGTCCTCGAACGCCTGGAGTGAGCCCCCGGGCAGGCGGGACGCGCCACCCACGCCAGGGGCGTGTGTGAAAAGCCACAATAATTCGCTATTTCGCCTAACTTTTTTAAATTAAGAGCCAGCTTGATTAATCGTGTCGATGTCATCGAAGGGGGTGACACCGTCGGGGCGGGGGCGACCGGCACGGTCGGCGGTCGCTCGACGCCCCGGCACGACCGACGGGCGGGGTCGCCGTGTCGTCGCGACGCCCGGGCCGGAGAGGGCGGTCGGCCGGGCGCACCACCGAACCACGCGCCGCGGGGACGGGGTGAGGAGCGGATGACCCGGAGCGGGGACAGGGGGGTGTCGAACGTCGTCGCGGTCGCGTTGCTGATCGGGCTGGTGTTCGCCGGGGCGGGGCTGGTGGTGGTGGTCCTTGGCGGCGGGATCGGCGGCATCGAGAGCGGAGTGGCGGACGAGTCGGTCGTGGAGGCGTTTCGCTCTATCGACGAGGCGGTCGCCTCCTTCGGCGCGGGCGGCGGCGGGAGCGCGAGCGCGACCCTGCCGGCGGAGGGGTCGGTGGAGGTGCGTGACGGCGGCGAGATCGAGCTGTCGGTTAACGGGGGTGCGTGCACGGAGACGATGACGCCGGGGGCGCTGGTGTACGAGCGTGACGGCGTCGAGATACACTACGCCGCCGGCGGGATATGGCGGGTCGAGGACGGCGAGAGCCTGCAGACGGCGGCCCCGGCGATGGCCTACCAGTCCGGCACGGTCGACTTCGGCGTGCCGGCGATAGACGGCACCGCGGACGGCCGCGAGGTGACGGTCACGCCCCAGAGCGGCGGGCCCGACCTGGAGAGTGCGCTGTCGGGCAGCGGCTGTGAGCGCGTGGAGTCGCTCACGGTCGCGGTCCGGGACACCCCGCTGTACGACGCCTGGGGAGCGTACCTCCGCGAGGAGTTCCCCGGAAACGTGACCGTCGATGACGGCACGCGGACGGCGCGGCTGCACCTGACCGACCCGAAGGTCGACGTCGACCCCGCGAACGGGACGTTCACCTCCGAGACCACGCGGTTCGACGCGACGGTGAGCGTCGAGCGGACGCGGATCTCGGCGGCGATCGACGCCACCCAGGAGATCTACTACCCGCCGATGGTGGTCACCGTCGCCCGGAACGGGTCGACCACGACGCCGTGGCCCGACGGCGACGTCGGCGACACCGTCTCGCTGCTTGCCGACGACATGAACGACCCGACGACCCCCCGCGAGTACGACCACACCTACACCGGACTGGCCCCCAACACGACCCTGCGGGTCGATGCGACCTCCTACGAGTGTGACGACTTCGCCGGCACGGGGTCGACGGTCACCGTCGACGGCACGACCTTCGACCAGTTCCGCTGTGACACCCTCCGCGGACGGTGGGTCGGCGTCGCCGACGGCCCCAACAGGGACAACCGCATCCTCCGCAGGAGCGGTGAGCCCCTGCCGCGGACGGTCGCCGCCGACCCGCCCGCACAGGTGTCGCTGCCGACCGCGCTGGGCGGACTGAACGAGAAGGGACTCATCTACCTCCCGCCGGGCGACAACACCGCCGTCTTCTTCTACGAACTCACCCGCGACGGCGCCGACCCCGCCAACGTCTCCGCGCCCGGCGACCCCGACTACAACGACCTGATCGTCACCGTCGAGATCGAGCACGCGGACCACCCCTCGCGGATCCCGACCGAGGACGTCCTCCGCCTCGACCCGAACACGGTGGCGGTGAGCGCTGACTGACCGACGTCGCCGCCGCACCGCGTTTTGTCATTAACCTTCGCTAAATAAATGCTGGTTAGCGTTAATATTTTAAACCTGTAACCGTCTATGTATCACACACCGATGGCGAAACGAGAAACGTCACGACGGTCGTTTCTGACCTCTGTGGGAGTCGGGGTCGTCGGCGGCGCGGTCGGCGTCGGACAGAGTGGGGCGGCGCCGGGGAGAAAGGAGTTCATCGTCGCCGCCGACGAGGCGACACCACTGAGTTACCTCGAGGAGCAGGTGAAGACGCTGTACCCGGAGGCTGATCTCGTCGACCGCGACGAGACGCTTGAGTTCACCCTCGCCTCCGTGCCACGGAGCCAGGAGACACAGTTCAAGAGCGACGTCAGCGGGCTCACCCGCTACGTCGAGCGCAACGGTCGCATGACGATCGGCAGCACGGGGACGGCCCAGAGTTCGGACCCGCGGCTCTCGGAGCAGTGGGCCCCCGACGAGGTCAACGCGCCCGCGGCGTGGGCGGAGACCCAGGCCAGCGGCGTCACCGTCGCCGT
>CAYODS010000074.1:3548-4425 GCA_964402765.1 uncultured Halobacteriales archaeon
TCTCGCTCGGCCCGCCGGGGTGTACCGACAGCGTGAGCAACACCGTCGCCGACGCCGTCAGGTACGCCCACGGCGAGGGGGCGCTGGTTGTCGCCGCCGCCGGCAACGACTCCTGTACCGAGATCGACGGGCCCGCCCGCGTGGACGAGTGCGTCGCCGTCACCGCCCTGGACCAGAGCGGCGACATCGCCTCGTTCTCCAACCGCGGCGACCGGGCGGACTTCATCGCGCCCGGCGTGGACGTGCTCTCGTCGTACCCCGGGAACAGCTACAGGGAGTTGAGCGGCACGTCGATGGCCTCGCCGGTCGTCGCCGGCGTCGCCGCCCTGGCGCTGTCCGGTGACTCCTCGCTCGGGCCGGACGCGCTGAAGCAGAAACTCGCGGACGGTGCCGTCGACATCGGGCTCTCCGACACCGAGCAGGGGTTCGGCCGGATCGACGCCGAGAACGTCGTCGGCGGGGGCGGCAACAGCCGTCCCACGGCGCGGATCGACGCCAGCACCACCACGCCCGGCGTCGGCGACGCCGTCGACTTCGACGGCTCCGGGAGTTCGGACCCCGACGGCTCGATCGCCAGTTACCAGTGGGAGTTCGGCGACGGCACCACCGCCACCGGCGCGACCGCCACCCACTCGTACGGCGCCGGTGGGCGGTACACCGTCACGCTGACCGTCACCGACGACGCGGGCGCGACCGCCACCGACAGCGTCAGTATCGCCGTCGAGGAGCCCAACGACGCGCCGAGCGCGGGGATCGACGCGCCGAGTGGCCCGCTCGTCGTCGGCAAGTCGGCCACCTTCGACTCGACCGCGAGCGACCCCGACGGACAGGTCGCCAGCCAGGAGTGGGCCTTCGGCGACGGCACCACCGCGGCTGG
>CAYODS010000074.1:4525-15073 GCA_964402765.1 uncultured Halobacteriales archaeon
CGCCAGCGTCGACCACGCCTACGGCTCCGCCGGCCAGTACACCGTCGAACTCACCATCACCGACGACGACGGCGCCACCGACACCGCGACGACGACCGTCACCGTCGAGAAGCCCAACGACGCGCCGAGCGCGGGGATCGACCTGCCGAGCGGGTCGATCGTCGCCGGGAAGCAGTACACCTTCGACTCGACCGCGAGCGACCCCGACGGCTCGATCGCCAGCCAGGAGTGGGCCTTCGGCGACGGCACCACCGCGGCCGGCGCCAGCGTCGACCACGCCTACGGCTCCGCCGGCCAGTACACCGTCGAACTCACCGTCACCGACGACGACGGCGCCACCGACACCGCGACCGAGACCGTGCAGGTCGACCCCGCCAACGAGGCACCGGTCGCGAGGGCGAACGTGCGTGACTTCTGGAAGATTACCATACTCTCTGCCTTTGGAAGCGAGGATCCAGACGGACGAATCACGGAGTACGAGTGGCAGTTGCCCGGCGGGAAGACAGTGAAGGGCTGGTTCGATATCGTGCGAATCGAAGACGAAGGACCTGTGACACTGACCGTCACCGACGACGACGGCGCCACCGACACCGATCAGACGATGGTCCGGCGCTGACTCGCCACGGTTGCGCCGCCCCGCCGCTCGAGTCGGGAAATATATAAAAACTCTTTTATTACCATTAATATTTTAACCTACAGTACAGTTTGTGTATAATGTAGCGATGCCATCTAAGGAAACGTCACGACGATCGTTCCTGACTTCTGTCGGGGTAGGGATCGTCGGGGGAGCGGCCGCCGGAGTGAGCGAGGGGGCGTCGTCGAGGAAGGAGTTCATCGTCGCCGCCGACGAGTCGACACCGCTGAGTTACCTCGAAGAGCAGGTGCGGACCCTGCACCCCGAGGTCGACCTCGTCGACCGCGACGAGACGCTGGAGTTCACGCTCGCCTCCGTGCCGACGAGCAAGGAGACAGAGTTCAAGAGCAACGTCAGCGGGCTCACCCGCTACGTCGAGCGCAACGGCGTCATGAGGGCCGTCGGTATGACCCAGCAGAAGGTGTCCGACCCGCGCTTCTCGGACCAGTGGGCGCCACAGGAGATCAACGCGCCCGCGGCGTGGGCGGAGACCCAGGCCAGCGGCGTCACCGTCGCCGTGGTCGACACCGGCGTCGACTACACCCACGAGGACCTCTCCGACCGGTTCGGCTCCACGAAGGGCTACGACTTCGTCAACGGCGGCGACGACCCCATGGACGGGAACGGGCACGGCACTCACGTCGCCGGGATCGCCGCGGGCACCACCGACAACGGCACCGGGATCGCGGGCGTCTCCAACGCCCAGTTGCTCGGGGTCAAGGTGCTCAGCGACAGCGGGAGCGGCACCTGGAGCGACGTGGCCCAGGGGGTCCGCTGGGCCGCCGACAACGGCGCCGACATCCTCAACCTCTCGCTCGGCCCGCCGGGGTGTACCGACAGCGTGAGCAACACCGTCGCCGACGCGATCAGGTACGCCCACGACCAGGGGTCGCTGGTGGTCGCCGCCGCCGGCAACGACAGTTGTGCGATCGACGGGCCGGCGCTCGTCGACGAGAGTGTCGCCGTCACCGCCCTGGACCAGAGCGGCGGCATCGCCTCGTTCTCGAACCGGGGGCCCAACGCCGACGTGATCGCGCCGGGCGTGAGCGTGCTCTCGTCGTACCCCGGCGACAACTACAGGAACCTCCGGGGGACGTCGATGGCCTCGCCGGTCGTCGCCGGCGTCGCCGCCCTGGCGTTGTCCAGCGACTCCTCGCTCGGACCGGACGCGCTCAAGCGGCGCGTAAAGGACGGCGCCGTCGACATCGGGCTCTCGGACGAGAAGCAGGGCGCCGGCCGCGTCGACGCCGAGAACGTCGTCAGCGGGGGCGGCAACAGCCGTCCCGCGGCGCGGATCGACGCCAGCACCACCACGCCCGGCGTCGGCGACGCCGTCGACTTCGACGGCTCCGGGAGTTCGGACCCCGACGGCTCGATCGCCACCTACCAGTGGGACTTCGGTGACAGCACCACCGCAACCGGCGCGACGGTCACCCACTCGTACGGGACCGCCGGCACGTACACCGTCGAACTCACCGTCACCGACGACGGTGGCAAGACGAACACCGCGACGACGACCGTCGACGTCAAGACGGGCGGCGGGAGCAAACAGCAGGTCAAGGTCACCCTCGCGGTGCTCGACCAGCAGCAACAGCCGGTCGCCGGCACGCCCGTCGAGTTGGTCGATCTCAGCGGCGACGACGTCCAGCGGGCCGAGACCGACAAGCGGGGCCGGGTCGAGTTCGTCGAGGGCGTCGGGCCGGCGCCGTGCAACGAACTCCGCGCCAAGCTGCCCGCCTTCGACCGCACCGTCGACCTGGGCTGTCACAACGGCGGCGAGACGGTCACGGAGACCGTGCAGGTCGACACGGGGACCGGCGACCAGGAGGTCGAGGTGGTGCTCACGGTGCTCGACCAGCAGCAACAGCCCCGTCCGGGCACCGCGGTCGAGTTGATCGACCGCAGCGGCGACGACGTCCAGCGGGCCGAGACCGGCAAGCGGGGCCAGGTCAGGTTCGTCGAGGGGGTCGGGCCGGCGCCGTGTAACGAACTCCGCGCCAAACTGCCCGCCTTCGGCCGCACCGTCGACCTGGGCTGTCACAACGGCGGCGAGATCGTCACGGAGACGGTCACAGTCGCCGACAACGACGCCCCGTCGGTGGCGATCGACGTCTGGCGGCCCTCCAGGTCGCGCACCGTCGAGCCCGGCGACCTCGTGCTGTTGCAGGCCGAGTCGAAGGACCCCGACGGACGGATCGTCGACGAGTCCTGGGACTGGGAGGGTGCCGACCCCAACGTGCAGGGGTCGTTCGCGTACCACCGGTACGACACGCCCGGCACCTACGACATCACGCTGACCGCCACCGACGACGACGGCGCCACCGCCACCGCCAGCGTCACCGTCACCGTGAAGGACCCGAACACGCCGCCGACGGCGTCGATCGACGTCTGGCGGCCCTCCGGGTCGCGCACCGTCGAGCCCGGCGACCTCGTGCTGTTGCAGGCGGAGGGCAACGACCCCGACGGACGGATCGTCGACGTGGCGTGGGACTGGGAGGGTGCCGACCCCAACGTGCAGGGGTCGTTCGCGTACCACTGGTACGACACGCCCGGCACCTACGACGTGACGGCGACCGTCACCGACGACGACGGCGCCACCGCCACCGCCAGCGTCACGATCGAGGTGGAACAGTCCAAGTCGTGTCACGCCCGTGATCCCGACTGTGACGGCAAGTTCGAGGACGTCGACGGCGACGGCGACTTCGACATGGAGGACGTGCGAGTACTGTTCAACAGGCTGGACCAGTACGGCACCGACCCACGGTTCGACTTCGACGGCGACGGCGACGTCGACATCGCCGACGTGCAGGCGCTGTACAACGAGTTGCGCTGACGGCGGGCCCTCCCGTGCCGCCCGGTCGCTCAACAGCGGTCCGCGGTCTCGAACACGACCAGGTCGGTGTAGCTCTCGTGGAGCACGACCAGTACCGCGCGGTCGTCGCCGTCGGCACCGGCCCAGCCGACAAAGTACCGTTCGGAGTTGTAACGGCTCGCGATGTCGTACTCCTGGCCGCGCCAGCCGAGTCGGCGCGGTCGCTCGGCGCGCAGGTCGACGGTGTCGTCACCCAGGTTCTCCCGGGCGAACGCCTGGACCGTCGCCACGTCGCGGTCGGCGGGCACCTGCCGGACCGGGAAACTGCGCTCGGACATCGGCGGGAACTCCCCGCGGGGACAGCGTGGCTCCATCGGCCCGGCGACGAAGGTCTCGTCGACCGCCGGACGGTCGCTCTCCAGTGCGGGCTCGCCAGTCGGGTCGTCGTAGGCGAGGAGATCGAGACAGCCGCTCACTGCCCCGGAGGCGAGCGTGGCGACCGCAGCCAGGTACGAGCGCCGCTGCACATCCTCTGCAGGCGCCTGGGCCGTTTCAGCCTCTCGGTCCCGCGTCGGACCCGCCGGTCCACCACCGCGGTCAGTTCCGGCCGGTCCACCGCAGCAGCGCGAGCGTCCCCTCGAACAGGCCGATCATCGTCGCGCCGATGATCAGCGGCGCCGTGCCGGTGGCGTCACCGAGGCTGATGAAGAAGCCGATCCCGACGAACAGTCCCCAGAACAGCAGCCGCTGGCGCTCGAGCCAGCGCCGCGTGACCACGCCGATCATCACGGCGAGCATGATCAGCAGGGGAATCTGGAAGACCAGCGCGAACGCCCCCAGCAGCGAGACGATGAGGTCGAAGGTCACCTGCAGGCCAAAGGGCAGGGCGTCGACGGCGCTCTCGGAGTAGGTGATGAAGTATCGAAAGAGGAGCGGCAACACCAGAAAGTACGCGAAGGCCATGCCGATCGAGCCGAGCACCAGGCTGGTCGGCACCGCCGCCAGAAAGTACCGGCGCTCCTTGGGGTACAGCCCCGGCCGCATGAACAGGTACGTCTCGTAGACGACGACCGGCAGGGCGATCAGGATCCCGCCGAGGCTGGCGACCTTGATCTCGGCCAGCAGTTTCTCCAGGGGACCGTACAGCGTCGGCGGCGGCACGTTCGCCGGCAACACGCCGTACCACATGGCGTTTATCAGCCGGGTGGCGATCGGGAAGGTGAACGCCGTCGCCAGTCCGGCGGCGATCACCACGACGGCGAGGCGACGGATCATCTCCTCGACGTGGGCCGACAGCGGCATCTCCTCGTCGTCCGGCGGGCCGTCGTCACCGAAGTCGGGGGCGGGGTCACTCGGGGTGCCCGCCGGCGCGGCGCCGAGTTCGGCGGGTGAGGGCTGCCCGACGTCGTCGGCCATCTCGGCGGCCGCCTCCGCGTGAGCGGTAGAACCGGGGGCCGCCTGGGTCGTGCCGTCGTCGCCGTCGTCCGCCTCGCCCGTCGACGGCACCGGGGCGGGGCTGCCGGCGTTCGCCACCGACTCGGGGGCGTCGCCCGAGTCGGCGTCGGCGTCAGGGTCGGAATCCTCGCCGGGGGTCGGGGCGCCGGCGGCGTGGCCCGCCGGCGGCGTACCGCCGACGCCGGTCACGGGGTCGTGGCGCTCGGCGGGGTGGGCACCGTGGCCCGTCGCGGGGGGGTCCTCGCCGTCGCCGTCACCGTCGCCCGCCTCGCCCGTCGACGGCGAGGTGTCGTCGGCGTCGTCGATCCGGCGGAGTCCCCCCGCCGAGCCGTCCTCTCCCCCGGACGGTCTCGGTGGCTTGTCCGGCCGGGGCGGGTCGTCCGGCGGGTCGACACGGGTGAGCCCACCGCCGGACTCGGCGGCGTCAGTGTCCGTCTCCGTGTCGGCGGGATCGCTCTCGCTCCCGGTGTCGGCGTCTGTGTCGGATGGCCCGTTCTCGCTGTCGGTGTCGTCGTCTGGAGAGTCGGGCAGCGACTGGTCGAAGGCGAACGGGGACTCGGAGTCCGGCGACGCGCCGTTCTCCTCGTGGGTGTCGGCGTCGGGGATCGTGTCGGAGTCCTCGCCCGCGGGGTCGGCGTCGCGGGCGTCGTCGCGACCCTCCTCCGACTCGTCCATGTACCACGGGCAAGTGTTCGACCGCCTATAGTCCTTTTTTCCTCCGGCGGGGGTACCAGGGGCCGGGGACGCCCCCGTCGCGCGGGCGGCGTCAGTGACAAAGATTGATAGGCGCGAGTCCGCCATCGTCGTCACGATGAGTTCCGCGCTGGACGAGGACACCGCCCGTGCAGTGCAGTCCGGTCGCGAGACCGTCGGCGCGATGCTGGGTGCCACCCAGCGGCACCTCCAGAAGGTGTTCATCGCCTTCGTCGCCGGGCTGATGGGGACGATCCTCGTCCTGCAGGCGTTCGTCTGGGACTTCCTCCGGGAGAACACCCGCTCGCAGATGTCAGAGGCGGTCTCCAACGAGTTGCGGATCATCACCCGGACGCCCTTCGACGTGATCCTCGTCCAGGTGAAGATCGGGCTGGTGATCGGGATCCTCTTTGCGGTGCCACTTCTAGTCTACCTCTCGCGTGACTCGCTGCGCGAGCGGGGGTACACCTCCGTCGTCCCCGTCTCGCGGGCGAAACAGGTGGCCTTCGCCGTGCTCGGCTCCGTGCTGTTTCTCGGGGGGGTGCTGTACGCCTACGTCGTCTTCTTCCCCGCGATGTTCAACTTCCTCGCGACCAACGCCATCCAGGCGGCGGTCAACCCCGAGTACGACATCGTGCTGTACGTGCAGTTTCTGGTCCTGCTGACGGTGTCGTTCGGCATCGCCGCGCAGCTGCCGCTCGTGATGAGCGTGCTCACCTACACGGAGATCGTCCCCTACGAGACGTTCCGGGACCGCTGGAAGTACGCAGTCGTCGGGATCTTCGCCTTCGGCGCGCTGTTCTCGCCGCCGGATCCCTTCACCCAGATCATGTGGGCGCTGCCGCTGTGTTCGCTGTACCTGTTCAGTCTCGGCCTCTCGAAGCTCATCACGAACGCCCGCCGGCGCAGCGCCGCCGACGAGGACGCCGTCTCCGTGCGCCAGGGCGTCGCCGGCTTCGTCGCGCTGTTCGTCGTGGCCGCGGTCGCCGGCGGCGCCGCCGCCCGCGAGGGGGCACTCGACTACGTCAACCGCGAGGTCCGCCCGTCGATCCCCGGCGTCGTCCGTCCGGGCCGGCTCAGCGTCGAGGGGCTGGTCGGCGTCGGCGGCGACCTCGGCGTCGCCGTCTTCGGGCTCGCGACGGGAGCGATCGTCATGCTCGTCGTCTTGCTCGGGCTCTCGGTGTGGGTGCTCACCCAGCCCGTCGAGCCGCGAGGGGGCCGCTCGCACACCCCCGACCCCGCCGAGGTCGACCTCGGGGAGCTGGACGCCGACGGCGTTCGGGCCGCCCCGCCGGAGGCGTTCGCCGACCTGACCGAGGACGAGGCGGTCGCCATCGCCGGGCGGGCCATGGAGGCGGAGGACGACCCCGAGAAGGCCGAACTCGTCCTCGACCGGTTCGACGAGATCCAGGAGCAGGACGACGCCCCCGCGGAGTCGGACGCGTCCGGCGGGAGCGAAGACGGCGAGGACAACGTCGTCGCCAGCACCGCCGCCGGCATGATGGACCCATTCACCGACGAGGAGACCACCGAGGAGGACGTCGGCGGCTACTACTACGACATCGCGTTCATCGTCGAGAGCCTCACCTCGAAAGCGTTTCGGGTGGTCGGCGTGCTGATGGGCACGCTGGCGGCGGTGTTCTTCTGGCTGTACCAGGGCGGACTGGGAACAATAAAGAGCACCTTCTTCCGGCAGGTCGAGCCGACGCTGTTGCGTCAGATGATCGGCTCCGTGCGGTACGACACCGCGAGTGCCACGCTCGACACGAGCGCCGGACTGGGCGGGGTCGCGAGTGGCGCGGGCGTCGTCCAGCCGCCGCTCGGGGGCGATCCCTCGCCCGGTGGCGCGAACTACATCATCGCCCTCCACCCCGTCGAGCACCTCATCTTCGAGGTGAAGGTGGCGACGATCGTCGGCGTGCTCGCGACGCTGCCGGTGGTGCTGTACTACGCCTGGCCCGCTGTGAAACAGCGTGGCCTGGCGACTGGCGGTGACCGCCGGGTGTTTCTCGTGTGGGGTGGCTCCCTGTTCGCCGGGATCGTCGCCGGCAGCCTCTTCGGGTTCTTCTACGCCTCGCCGGCTATCATCTCCTTCCTCGTCAACGACGCGCTGGCGGCGGGGATGCGGATCAGTTACCGGCTGAACGCGTTCATGTGGCTCATCATCATGACCACGCTGGGCGTGGGGCTGCTGGCGGACATCCCGGTGACGATGTGGCTGTTCGACCGCGGCGGGATCGTCTCCTACGAGACGATGCGCCGGCGCTGGCGGGAGGTCGTCCTCGCGGTCTTCGCCCTTTCCGGACTGGCGCTGCCGGGCGGCACCATCACCATGTTCATCATCGCCGTTCCGGTGTGCGTGGCCTTCGGCGCCGGGCTGGCGCTTCTGTGGCTGCTCACGCTGCCACGCCGCGCACGGGGTCGCCCACCCGAGGGCGAGGTTACCTCCGCCGACTGACCGCCGGGGCGGCGGCTCAGTCCTCGACTCGCTCGGCGAACCCGAACCGCGGTTTCAGGTCCGTCACCTCCACGGTGACGCTCTCGCCCACGTCCGCGCCGGGGACGAACAGCGTGAACCCCTCGACGGTGGCGACGCCGTCGCCCTCGCTGCCCTCGTCCTCGACGGTGAGTTCGATCCGGTCGCCCGCTCGAACGGGGGCCGTGATGCGGTTCTTCCCGACGACGTACACCTCCGAGGAGGACGCCCGGGAGGCGTCGGGCTCGATCGTGCGGACGTACTCGAAGGCGTCCTCGACCTCGTCACGGAAGTCCTCGATGTCCCGGCCCTCGAACACCTTCACGGCCATGTCACCGCCGGCGACCAGGAGGTCCTCGGCGACGGCGAGCACCTGCCGGGCGAGGTGCACCGAGCGGGCGTGGTCGAGGTCGTAGTCGCCGCTCATGTTCGGCGCGAGGTCCGAGACGACGACGTCGACGGGTCGCTCACCGCGGAGGTCGTCGCTGCCGTCGGTGGTGTCCGCCTCAAGCACCCGTCGCAGGGCGGCGACGGTCTCCGCCTCGGTCACGTCACCCTGGACCGTCTCGATGCGGGCGGGCACCTCCGGATCGTCGATCGCCTGGCGGTCGACGCCGACCACGCGCCCCCGGTCGCCGACGCGCTCGCCGGCGACCTGGAGCCAGCCACCGGGCGCCGCCCCCAGGTCGAGGACCGTGTCCCCGGGGGACAGCAGGGTCGCCTCGTCGTCCAGTTGGCGGAGCTTGTACGCCGACCGCGCGCGGTACCCCTCCTGTTTGGCGCGGTTGTAGTACTCGTCGCGGTTCGTCATTGGCGGGCGTGGACGGCGAAGCCTCATACGCGTGTCGAGTCCAGGGCACCGTCGGAGATTTAACCCGGGCGGGAGGATCGGACTCCGAAGGGATGGCGAACCAGGGTGCGGTCTCGCTGTCGGCGCTGCGGGAGATGGACCCCTACGCGTTCGAGCACTTCGTCGCGGAACTGTGGTCGCTGTACGGCTGGAACGCCGCCGTCTCCCAGCGCTCCGGGGACATGGGCGTCGACGTGGACGCCAAGCGACCGGCCGACGGGCGCCGGCAGTCGATCCAGGTGAAGCGGTACGCCGCCGACAACACCGTCGGGATCGGCGACGTGCGCCAGTACGCCGCCCTCACCAGGCAGTCCGGCGTCGACGAGACGGTGATCGTGACGACCAGTTCGTTCACCCGCGGCGCCCGCGAGGCCGGGGAGGAACTGGACGTGACCCTGATCGACGGCCCCGGGCTCGTGGAGATGGTCAGGGAGGCCGAGGGTGGCGAGCGGGTGGCCCGCAGACACCTCGGCGGCGACGTGGACCTGCGGACGGGCCGCTACCGGGCGAGCACGCAGGTCACGGGCGGCGAGGAGCCGACCGGCTGGTGGCTCGGGGCCGTCCTCGGGGGCGGCGCGGTGCTCGGTGCCTACCCCGCGGCGATCCTGCTCCAGCTCGTCGGCCTGTCGCGGTCGATCGTCGGCGCCGCGTTCCTCGGGCTGTCGATCGGCGGGCTCCTGGCCGCACTGGTGTCGGTGCGGAAACTCGAACCCGCGGTCGCCGACGCCGACACCACGCCGAGACCGGTCGAGGCGCTCGCGGGCCGACGGCTCCTCGCGCCGCTGTACGTGGTGGTCGTCGCCGGCGTCGTCGCGCTGGTGGGGGCGGCGTCCGGAAGCGCCGCCCTCAACCTGCTGTTGCTGTTCGGCGGCACGGTCGTCGTCGGCGGGTACCCGCTCGGTCTCGGCGTGCTGTACCGGCGCGTGCGGGACGACCTCCGGGCGAACGCCGTCGCCGCCGACGTGTCCTCGGTGCTCGAGGCGACCGAGACGCTGTCGGAGGGGGGCCCCGAAACCGCCGGCGCCGCCCGGTACCTCCGGCACCGCAGCGCGGACGCCCCCGACGAGGTGGTGATGGCGGTGCCCGGCCTGGTCGCCGCCGTGCTCGACAACCCCGCGGCGGCGCCCGACGCCGCCGCCACGATCGCAAACGTCGCCGGGGCGTTCCCCGGGCGGATCGACCCCGTCGAGGAGATCGCCGACGCCTTCGAGGGGACAGAGGACGTTGAGACCGGGATGCACCTCGCGGAGACGCTGGGACACCTCGCCCGGCACGACCCCGACGCCGTCGAGTCCGTCGCCGGCGACGTCCTCGAGGCGTTCGCGAGGGGCGACCCCGACGACCGGGACGCCGCCACGCCCGCCGTCCGTGCCCTCGCCACGACCCACCCCGACCTCGTCGGCCCGCACGCCGGGACGGTCGTCGCCGTCGCGACGGGCGACCGGCCGGCGCGACCGGCCTGGTTCGCCGCCGACGCGGTCCGGCGACTGGCGGGCACCGACCCCGGGGCGCTCGCCGGGGAGGTCGACCGCGTGGCCGAGGCGCTGGCCGCCGACCCCGACCGCACCGGCGCGGCGTCGCTGTACACCGCCCCGGCGGCCAGTGCACACCGCGCCAGGGCGGTGTAC
>CAYODS010000075.1:0-15041 GCA_964402765.1 uncultured Halobacteriales archaeon
GCGTGCTGTTCGTGGAACTGGCGGCCGTGTGGGCCGGGATCGCGGTGGCCTCCCGGCTGTACGGCGGCGCCCCCGGCCACGCGGACCGGCTTCGGGACGCGATCGACCCGCGGGCGGGCGTCGGGGTCGCGTACGCGCCCGCCGTCGTGATCCTCCCGCGGCCGACGATCGTCGACGCGCACGTCCTGGGGGCCACGGTCGTCCCGTTCGCCGCGGTCGTCGGCGCGTGGGCGGGCGCCGCCGCGGCTCGGAGCGGTGCGGCCGACGCTCCCGACGCCGACGTGCTCGGACGTCGAGTCGGGCCGGCGTCCGTCGGTGTCGTCGCCGGCGTTGCGGCGCTCACGCTGGCCGCGGTCGCGTACGCGGTCGCGTACGTGGTGTTCTGAACCGGACGGCTCCCCGACCGGAACTGTTAGATGATTGTCTAACCCACGTGGTGGTAACCACGGCTGCCCCTCGGATCGGTGGTCCCGGGCGGTTCCAAAGGCGGGGCACGCCGGCGAGGGGAGAACGACACGAGCATGACCTCTGACTCGATAGACGCCCTGGACGACCTGCGGCCGCTGTGGTGGTACGGAGCGGTCGCGTTCTTCGTCGTCGGCGACCTGGCGACCACGCTCGTCGGACTCCGGTTGCGGACGGTCGTCGAAGCCAGCCCCGCGGTCGTGTGGCTGGTCGACAGCTATGGGGTGTGGCTGGTTCTCCCGCTGAAGCTCGGGGTGGTCGCGGGGCTGTACGTGCTCTCCAGGGTCGTCCCCCGGCCGCACAGCATCGGGGTCCCGCTCGGGTTGTGTGCGCTCGGGGTCGTCGTCACCGTCTGGAACGGGGCGGTGATCGTCGCGGCCGTCACGTGACGCGTCCGCGCGATCGCGCGCCGCCGTTCCAGTGCTCGGCGTTCGTCTCCGAGCGCGTCGGCTCCGGTCCGACGGCCGATAGCCCGGATCAACCCCGTATTCGGGGGTAATTCGGCCCAAAACGCGCTCACGGTGACCTCGCATCAAGTGGCGTCGGCGCCGCGGTCGATCCACGATGAAACCCGAACGCCTCTCGTTGACCGGGGTCGGCGTGGTGTTCGTCTACACCACCCTGGCCGTGCTCGTCGCTGACGCTCCTCGCAATCGGTCAGGGGTAGAAGTGGGCCGGCGCAGATATCGAACTCGGGAAGACATTCCTGCTCGCTTCGCTGCGCGGGCTGTGACTTCCCTGCTCGAATCTGCTTGGCGTGTATTTCACACCCACTACGGACTCCTCGCTACGCTCGTCGTCGCGAAGTGGGGTGAAAGTGGGCCGGCGCAGCGTGGAACTGTCGGGTTAGCGTACCCTTCTCTCGATGCTTCTCGTCGTGCGGTTTCGGAGTCATAGGTCTATTTCCTCGACATACTGTCGACGGCGCTCTTCCATCCGCTCGCGCGGGGAGGCGACGTCGTAGTGTTGTTCGATCGTTTCGAGCGATGCGTTCACCCGCTCGGCGACGACCTCCGGCGGGATCCCCAGGTCGAGCTGCCAGGTGATCGACCCGGTCCGGATCTTGTGCGGGCTCCTCGAGGACGGGCACTTCGACGCGTGGGCGCGCTTCACGTACTCGCAGGTCGCGCGATCGCGACCGTGCGGGCACGCGGTCCGGATACACGGGAGCGTCGCGAGGTACGACCACGACGTGTACGTCGTCGTCGCCGGCCGTCCCCGCTGGCTCGTGATCAGGGGCGCGCGGTTGTTCTCGTCGTAGACGTCGAACCGAGCGCCATCGATGTACTCCTCGAGGACGTCGGCGGTGGTCGGCGGGATCGCGACCGGGCGCTCCCCGCGGCTCCCCTTCTTCAACGTGGTCCCCGGACGATCGACGAACTTGACGTAGTTCTCGTCGGCGTGGACGTCGCGGAGGTCGAGCCCCCGGAGCCCGCTCTTCCGTGCCCCGGTGACCCACGCGAGTTCGAGGAACGCGTGCGCTCGCGACGCGCGCAGGTCGCTCTCCCGGTAGTGTTGGATGAGCGGGAGCGCTTCCGCCGCGTCGAGCCGGACGTCGTTCGACCGGTCGTCTTCGTCGACGTCGGGGATCCGGACCGCGTCGGAGAGGTCCTCGTCGACGGCGCCGAGCTGTTCGAGGAACTGGACGAACATCTTCATCGTCCACATCTCGCCCTCGAGCGTGGCCGGCGCGACCTCGGCGCTCCGGTGGCCGTAGTACTCGTCGAGATCTAGCCGGCCGAGCTCGTCGACGCGGTCGATCCCGACGTCGTCGCACCACTCGACGAACAGCTTCAGCCGGTAGCGCCACCCGTGGATGCTGGCTTCGGTCGCGTCTGCCTGCCGGCGCTGGAGGTAGCGCTCGACGGCGTCGCGCGGCGTGAGCGCCCCGGGGTCGCGGTCACGTCCCATCGGTCTCGGGGTAGAGGTGGACGTCGTCGACGAACTCCGGGAGGTGCGTCTGTGCGACCACGTAGCCGACGCGCCGGGCGCGGTCCATCGGTCGGACGTCCATCATTCGTCCCCCAGAAGCCGGTCCCTCGCGCGCTGGATCCGCTTGAACTCCTCCTCGTCGCCTTCCGGCTTGTCCGGGTGGACGTTCGCGGAAAGCCGGCGCGCCGCCGCTTCAACGACGTCGTCGGGAGCGTCGGGGGCAACCCCCAGCACCTCGTTTGCCGGCTCCTCGGCTACGACGGCGTCCTCGTCGCCGCTGGGGAGCGCCTGAGTCGTGAACTCCGACTCGACGGTCTGGACCCCGTAGCGTTCGAGGGCTCGCTTCGCGTCGAGGTAGAGCGCGATCGCCCGGGCGTTGTCCCTGAGGTTGTCCCACCGATCGCACGGGACCGCGAACTGCCGACCGTCGCGCTCGAAGTACACCACGACTCCGGGATCCTCCGGGTTCCGATCCTTGTACGGGATGCTCGGATTCTTAGCGGTGTGGGGCGCGGCGGTCTCGACCTGGACGTTCCGGACGTCCATCTTTTGGAGCTCGTCGAGGATCGACTCGAACGCCTCCCGGCGGGTGAGCTGAAAGCCGTGGGGGTACGACGTCCGCTCCGCGTCGGGCGTGCGCTCGAACTCGTCGGGCCAGTCGAGCGACATCACCGTCCTCCGTCGGTCGCGACGTCGCGGTCGTCGTACTCCGCGCTCGCGTCGACCTCGACCGCGGAGAGCCCGGCGCCGGTCGCCCACCCCATCGCTCGCGAGAGCGCGCGCGTCTCCGCGAGTTCGTTGAGGTTCCCGGTCGCTCCGGAGAGGTCCTCGTCGGGGAGGTAGGCGGTGCCGGTGCCGGTCGCGACGACGTCGCCCTCCTGGTCGCGAACGACGGCGCGGGCTTCGGCGAGCTCGTTGTCGGTGTCGCTCGCCCAGGTCCGCATTTCCGTCTCGACGCGGTAGTCCTCACGACGGGCGAGCCGTTGGAACCCCTCGCGCTTGATGTACGGGTCCCCGCCGAGGGTCATCACGAAGCGGTCGTCGACGTCCTCAAGCGCGCCGGCGAAGGGATCGGCGAGCTCTCGGGTGGGGGGTTCGGAGGGCTCGGGGGTGGGGCTCCCGCCGTGATCTCCCCGATCCTCCCCGGAGGTTTCCCCGTCGACGTCGACGATCTCGACGTCGCCGTCGTCCTGGTCCTCTTGGTCGTCGCCGGCGTCGACCGGGGACCCGCCGGGCTCGACGACGTCGTCGAGCGTGGTGATGAGCCCGTCGTCGAACATCACTTCCATCGCGAGCGCGACGATGTGGGCGCACGCGCCACCGGGGAGGTCCTCGTGGAACGCGAACCCGTCGCAGTCACAGAAGCCGACGTATCCCTCCGGATCCTCGACGAGCGCGACGTCGTGAACGTCGCCGTCGCCGACGCGGACGTGTGACCGGTTGGGCGTCTTGCTCTCGTCGACGACGACGTCCTCGTCGCGGGCGCGGCGGAAGCTTTCGCTCTGCTGGTCGCGAGCGGCGAACGGATCGACCCGCCGCGCCTTGTGGGGGAGCTCCGTCATTCGGATTCCTCCACGTGGATCTCGCGAGCCCGATCGAGAACGTCCTCGAAGTCAAACCCGCTTTGCTCGGCGGCCTCTCGCAGCGCCGCCGTCATCACGCCGAGGACCCCGTACATCGCGACGTCGTCGTGGTTCGCTGCGACCTCGGCGGCGGCGCAGCATCGGGCGTACAACATCGTTTCAGCCGGGTCCGCGTTGTCGACGCCGTCGGTCGCGTCGCGGTAGAGCTCGTCGACGCGTTCGGCGAACGCGTCGCCGTCTTTTTCGGGCGCGTCTGCGTTGTCGGAGTCGGGGGAGCGTGGGTCACTGGACATGGGTTACGCTGCCCCCTCATTCGATTCTCCCGCGGCGTCGAGCGCGGTCGGTTTTTCAAATGGCGAGTCCTCAGCCTGCCGAATCAGGTGACGGACGTACTCGGCTCGGCTCATTCCGCGAGCGTCGGCCTCGTCGTCGACCTCCGTCACCATCTCCGGCGGCATCGCGATGGTCACATTCACTGATAGTGCCATACGATCATCAATGAATCACTGATGTACTATAATCTTGCGCATCAAATCATCAGCAATTAGTCGTATTTTAGTGTGCGGGCGATTGAATGATTCACTAATGGCACGAACCACGCTGACGTACGAGGACGACATCAACGAGTGGATCGAAAATCGGCTGATCCAGGGCCAAAACCGGACCGTTTGGCTACGATACGCGGTCGAGACCGTGTACGGTGTCGACGGGTATCTCGACGAGATCTTCGAGCCCTACGAATACGACAAGCGCCAAGAGCTCATTGAAGCGGCGGTGAAGAAGGAGGTCGACCGGCGAAAGAATGGGCCGCACGACTACGACGAGCAGAGTAACGATCCTCTCTAACGCAAGGATGGCGATTGATCCAGGGGGGCTCCCAAGATATATTCTGATCGGGGCAGGTGCGTTCGGTATCCTCTATGCGGTAAATGAGGGGATGCTCGCCCGATCATACTCTCCGTTCGGGTTTTCAGTGGTTACTACAGAGGTCGCGTGGGCGATGTTTGGGTTCGCAGCACTTATTGCATTAATTGCATACGGAAGATGGTTCTGATGAGACCCGTCAAACAGCGATTATCAAACTAATCTACCGCTCAGAATGAACTATCTGTGAGCGACGATCCCTCTCGGTACACGAAAGAGTGGGTTCGCGAGGAATGGGACGACGAACGAAATACGGGTCGTCCATCCGTTATATTCGTGAAGCTGATTCACGAGTGGTACCCCGCTGGCCTGGCCGCCGTGTTCGCCCCGATCGCAGCAGCCGTTTTTATCTACTTCAACCGACCTACGTTTGAGGTTATAACCGCCTTTATGTCGGTTCTCGGTGGCACCTACGGGCTCTTCCTCACAGTATTCTGGTGCTCGACGCTCGCGGAGTGACTACCGAGTCGGGGGTCGACGCAGTTCGAGCCCACCGAGGGAGAGATCTCCGTCGTCCGGCAAGGCATCGGCAATCCCTTCGATGCCAGCCAATGGCGTACCGATAGCCAGCCCGAGGAGTAGTGTGAACGCGAGGATCATCCCGGTCCAGACGGCGACTAGCGCATAGAGCGGAATCAGGGCGAGGGTGACGGGGGTGACCGGCCGGCCGATCTTCGAATAGAGCCACAGGTCGAACGCCGGGTACCAGACTGCGACTACAATGCCGAGGACCGGCGAGACGTACGTCGAGGCGAGGACTCCCAAGACGACCCCCGAGACGGGGAACAACAGGATCATCGTGATGGCTGCCAGGACCTCGAATATCAGACGTGGTGCCTCGGATAGTGTATCTATCTCCGACCCCTCGTCATCCTGTGAGTCTTGAGAACCCCCGGATGAACCGGAGTTGTCCTCACGAACGTTCAGCGATGCGATATACAAGCTGAACCCCATCACTGACGCGAACGCATAGGCCAAGGTTTGACTAGAGTCAATGATCGGGAGAGTGTAGAGATCCGGGAAACCAACAAGCAGCACTATCGGATAAGAGAGGATCGCGAGAATGCCCGCATTGGCGGCTAACGCTATCGGTGCTCTCACCATTGACGAGAATATTTCGGCCATATCCGCCCGGACGTGGCCTGGCAGAGCACTCACGTCACTGAATACGCTTTCGCTGATGTAAGTCCTTTCGGCGTTACTCGAACTCGTCGCGACGAACGGAGAGTCTTCAGACGCCGACGCCGAGCAGCTTCTCGCGGACGGGATCCCGCCGCGGGGGATGCTCCCCGACCGCGTCCCACTCGTCGACGTCCTCGAGATCGTCCCAGGACGTCATAGCGGGAGTGTGATCCCGGACCACGTCGCGACGGTCCGGAGGACCGTACCCACGCCGACGCCGGAGACGGCGCCGCCGGCGAAGCCGCCGACGAAGTACTCCGGGTTCGGCTTGATGTCGTCGACGCGGACGAGCTCGTCGGCCTGTGCGATGACCCGACGCGGTCGGACGCCGTCGATCCCGAGACCCGCGGCCAGGAGCGCGACCGCGGGCGGGTAGACGAGCGATAGGGAGAACACGGTGCCGAGGGTCGCGCCGTCCTGGAGCGCGTGCGTCGCGCGGACGCCGATCGCCCCGATGAACCGCTTTCGGAGCTGCTTCAGGCTACTCATCGGCGGCCTCCCCATCGCGGTAGACGACGCGCGGGCGGAGTGATTCGACCGCGGAGTCGTCGACGTCGAGCTCGTCGCGAAGGCGATCGTCGTCGACGTCGTCGCGACACTCCGCGAGTGCGACGAGCCCGGCGGCGACGGTTTCGAGGCGCGGGCGGAGTCGGAACACGAGCATCGTCAGCACGATCACGAAGGTGGCGACGTCGACCGGCGAGCCCAACCATCCGACGTCGACCAGCACCATCTTACCCGGTCACCCCCGCGACAATCTCCAGCACGGGCCGCAGCAGGTAGAGGCCGACACCGGCGACGACGAGCACGACGAGCACGACGACGAGCCCGCCGCCGGCGGTCGGCGTCTGGTTCCAGACGTTGTCGTCGCCCGGACCGGCTGAGTTACCGGGCTCCCCGTCGAACAGGGACGCGAGCCCGCCGACGCCCTCGTCGAAGTTCAGCGCCGCCGCGTCCGCCGCGCCCGCGATCGTGTCGACAGGGTTGGTCGCCCGATCGATCGGGTTCCGCACAGTCTCGATCAGTCCGGGGATCCACCTGTTCGACCCGTCGCCGAACTGTCGTCCGAGCGGACCCTCTCCCGGTTCGTCCGACTCGTCGGTCGGCGCCCAGGTGTCGGGATCGGCGAAGCCGCCGCCGGGCTCGTCGTCGAACTGCCGAGCGATGCTCCGCTGGATGCCGTCGAACACTCCCATAGTTACCCCTCCCCGGACGCCACAGCCGCGACGAGCCCGAGCAGCGCGACGCCGATCGCGACGATCACGCCGACCCCCGGCCCGTTGTCGGGGGCGGCGCCGTCAGGACCACCGACGTCAGGCGCGGGCGGGTCGGAACCGCCCGGTCCGGGCCCGTTGCTCCCGTTGTTGGCGATCTCTTCGATGTAGTCGAGCACGGAGTCCCGGTCGATCCCGTCGGTGTTGGTGGGACCGTCAGGAGGCGACTGATCGGTGTCGTCCTGTGTTGGGTCCGGGGCGGGGCTCGGAGTCGAGTCGGAGCCGCCGGGGTTGTAGCCGCTGTCGGGCGTGGACCCGTCGGCTGGGTCGGCCCCGCCGGGCTCGGGCGCGCTCTCGCCCGGACCGCCGACGTCGCTCGCGGGCGGGTCGGATCCGCTCGATCCGTCGCCGTCAAGGACGTCGTCGACGAGGTCGTCGCGGACGCCGTCGACGCCGCCGTCCGACCCGGAGTCGTCGTCAGGTTCGTAGTACCCGCCAGCGTAGGGGTCACGGCCGTCATCATCGGAGCCGCCGCCCCCGCCGCCGGAGTCGGAGTCGGACCCGCCACCGCCGGAGTCGAAGTCGGCCGGGCCGCCGCCAGTCCAGGCGTACCCCATCAGGCCGACCCTCCTTCGAGCCGGTCGCTCGGCAGCTCAACCGATTCGACCGCGGCGACCGATCCGCCAGCGTCGGCCAGTTCTTCCATCGCGTCGGCGTAAGCGTTCCGCACGTCGTTTAGAGACGCTCCGTTCGGTCTGTCAGACTTTGGCATCGCTTTCAGGCGGTCGGCGTCACACGTTACACGCTGCTGCCGGTCGATCTTCTCCGAGAGGATCGCGGGCCGGTGCGTCATAGCACCCTCCGAATCGCAACGATATACGCGGTGTAATCGCCGCCCGCGTCACGCTGTTCTATGTTTATTTCCGTCCCCGCCGGAGCGTAGACCCCAACGCCCGTGGTACCTTCAACAGTTCCCGTTCCGTTGTTTAGGTTGTTCGTGTCTACGCTGTTGTAGATCACCCGGTGTTCGTCTACCAGTATATCCACGGCGATGCCGGAATTGCCGTTGGCGTTGTTAATGCGGGCCGTTATCGAATCCACGTACCACAGTTCGCCGCCTGGGACCGTCTTACTCACGAGCGTTTCGTCGTTCCCGTCTAGCGGTACGTACCCTATCTCGCTCTTATCTTCCGCCGTCATCCTGCGAACCCCGGCGCGAAGCCATCGCTGTGGATAAGCGACTGTTCTTGAACTTCCTCCTCGTCAACACCTGGCGAATCGACATCGCTCATTCGCCGGCCCACCCCCCACTGAGAGCGGCGCCGGTCCCACGCGGATCGGAGAACACGACCTTGTCGATGTTCCACCGATCGAACGTGCCGGTCGCACCGGCGAGTCGAAGGGTGAAGTTCTCCCCGGCGGTGGTGAAGATCTCGACGTCGACGTCGCCCGCCTGGGTCACGATCAGCTCGTGGATCACCCGCGCGGGGTTGATCTGGTGTGGGTAGGCGCTCCCATCGAAGTCGAACCCGTCGCCGTAGTCGTAGTCGTTGGTCTCCAGACTGCCGGTCTGTGCGACACCGACAGGCTCGGCGCTACTCCCGCGGACTGCCTGACTGAATTGCTCACTGGGCATTAGTTGAAGATCCCTCCGATGAGGCTGGAGACTGTACGGTCGGATCCTTCCGCGTACTCGACGATGATCGAGACGTTGAAGTCGTAGCTGAACTCCGCGGCGGTGTTCCGCACCTTGACGCCGAGCTCCTGACCCGACTCGACCTCCCGGGCGACCGGGAAGCTGAACCGGTCTGCGTCGCCCGCGACGAACTCCCGTCCGCGGTACTGGAGCAGCGGCTCCTTGCGGGCCGTCTCCCCCGGCTGCGGGTGTTTGAACGGCTCGACCTCGAGGGCGAACTCCGCGCCGCGGTAGATCCGGACGTCGATCCGTTCGATGGTCGCGTTCCGTTCCATCTCCTTCGTGAGTTCGACCGTCGCTCCCGCGGCGACCGACTCAGAAAAATGGATGGTGTCGCGACGATCCTGAGAGGGCATCGGAACCTCCCTCAGTTCTGGATCTTGCCGTAGTAGAGCTTCCCACTCGACGCGCTCGGGTCGATCTCGTAGCCGTCCGAGGACGAATCGGCTTCGATGAAGATCTCGAGCCGACGCCCCGGACCGGCGACGTTGCCGTCGGCCGTGTGCGCGGGCTCGACGATCCGGTCGCTCCGGGACTCGTTGAGGGAGTCTCGGAGCTCCTCGAGCGACTCGAAGGTCGTCGACGCGAGCACGCGATCGCCCTCGGAGTCCGACACCGCAAGCACGACGTCGCCGTCGATCTCGTCACCGGCGGCGCCGGTGCCGTTCCCGGACGCGACGAGGTCGAGTCCGACGAACGCTTCGGCGAACTCCCGGGACCGGACGCCGTACCCGTGGTAGAGCGCCTGGTCGTCGTTGACCTGCTTCGAGAAGACGGTGACCTCAGTGTTGGCCTTCAGGGTGTCTTGGTCGAGATCTCCTGCGCGGATCGACTCCTTGCTACCGACACCGGCAGCGTCCCGGTCGTAGCTGAGTTGCTGCGGCATCGTCAGAGGAACCCCAGCCCGTCGTCACTCTCTCCGGACGTCGGATCGACGCCGAGGAGACTCGTGAGGAAACTGTTCACCCGGTCTGCGACGTAGCTCCCGACGTCCTGCGACCACGCGAGCACAGCGAAGCCCGCGATGACGGCCGCGAGGGTCATCGCGACGCCTCGGGCGCCGGAGCTTGTGTCGACTTCTTCTTCCGTGAACGGAATCGGTACTTCTGCCATTCCGGTTTCAGGTAGGGCCGATGTGTACAAATATGCCGAAATGGGTGGGTATCGAGCCGGTATTAAGTTACTAAGCCCCCCACCCTTTGCCCGATTTATCAGGTTCCGGACCGAATTCGGGGTATGCCCTTCCTGACCGCGGTGGGGGCGATCGCTGTAACCGGCATTATCGCGCTCCTCGTCGACGCTGTCGCCGACGGGCGAGCCCGAAGCTTCGCCCGGCTGGTGTTCGGGGTGGTTGCGATGCGAGCGTTCGGTGTGTCGGTGTCGGGTATCGTTTCCTGGACCGCGGACGTCTGGGGGGTCCTGATATGAACGGGAAGAAGTACATCGAAAATCCGGATCGTGAACGCGTGTGCCCGACGTGCGGGCTGGTATTCAGCCGACGAGGGATCATCGCTCACTCGCGGAACTGTGACCGAGACGAACCGCTACTCGACCCCGATCGGGACGCCCGTCACCCGTCACTACGCGACGACGAGGACGCCCCCGACCCGAACGATACCGACGAACCGGAACCGGAGGACGGCGTCGCGGAGGGGGTATCGGTTCGGGATACCCCCACCCCGAACTCGCATCCCACCGACCCGGGCGGTGAATCGGGTGCCGACGTCGGCGACCAGGAAGCGACGACCGACGGCGGTCGCGCCGCTCCACCGGAGCCCGAGCTCGAGGACGACGTCGACGACCCGGTCGACGTCGACGACCTCCCCGATCGGTACGTCCCCGTCGAGGACTACGTCGATCGGAAGAGCCGGCGGGAGGACATCGACGGTGATCGGCTTCGTGAGCAGCTATCGGAGTTCGACGTCGTCGACGTCGACTCCTACACCGGCGACCGGATCGAAGCGTTCACCCTCGACGAGCTGACCGACGAGGTGGCGACCGATGGGTGAGGATGACGACTTCGACCCGGACGCGTTCGCGGCGCGGGCGAACGGAGAGACGCCGACCGACGGCCACGCCGCCGCGGAGGGAGCCGAGCCGAGCTCCGACGTCGGCTCGGAGTCGACGCTTCGGGAAATGCTGCTCGCGACCGGTCCCGAGCGGTCCCTCGAGGACGTCGAAAGTCCATGGAACCCCGACCTCGGCGGAGAGACGCGGATCTTCCGCGGCATCCAGAAGGCGACCGACGTCGACGGACTCCCCGCGATCGCCGACGTGTTGATCGGACTCGCGGAGCTGGTGCAGCGACTCGACTTCAACGACGGGAGCGACGACGCCGGCGACGCCGGCGACGACCAGGACGCGAGCGCCGACCTGGGGGCGAGTATCGATGGGTAGCGAGTACTTCCGCGACCGGTCGCACCTGCTAATCTGCGGCGTCACCGGCGCGAGGACCGACTACGGCGGAAAGACCGCGCTCGCGACGTGGTGGGCCGACAACTGGGGCCGGAAGGCGAACGACGTCGTAATCTTCGGGAACTACAAGCTCGACGACGCCCCGGAGCGCCACGCCGACGCGGTCGCGACGACCGTCGACGAACTCGCCGGACCGATCCGAGACGGCGAGACGTTCATCTGCCTGTCGCCGACCGACTCCGACTGGGAAGCGGTCCACCGACGGTTACGGTCGGCCGTCGACGCGCTCCCCTCGGATATGCGAAAGATGGTCGTCCACGACGAAGCTCCAGAGCTCGACGAGGACGCGCTCCAGTGGTTCGTACGCGTCGCCGGCAACGGTTCGAGCTGTAAGTCGCTGGTGCTCGCGCAGGCTCCGGGAGATCTCCCGAGCGCCGTCCGACGGCAGACGATCCTCACCTGGGTCGGGCCCGCGACGGGGAACGACCGGCACGTGTTCCGGGCGAACAGCCGGGACAACCACTTCGAGTACATCCGCGAAGAGCACGACCCCTACGTGTGGACGGTGATGACGGGGCCCGCCGAGTCGGACCGCGACACGTATGACCCGGTTCCGGAGGTGTACGCGTGAAGCGACACCGACTCAGCCGGACGGAGCGCCGCCGGCTCCAGGGCGACACCGGCGAACTCGCGGAGACGGTCGCGACCGACGTCTACTCCGGGTACTCGCAGTTCGTCGACGCGCCCTGGTACGACGCCGCCCGCGACTCCGGCGCCGTCCTCGAGGTCAAGTCGGCGCTTTCGGAGCTCGGGAGCGGCGCCGACGGACGCTTCCGGTTGTGGCGCGAGCAGCACGAGCAGCTCGTCGAGCACGACCGCGACGAGAGCGCCCGGTACGCGTTCGTCCTGTTCGACGTCGGCGGTCGCGAGCCGGTCGCGCTGCTGAAGCAGAAGCAGCCGGCGGACGTCGGGCGGATGATCGGCGCCCGCGGTGGGTGGGGACCGAGCGGTCACGACTCCCGCGGCGAACAGTACAAGCTGCCGATCGAAGCGATATTCGAGGACTACAACCGATGAAAATCACAATCGAAGACGAGACCGAAGGAACGACCTGGGCCGGATACCTGAGTATCGAAGTCGTCGACGACGAGGGAGACGTACTCCTCGACGCGAACGTCGCCCCGGACGCGGCCGACGCAATCGGGGAGGCGTATCTCGACCTCGCGATGGATCCCGATGTGCTCCGGATGTTGGCGGAGCAGCTCGACGACGATCCGTGCTCACCGGGGACCGGGGTGTTGTGATGATGACCGAGAATCGGAGGGGAATCGGACAGATCACCCCCGAATCACCCCCGGTCGCCGGCGTGATCACGGCGCCGACCCCGGGGTTCACGTCCGGGAAGCGCGTTCTCCGGATATGCTAACCGAACCGTTCGACGATCGCGACGACGGCCGCCGCGTGTGGCTCTCCGACCAGGAGGTCGACCAGCTCCTCGACCGCGTCGCCGATCGGCAACAACGGATCGCGCTCGCGCTGGGAGCACGGTGCGGGCTCCGGTCGCACGAGGTCCTCGACGTCGCCCCGAAGCACGTCGTCGACTCCGACGTCGGAACGATGCTCCGCGTCGTCGACGGGAAAGGAGACAAGCCCCGCGAGAGTCCCATACCCCCCACCCTTGCCGAGTCGATCCGGACCGTCGGCGACGTCCGCGACGCCGACGTCGACGAGCCGATCATCGACCGATCGACCCGCACGCTCCGGCGGTGGGTCACGAACACCGCCGACCTGCTCGCCGAAGAGACCGGCGACGAGCGCTGGTCGTTCCTGTCGTTCCACGACCTGCGTCGGACCTGGGCGGGCGCGCTCGCGAACGCGGATGTCGACGAACAGGTCGCGCTCCTGTGGGGCGGGTGGAACGATCTCGAAACCTTCCTTGAGCACTACCGCGGGGAGGCGTCGCCGGCTGCGCAACGCCGCGAACGTGGGAAAGTTGAATGGCTTTGATATTGGCGTGCTAATCGGAGTTAGTAGGGAGAGATGACGTAGATAAAGTATCCATAAAAAACAAAGAAGAGAGCCAGCGAGCACACAGATATAACGAGAACCAGTGTTTTAATCGGCAACTCAAGGACACCGATCGCACCCATTAATCCGGTGATAGTTAGAGATGATATCATAACTAGCAGAAGTTTCGCAACTAACTCCCTTTCTCTCTCTGCAAGTCTGCCCCAGGCTTCTTTTTTAGCAAAATTCACAGTTAGAAAGACCACTGGAAGTAATAGTCCCGTCACCTGTAACATCACCAGTGCGATGTCATTCAGTTCCGAATAGCTGGTCATTACCTTGTTTGATTGATCAAGGCCGTGTAATCTCTTCGACCGAGTAAGTCGATACTCGTAGTGACACTGTCGTCACCGGTCGAACCTATGATGACTCCCTCGAAAAGCCTCTAATCGCGACGCTTCGCGACGCTACAGCCGATTTACCTCAGACTAACGAACCCTAACTTAATAACTAAACCTCTCACTAAGATTAGGAGTAAGCTAGTGGTGGCGGCTTCGCGAGCTCCGGTCGAGCGCCATCCTCGCGTGTGGGCGGTGACGACATTGTCACGCCCTCCGTGCTTGGTGACGCCGGTCTAGTCGATCGACGAGGTCGTCGCGATCGAGGTCGCGCTCGACGACTCGGACGAGGTCGTTGGTGAGGTCGTCGACGTCGACCTGTAGGCGGTTGAGTTCGTCGTCGCGACGGTTGTATACCAGCGCCGGCCACTTCTCGTCGAGCTTCCGCCACGCCCGGTAGACCTGCTTGTTTCCGAGCTTCGTCTCCGGGCGCGCCATCTGCTTCACACCGCTCACTGTCACGGCTCCCCCGTCGCTGTTGCCGGTGATCGCGCGCCGGACCACTTCGTTACGGGAGAGCAGCTCCGCGCGCTTCTGCTTCGAGGGTCCACCACCGTCCGCTCGAGCTCCGTCCGACGTCTCGCCGGCGAGCCCGTACGCAGTGGTCGCCGTCTGCTCGACGTCGTCGAGTCGCTCACGGAGCTCCGCGTTCTCCTCTTCGAGGTCCTCGACCTGCTCGAGCAGGTACTCGCGAGCGTTGTGAAGGGCGCGCACCTGGCCCTCGAGATCGGTGAGCCGTTCCTTCACCTCGTCGGGGATCTCCGACGTCATGGTGGGGTACACCCCCGTCGGAAGACGCCGGCGTCTCCCGCGAGCGGGTCACGAATATGCTGCCGGACCGCGTCGGCGACGGCACGCTCCCCGACGCGGATGTGGTCGATCCACGAGTCGGTGTCGTGACGGCCGTTCACGCGGTAGTACGCGACGCCGTCCTCGCGCTCTTCGCGAAGGTAGCCGCTCCAGCCGTCGGAGTCTTCCCAGAGGCGGAGCTCTCCGTCCTGGAAGAGCTCGTCAACCTCGACTTCCCGGCGCTCGACGACGACCGCCCGCGCGCGGTTGCCGGAGCCGTCGAGTTCGACATCGACGGAGAGGGGATCGTCGACGCTCATCGACGATCACCCTGGGTTTGAATACGCCGGTTACTTGACCTAGCGGAAGAGTTACGGGCGGTATGGGCCGGCGCAGATTCGAACTGCGGTTACGGCCACCCGAAGGCCGAAGGATA